>JAOUIL010000002.1 GCA_029883975.1 Betaproteobacteria bacterium
GCAACAACATCTACGTGCTGCTGGTGATGGGCGCGATCACCAGCTTCATCTTCGGCATGGGCATGACCATCACGGCCTGCTACATCTTCCTCGCCATCGTGCTCGCGCCGCCGCTGGTCAGCGCGGGCTTCGATCCGATCGCGGTGCACCTGTTCATGCTGTACTGGGGCATGGTGTCGTTCATCACGCCGCCCGTGGCGCTCGCCGCGTTCGTCGCCTCCGGCATCGCCAAGGCGCGCCCCATGGAAGTCGGGCTGCAGTCGATGCGCCTGGGCGCCGCCATGTACTTCGTGCCGTTCTTCTTCGTGCTCAATCCCGCGCTCATCCTGCGCGGCTCGCCGTGGGAAATCCTCGTGGTGGTCGGCACCGCGGTGATCGGCCTCGCGCTCATCGCCGCGGCGCTCGAGGGCTACCTGCTCGGCCTGGGGACGGTGGCGCGCAACGCCGGCGGATGGGCCGCGCGCCTGCTCGTGTTCGCGGGCGGGCTCACGATGGCCATGCCCGGCGGCGGCGAGCTCGGGCTGAGCCACGTGCAGCTTTCGCTCGGCGGTGTCGTGCTGGCGGCGGCAGGGCTGGCGATCGCGTGGCTGACGCGGCCGCGCTAGGAATGCTGGCGCGCCCGGCGGGATTCGAACCCACGACCCTTGGCTTCGGAGGCCAATACTCTGATCCGCTGAGCTACGGGCGCATTCAAGCTAAAATCATACCTTTATCCCAGCACGCAGGCCACGCCGCATGACGCAAGAAGACCATTCCTCGTTCATCAAGACGCCGCAGCAGCTGATCGTGGTCGTGCTGCTCGCCTTCCTGGTGCCGATCATCGGCATCCTGCTGCTCGTCACGCTGGTGCTCAACCGGCCGAGCGCCGATCCCGCGGCGCTGTCGCCCGAGGCGATCACGGCGCGCATCCGGCCGGTCGGGCGCGTCGAGTTCGGCGCCGCGGGCGGTGCGGCGGCGGGCCCGCGCTCGGGCGAGGAGATCGTGAAGAGCGCCTGCGCCGCCTGCCACCAGGCGGGCGTCGCCAACGCGCCCAGGATCGGCGACAACGCGGCGTGGGCGCCGCGCATCAAGACCGGACTGAAGGGACTGCTGGCCGACGCCATCAAGGGCCTGGGCGCCATGCCGCCGCGCGGCGGCGTGCCCGACCTGTCGGATGACGATCTGGCGCGCGCGATCGTCTACATGGCGAACCAGTCCGGCGGCAACCTGAAGGAGCCGGCCGCGCCCGCGGCCAAGAAGTAGCCCACCGGCCGCCGGCCCCGGCGGCGCGCGCGCCGTGAACCTGCTCTTCATCATCGACCCGCCGGAAGAGCTCAAGGCCTACAAGGACACGACGGTCACGATGATGCGCGCGGCCGAGCGCCGCGGGCACCAGGTGCACGTGTGCACGCAGCCGGCGCTCGCGCTGCTCGGCGGCCACGTGTCGGCGCGCGCCACGCGCCTGCACCTCACCGACAACGACGAGGACTGGTACCGCGCGGACGGCCACGCCGAGCGCCGCCTCGCCGAGTTCGACGCGGTGCTGATGCGCAAGGACCCGCCGTTCGACCTCGAGTACGTCACCAGCACGTGGCTGCTGTCGGCGGCGGAGCGCGAGGGCGCGCGCGTGTTCAATGCGCCCGGAGCGATCCGCGACCACAACGAGAAGCTGGCGATCGCCGAGTTCGGTCGCTTCATGACGCCCACGCTGGCGACGCGCGAGGCCGCGCGGCTGCATGCGTTCATCGACGCCGAGCGCGACGTGGTCATCAAGCGGCTGGACGTGATGGGCGGCGAGAACATCTTCCGCGTGCGCGCCGACGACCCCAACCGCAACGTGATCGTCGAGATCATGACGCAGGCAGGCGCGCGCACGGTGATGGCGCAACGCTTCATCCCGGAGATCCGCGACGGCGACAAGCGCATCATCCTGATCGACGGCAAGGTGGCGCCGTACAGCCTGGCGCGCATTCCCAAGGCGGGCGAGACGCGCGGCAATCTCGCCGCCGGCGCGCGCGGCGTCGCCCAGCCGCTGTCGGCGCGCGACCGCGAGATCGCCGAGGCGCTGGGTCCCGCGCTCGCCGCGCGCGGCCTGCTGTTCGTCGGCCTGGACGTGATCGGCGACTGGCTGACCGAGGTGAACGTCACCAGCCCGACCTGCTTTCGCGAGATCCTCGACCAGACCGGCTACGACGCCGGCGAGACGTTCATCGCCGCCCTGGAGCAAAAGGTCGCGCGATGATCGGCGTGCTCGTCATCTCGCACGGCGCCATCGGCGAGACGCTGCTCGCCAGCGCCGAGCAGATCCTCGGCGGCCGGCAGGCGCGGGTGGCGACGCTCGGTGTGTCGCGCGGCGAGGAGCCCGACGCGCTGCTCGACCGGGCGCGCGCGCTGGCGGCAAGCGTCGACGCCGGCGCCGGCGTGCTCGTGCTCACCGACATGTACGGCGCCACCCCCTGCAACGTGGCCGCGCGCCTGCTCGCCGACGGCCGCGTCGAGGGCGTCGCCGGCGTGTCGCTGCCGATGCTGGTGCGCGTGCTCTCGCGGCGCAACGGCTCGCTGCCGGCGGCGGTGCAGCGCGCGCTGTCCGGCGGCGCCGAGGGCGTGGTGCACATGAATACGGACAGCTGCGGTGCCCAGCGCTGAGCTCGTCATCGTCAACAAGCTCGGCCTGCACGCGCGCGCCTCGGCCAAGCTCACGCAGGTGGCGAGCGGCTTCCAGAGCGAGGTGTGGCTGTCGCGCAGCGGGCGCCGCGTGAACGCCAAGAGCATCATGGGCGTGATGATGCTCGCCGCAGGCAAGGGCGCGAGCATCACGGTCGAGGCCGTGGGCGCCGACGCCGAAGCCGCGCTGGCGGCGATCCGCGTGCTGATCGCCGACCGCTTCGGCGAAGGGGAATGAACTTCGTCCTGCACGGCTCGAGCGTCTCCTCGGGCATCACCATCGGCCGGGCGCACCTGGTGTCTTCGGCGCGGCTCGAGGTTGCGCACTACGAGATCCCGGCGTCGGCGGTGCCGGGGGAGATCTTCCGCTTCGACGCCGCCATCGTACGCGCCAAGCAGGAGCTGGCGCAGCTCGAGCACCAGATCCCGTCCGACGCGCCCGCCGAGTTCGGCGCCTTCCTGCAGCTGCACCGCATGATCCTGGACGACTCCTCGCTGTCGCACGCCCCGCGCGACATCATCCGCGCGCAGCGCTGCAACGCCGAATGGGCGCTGGTGCAGCAGATGGAGACGCTCGGCGAGCAGTTCGAGCGCATCGAGGATCCTTACCTGCGCGAGCGCAGCGCCGACATGCAGCAGGTGGTCGAGCGCGTGCTGAAGGCGCTGATCGGCGACAAGGCGCAGCCCGAGCCGCCGCGCGCCGAGGAGCACAAGCTGATCGTCGTGGCGCACGACCTGTCGCCGGCGGACATGCTGCTGTTCAAGCGGCACGAATACGGCGGCTTCGTCACCGACGTGGGCGGCGTCACCTCGCATACCGCGATCCTCGCGCGCAGCCTCAACATCCCCGCCCTGGTCGGGCTGCATCACGCCCGCCACATGATCCGCGAGGGCGAGATGCTGGTGGTGGACGGCATCCAGGGCGTGCTGGTGGTCAACCCCGATCCGCTGGTGCTCGCCGAGTACCGGCTGCGCCAGTCGCAGCACGAGCTGGAGCGCAAGAAGCTCGGCCGCCTGAAGAGCACGCCCGCGGCGACGCTCGACGGCACCGCAATCGAGCTGCTCGCCAACATCGAGCTGCCGCAGGACCTCGAGCAGGTGCACGACGCGGGCGCCGAGGGCATCGGCCTGTTCCGCACCGAGTTTCTGTTCATGAACCGGCGCGACCAGCCTGGCGAGGACGAGCAGTTCGAGGCCTACCGCGAGGTCGCGCGCCGCATGCGCGCCAAGCCGGTGGTGATCCGCACGCTCGACATCGGCGCCGACAAGGCGCTCGACGGCCACGTCGAGTCGATGCCCAACCCCGCGCTCGGCCTGCGCGCCATCCGCTACTGCCTTTCCGAGCCGCACGTGTTCCTCGTGCAGCTGCGCGCCATCCTGCGCGCCTCGCACCACGGCCAGGTGAGGATCCTGCTGCCGATGGTGGCGCACGTGCACGAGGTGGACCAGGCGCTCGCCTTCGTGCGCCAGGCGAAGGGGCAGCTCGACGCGCGCGGCGTGCCCTACGACCCGAGGGTGCAGGTCGGCGGCATGATCGAGATTCCCGCGGCGGCGCTCGCGCTGCCGATGTTCATGAAGCGGCTCGATTTCCTGTCGCTCGGCACCAACGACCTGATCCAGTACACGCTCGCCATCGACCGCACCGACGACGCGGTGGCGCACCTGTACGATCCGCTGCACCCGGCGGTGCTGCAACTCGTCGCGCATGTCATCCACGCCGCGAACCGCGGCCGCACGCCGATCGCGGTGTGCGGGGAGATGGCCGGCGAGCTCGCGCTCACGCGCCTGCTGCTCGGCTTCGGACTGCGCAGCTTCTCCATGCACCCGGCGCAGCTGCTCGCCGTCAAGGAGCGCGTGCTGCGCACGGAGCTCGCCGCCGTGCAAGGCGCCGCGCAGAAGATCCTGCGCTCGAGCGACCCGGCGAAGACGCGCGAGCTGCTCGCCCGACTGAACGCCTGAAGGAACCGACGATGCCCGGACCGCTCGACGGCGTGCGCGTGCTCGACCTCACCACCGTGGTGATGGGCCCGTACGCCACGCAGATCCTCGCCGACTTCGGCGCCGACGTGGTGAAAGTCGAGCCGCCCGAGGGCGACATCATGCGCTTCGCCTGGCCGTTCCGCTCCAAGGGCATGGGGCATATCTTCCTCAACGCCAACCGCAACAAGCGCGGCATCGTCCTCGATCTGAAGAAGCCCGAGGGGCGCGAAGCGTGCCTGGCGCTCGCGGCGCGGGCCGACGTGCTGGTCTACAACATCCGCCCGCAGGCGATGGCGCGCCTGAAGCTCGGCTACGATGACGTGCGCGCGGTGAATCCCCGCATCGTCTACGTCGGCTGCTTCGGCTACAGCCAAAACGGCCCCTACGCGGCGAAGGCCGCCTACGACGACCTGATCCAGGGCGCCGCGGGGCTGCCCTGGCTCGCGCGCGAGGCGGGGGCGGAGTCGCCGCGCTACACGCCGGTGATCATCGCCGACCGCTCGGTCGGGCTGCACACGGCGAACGCCGTCAGCGCCGCGCTGTACGCGCGCGAGCGGACCGGCAAGGGCCAGCGCGTGGACGTGCCGATGTTCGAGAGCCTGCTGCAGTCGGTGCTCGGCGAGCACCTGGGCGGCTTCACCTTCGTGCCGCAGCTGGGCGACGGCGGCTACCGGCGCATGCTCACCCCCTACCGCCGGCCCTACGAGACGAAGGACGGCTACGTCTGCGCGCTCATCTACAACGACAAGCACTGGAAGAGCTTCTTCGAGCTGGTCGGTCGCGCCGAGCTCGAAGGCGACCCGCGCTTCGCCTCGGCCGAGGGGCGCAGCCAGAACTTCGACGCCGTCTACAGCTTCGTCGCCGACGAGATGCACAAGCGCACCACCGACGAGTGGCTTGCGGCGCTGGAGCAGGCCGACATCCCGGTGCAGCGCATGAACAGCCTCGAGGACATCCTGCGCGATCCGCACCTGGCGGCAATCGGCTACTTCACGCCGGTCGAGCACCCGAGCGAGGGCCGGCTCCTGTCGATGAAGGTGCCCTCCGAGTGGTCGGAGACCGCGCCCGAGTACCGGCGCCACGCGCCGCGCTTCGGCGAGCACACGCGCGAGGTGCTCAGGGAGGCGGGCTACAGCGACGCGCAGGTCGACGCCTTGGCCGCGAGCGGCGCGGCTCGGCTATAATCTCCCGCGCAGCGCCGATTTGACGTTCAGCTTGCGGGCGCTCTACAAATACCGCTAAAGAGACCGGTTCCCGACGGCCCGTTCTCGCGCAAGCTGAACGGGCTTTTTCTTTCGTGGAGGCGGGGTGCCCGGCTCGGTCGGCATCGTCGAAGCGCAGCGCGCGGTATTCGAGCAGCCTTTCCGCTTCCGGAGCGGCGCCGAGATCCCGCGCTTCGAGCTCATGTACGAGACCTACGGCAGGCTGAACGCCGCCCGCTCGAACGCCGTGCTCGTCTGCCACGCGCTCAATGCCTCGCACCACGTCGCCGGCAGCTACGCAAGCGACCCGGACAACGTCGGCTGGTGGGACAACCTCGTGGGCCCCGGCAAGCCGCTCGACACCGACCGCTTCTTCGTCATCGGCAACAACTACATCGGCGGCTGCTTCGGCTCGACCGGCCCTGCCTCGGTCAACCCCGCCACCGGCAAGCCCTACGGCGCGGACTTTCCGGTGGTGACGGTCGAGGACTGGGTGGCGGCGCAGGCGCGCCTCGCCGATCACCTGGGCATCGAGCGTTTCGCCGCGGTGATCGGCGGGTCGCTCGGCGCGATGCAGGCGCTGCAGTGGGCGCTCGCCTGCCCCGAGCGCGTACGGCATTCGCTGGTCATCGCTTCCACGCCCAAGCTCTCGGCGCAGAACATCGCCTTCAACGAGGTGGCGCGCCAGGCGATCATGACCGATCCCGACTTCCACGGCGGGCACTACTACGAGCACGGCGTGGTGCCGCGCAGGGGCTTGCGCATCGCGCGCATGATCGGGCACATCACCTACCTGTCGGACGACGCGATGATGGAGAAGTTCGGCCGCGTGCTGCGCCGCGCGGCGCCCGGCTTCGACTTCGACGTCGACTTCGAGATCGAGAGCTACCTGCGCTACCAGGGCGACAAGTTCTCGACCTACTTCGACGCCAACACCTACCTCAGGATCACCAAGGCGCTGGACTACTACGACCCGGCGGGCGATTTCGGCGGCGACCTGTCGGCGGCCTTCGCACGCGCGCGGGCCGCGTTCCTGGTGGTGTCCTTCAAGTCCGACTGGCGCTTCGCGCCGGCGCGCTCGCGCGCCATGGTGAAGGCGCTGCTCGACAACCGGCGCATCGTGTCGTATCTGGAGCTGGACGCGCCCGGCGGGCACGACGCGTTCCTGCTCGAGGATCCGCGCTACCACGGCGCGCTCGCCGCCTACTTCGGGAACATCGAGCTGTGACGCGCCCCGACCTCGAAGCGATCGCCCGCTGGGTGGCCCCCGGCGCGCGGGTGCTCGATCTCGGCTGCGGCGACGGTTCGCTGCTCAAGCACCTCTGGGACAACCACCAGGCGCACGGCTACGGCGTGGAGATCGACGACGCCGAGGTGCTCGCCAGCATGAGGAACGACGTCAACGTCCTGCAGCTCGACCTGGAGTCGGGGCTCGCGCTCTTCCACGACGCGTCCTTCGACTACGTGATCCTCTCGGAGACGCTGCAGACCATCCATCGCATCGAGCAACTCACGCGCGAGATGCTGCGCGTGGGACGCGAGGTGATCGTGTCGTTTCCCAACTTCGGCCACTGGCGCGACCGCCTGCAGGTGCTCCTCGGCCGCATGCCGGTGTCCGAAGAGCTGCCGCACCAGTGGTACGACACGCCGAACGTGCACCTGTGCACGCTGGCGGACTTCGAGGACCTGTGCGCGCGGCTCGGGGCGCGCATCCTCGAGCGCGCGGTCCTGCACCGCGGCCGCGCCGTGCGCGTGCTGCCGAATCTCTTCGGCAGCATCGCGGTCTATCGCGTCACTGCGTAGCGGCTACTTGCCCGCGGCCGGCTTGGGCGCCGGCTCCACCGTCAGCGCCACCGCCTCGGTGAACACCGCCTCGACCTGGTCGCCCTTCTTCACTCGCGCGAGCTGTTTGGGGTCCTGCAACTGCAGGTCGACGTAGTTGCCCTTGGGGCCCTTGAGCGTCACGGTCATCGCCTTCTTGTTCACCGCGACCACGTTCGCGATCACGTGGACCTGCCGGCCCACGGCGACGCCGGGCCGCTCGCCGGGCTTCGCGCTCACCATGTCCTTCGAGTCGGTGCGCTCCATGATTCCCGTGCCGCCCTTCTTCAACTCGAGGGTCAGCGACTGCATGAAGCGCGCCACGACCTGGTCGCCGAGCTGGATCTGGTCGTAGTTCTTCACCTCGTCACTGGCGAAGACCGTCGTCACCCGGCCGTTGGCCGCCTTCAGGTCGATGCTGCGCGCCGCCTTGTCCAGGCCGACGACCACCGCCCGAATCTCGAGCACGCGCGCACCGGCGGCCTTGCCCTCGCCGACGGCCTTCACCTCCATGGCCTTGGGTGCCGGGGGTTGCTGGGCATGCGCGATGCCGAGAGTCATCGCCGCGCAGGCGGCGAGAAGGAACTTGTTCATTGCGGTCTCCACGAGAAGTACTGCTGGGGGGCGGAAGTATAGCAGCCGCAGGTACTAGTTCCGGCGCGGGGATTGACCGAAGGCGCCCCTCCGGCGCAGCATCGGCCCGGCAGTTTCCAAGAATGCGAAATCAGGAGGATCAGCAGATGAGCAGAACCACTGCGGGAGTCTGGGCGGTCACTGCGGTGATCGCCCTGGCGGGCTGCGCGGACATGCAGAAGCAGATGCCCGACTGGATGCCGGGCAGCGGCGCGATCAGTGTCAGTCTGAGCGGCGCCGAAGAAGTGCCGCCGGTCAAGACTTCGGCGACCGGCAGCGGCAGCTTCCGCGTCGCCGACGACGGCACGATCACTGGCAGCGTGACCACCAAGGACATCGCGGGCACGGCAGCGCACATCCACCTGGGTGCCAAGGGCAGGAATGGCCCGGTCATCGTGCCGCTCGCCAAGAACGGCGACACCTACAGCGTGCCGGCGGGCCGCAAGCTCACCGAGTCGCAGATGAAGGCGCTCAAGGCGGGCGAGCTCTACGTCAACGTGCACAGCGCCAAGCACAGGGGCGGAGAGGTGCGGGCGCAGCTCCAGCCCTGAGCGCGCGCTAGCGCCTCGCCGCGCAAACGTCGGCCTCGCGCCGGCAGGCCTCCTGGCAAGCCTGCGCCGACGCGCTGTCGGCCGACGTCCGCCGGCAGATCTGCAGGCATTCGTTCTGCTGGACGGCGCAGCTCGGCGTGTCGTCGCCGATCACCATTTCCTTGTACAGGTAGTACCCGGCGCCCACGGCGAGCGCCAGCACCACCAGCGATCCGAGCCAGCCCAGCCCGCGTTGCCGCCTTCTCATCCGGTTCCTCCCGCGCGAGTCCTAGCGCGCGCCGCCCTCGCCCACCCGGCCCGCCGAGCCGATCGACAGGTCGGCAAGCCCGGAGCGGATCATGAGCCAGAACAGGATCACGCCCGGCAATGCGACCAGCGTGGTCAGCAGGTAGAAGTTCACGTAGCCCATGGCCTCGATGAGGCCGCCGGCCGTGGTTCCGGTGAGAAAGCGTCCCGCGATGCTGGCCAGCGCCGAAAGCAGCGCGTATTGCGTCGCGGTGAAGCGCAGGTTGCACAGGGCCGAGAGATAGGCGACGACCGTCACGCCGCCGATGCCGCTCGCGAAGTTCTCGAAGCCGACCGCCGCCGCCATGCCGAGGTTGCTATGCCCGATGGCGGCGAGCGCCGCGAAGCTGAGGTTCGACACCGCCATCAGTATCAGGCTCACCAGCACGGAGAGCTTCATCCCCAGCCGCACGTAGAGGATGCCGCCCGCGAAAATGCCGGCCAGCAGCGCGACGAAGCCCACGCCGACGTCGTAGAACGCGATCTCGCCGTTGCTGAAGCCGAGGCTCTCGAACAGCAGCCGCAGCGTCAGGTTGGCGAGCGTGTCGCCGATCTTGTGGATCAGGACGAACAGCAGCACGACCAGCGCTCCCTGTCGCCGCAGGAACTCGGCCAGGGGGCTGAAATAGGCTTGCACCGCTTCCAGCAGACCGTGCGGCGCGACGGGCTCGCGATGGCGCCGCGGCTCGCCCATCAGCAACCCGACCATCATCGCCGGCAAGGCGAACGCGGCGCAGGCGACATACGCCGCGGCCCAGCCGAGCTGCTGGGCGAGGACGAGGGCAAGCCCCCCCGCCGCGGCGGCGCCAATGCGCCAGCCGTACTGCGACATGCCGGAGCCGGCACCGAGCTGCCGCGGCTCGAGCAGCTCGATGCGGTAGGCGTCGATGACGATGTCGAACGTGGCCCCCGCGACACCCACGGCGACCGCCGCGGCCGCGACGAGGAGCAGCGACTCCTGCGGATCGGCGAAGCCGAGCCAGGCGACCGCGGCCATCACCAGCACGCCGACCAGCCACAGCCAGCTGCGCCGCTGGCCGAAGCGGCCGATCAGTGGCAGGCGGAAGTTGTCGACGACGGGCGCCCACAGGAACTTCAGGTTGTAGGCGAGGAAGGTGAGCGCGAAAGCCGTCACCGCGCCCTTGCTGATGCCGTGCTGGGCAAGGCGCGTGGTCAGCGTCGCGCCGATCATGGCGAAGGCGAAGCCGGAGGAGATGCCAAGAAACAGCGCCGCGAGCGGCGCGCGCTCCAGGTAGGGTCGGAGGCTGTCGCGCAGCCGGCTAGAGCCGGGCGTCATAGTCGATCGTCAGCGGCGCGTGGTCGGAGAAGCGCTTCTTCTTGTAGATCGACTCGCGCCGCGCCCGGGCGGCGATGCCCGGCGTGGCGATCTGGTAGTCGATGCGCCAGCCGACGTTCTTCGCCCAGGCCTGGCCGCGGTTCGACCACCAGGTGTACTGGTCCGGCTTCCGGTTCAGGCGCCGGAACACGTCGACGAAGCCCAGCTCGTCGAACACTCGCGTCAGCCAAGCGCGCTCCTCGGGCAGGAAGCCCGAGTTCTTCTGGTTGGAGCGCCAGTTTCTCAGGTCGATCTCCTGGTGCGCGATGTTCCAGTCGCCGCACAGGATCACCTCGCGGCCGCTCCTTCTCAGCTTCTTCAGGTGCGGCAGGAACGCGTCGAGGAAGCGGTACTTGGAGGCCTGGCGATGCGGGCCGCTCGAGCCCGAGGGCAGATAGAGCGAGACGATCGACAGCTTGCCGAAGCGCGCCTCCAGATAGCGCCCCTCGTCGTCGAACTCCTTGATGCCGAACCCGTCGCGCACCGCGTCCGGGCGCACGCGGCTGTAGAGCGCGACGCCCGCATAGCCCTTCTTGTCGGCATGCGAGAAGCAGGCGTGCAGGCCGCGCGGCGCGCGCATCGTGGCGTCGAGGTCGCCGTCGTGCGCCTTGATCTCCTGCAGGCAGACGACATCGGCCTTCTGCGCGCCAAGCCAGCGGTACAGCCCCTTGCGGGCCGCGGACCTGATGCCGTTGACGTTGAGAGTTACTACCCTCAAGAGGAGGGAAAGCTCGACGCACCGCCGTGCGCCGCCGACCACTCGGCCGGCGCGTGCAGGAACTTCTCCACCTGCGCGATCTGCGCGGCAGCGAGGTAGTTGCCCTGCTTGACGACCGCGAGCACGTCCCACCACGTCGCCAGGTGGTGCAGGCGCACGCCGAGCTCGTCCATCACCTTCTTCGACTCCGGGAAGATGTCGTAGTAGAAGTTGACGAACACGTGCTCGACCACCGCCCCGGCGTCGCGCAGCGCCTTGCAGAAGTTGATCTTCGAGCGGCCGTCGGTGGTGAGGTCCTCGACCAGCAGCGTGCGTGCGCCCTCGCGGATGTCGCCCTCGATCTGCGCGTTGCGGCCGAACCCCTTGGGCTTCTTGCGGATGTACTGCATCGGCAGCCCGAGGCGATCGGCGAGCCACGCCGCATAGGGGATGCCCGCGGTCTCGCCGCCCGCGACGACGTCGAACTGCTCGAGGCCCGCGTCGCGCGCCAGCGTCGCGTCGGCGAATTCCACCAGCTGGCGCCGGATGCGCGGATAGAAGATCAGCTTGCGGCAGTCGATGTACACCGGGCTCGCCCAGCCGGAGGTGAAGGTGAAGGGCTTGCCCTCGGAGAAGAGCACCGCCTTCACCTCGAGCAGCATCTTCGCGGTGGTCTCGGCGATGAACGCGCGGTCGGCGGAATGCATGGGAAGCGGGCGGATTTTAGCAGGGTTAGAATCGCGCCGATGACCGCTCCCCGGGGGGTCGCGATGTTCCGCATGCCGCTGCTGGCCGCGTGCGCGCTGCTTGCGCTCGCGGCGGCGCCCGACGCGGCGCTGGCGCAGCCCAAGTCCGAGGCCGCGATGGAGAAGGCGCGCATGGACAAGCTGCGCGCGCAGGTGCGCTCCTACCGCTGCGTCACCAAGGCCGGGCGCAAGTACTACGGCTCGACCATCCCGCCGCAATGCAACGGCGAGCTGGTCGAGGCGCTCTCGTCGCAGGGCACGGTGCTGTTTCGCATCGACCCGCCGCTCACGCCGGAGCAGAAGGCGGCGAAGGAGGCCGAGGAGCTGAAGGCCGCCGAGGCCGAGGCCGCGAAGAAGGAGGCCGCGCGCCAGGCGCAGGTCCAGGCGCGCCGCGACCAGGCGCTGCTGCAGACCTACGCCGACGAGGGCGACATCGAGCGCGTGCGCCAGCGCGCGCTGGCCGACAACCGCGCCGCGGCCTCGCAGGTGCAGGCGACGATCGGCCGGCTCAAGCAGCGCCAGGAGCAGCTCGACAAGGAGCAGGCCAAGTACAAGAGCTCGGCCGACATGCCCGCCAGGCTGCTGCAGGACCTTCGCGCGGTGGCCTACGACCTGTCGCTGCAGGAGCGGCTGCTGGAGACGCGCAAGAAGGAAGCCGCCGAGATCAACGCGCGCTACGACGAGGAAAAGCGCAAGTACCGCGAGCTGACCGGCAAGGGCAAGTAGCCCGCTAGCGCGCGAGGCGCGCCTTGAGGATCTCGTTTACCTGCGCGGGGTTGGCCTTGCCCTGCGTCGCCTTCATCACCTGGCCGACGAGCGAGTTGAACGCCTTGTCCTTGCCAGCGCGGTAGTCCTCGACCTGCCGGGCGTTCTTCGCCAGCACGTCGTCGACGATCTTTTCCAGCGCGCCGGCGTCCGAGATCTGCCTCAGCCCGCGGCGCGCGATGATCTCGTCGGCCGCGCCCTCGCCCGCCCACATCGCGTCGAACACTTCCTTGGCCATCTTGCCCGAGAGCGTGCCGTCCGACACGCGGGCGAGCAGCGCCGCGAGTCCCGGCGCCGGGACCGGCGAGCGCGCGATGTCCAGTCCCGCCCGATTGAGCGCGCCGGCCAGCTCGCCGATGATCCAGTTGGCGCACAGTTTGGCCTGGCCCGCGCCGGCCGCGGCGACGCAGGCCTCGAAGTAGTCCGCCAGCTCGCGCGCGCCCACCAGCGCGCGCGCATCCTGCGCACCGAGCCCCATGGCCGCGAAGCGCTGGCGGCGCGCCTCCGGCAGCTCCGGCAGCGAGGCGCGGATTCCCTCCACGTCCGCCTCCGCCACGACCAGCGGCAGCAGGTCGGGATCCGGGAAGTAGCGGTAGTCGTGCGCCTCCTCCTTGGTGCGCATGGCGCGCGTCTCGCCGCGCTCGGGGTCGAACAGGCGCGTCTGCTGTACCACCGCGCCGCCGTCCTCGAGCAGGTCGATCTGCCGGCGCGCCTCGAACTCGATCGCCTGCTCCATGAAGCGGAAGGAGTTGAGGTTCTTGATCTCGCAGCGCGTGCCGAGCCGCGTGTCTCCCGTCCTGCGCACCGAGACGTTGGCGTCGCAGCGGAAGGACCCTTCCTGCATGTTGCCGTCGCAGATGCCGATCCAGCGCACCAGCGCGTGCAGCGCGCGCGCATAGGCCACCGCGTCCTTCGCGCCGCGCAACTCGGGCTCGGACACGATCTCCAGCAGCGGCGTGCCGGCGCGGTTGAGGTCGATGCCGGTCATGCCGTGGAAGTCCTCGTGCAGGGACTTGCCGGCGTCCTCCTCGAGGTGCGCGCGCGTGAGGCGAATGGTCTTCTCGCCGTCCCCGGCCTGGATGGCGAGCACGCCGCCCTGCACGATGGGCAACTCGTACTGGCTGATCTGGTAGCCCTTGGGCAGGTCGGGATAGAAGTAGTTCTTGCGCGCGAACACCGATCGCCGGTGGATGCGCGCGCCGACCGCCAGGCCGAACTTGACCGCCATCTCCACGGCTGCGCGGTTGGCCACCGGCAGCACGCCCGGCAAGGCGACGTCGACCGCGCAGGCCTGCGCGTTGGGCGGAGCGCCGAACGCCGTGGCGGCGCCCGAGAACATCTTGCTGCGCGTCGCGAGCTGCGCGTGCGTCTCGAGGCCGACGACGATCTCCCAGGTCATCGTCACCTCTGCAGCGGCCGCATCAGTTGGCAGCCGCCGCGCCGATCGAGCAGCACCGGCTCGAGGTACGCCTGCGAGCCGCAGGCCTCGGTGCAGTTCTCCGCGCTCACGCGCACGAACTCGCCCAGGTCGCGCAGGGTGACGCGGCAGCGCCCGGTGGCGAAGCGCAGGCCGCCGTCGAACGGCTGCTGCTCCTCCGTGACCACGGCGCACACGTGACCCGAGGGCGCGACGCGCGAGCGCCAGTCCAGGCGCCTGAGCCGGCCCTGCTCGACCGCGAGCTCGAGCGTCGCGGCGTAGCGCCCTTGGGCGAGCTCGCAGCGCGCCTCCACGCTGTAGCCCTGCATGTCGGGAAACTTCTCTTGGAACTCGAAGCGCTCGCGTTCCTGGCCGCCGGGGGCGAAGCGGGTACCGCGGAGCACGCCGGCGCTCCACATGCCCTGCAGCGTGGCGGTGCCCGGGCGGCCGTAGAGGATCGGCGAGTTGCCCTCCTTGAGGAACGTCACGCCGAGCTGCTTGCTGCGCTCGCCTTCCAGGAACCGCTGGTGCAGGGGCGTCAGGATCCAGTACTCGCCCGTGAGCCGCGCAGAGCCGTCCGGTCGCGAGGTCTCGTAGATCTGCAGCGTGGCCGCGCGCCCGCCCATCTGCCCGATCAGCTCGTGCATCTGCCCGCCCTCCTCCTGGGCCTGGGCGAGCGCCGCGGAGGCTGCGGCGAGCAGCGCCAGCGCCGCGAGCCCCCTCACAGCGGCGTCTCCGACGGCACGCGCCGGTGCCAGTCCGTCGCCTGCTGGTAGCGATGCGCCGCGCCGAGCAGCCGCGCCTCCGAGAAGTGCGGCCCCATGAGCTGCAGGCCGACCGGCAGGCCGCGCGCGTCGAAGCCGCAGGGTATCGACAGCGCCGGCAGCCCGGCGAGCGGCGCCGGGATGGTGAAGATGTCGTTCAGGTACATCTGCACCGGGTCGTCGGTCTTCGCGCCGATGGCGAACGCCGTGCTCGGCGTCGTCGGCCCCATGATCAGGTCGCACTGCGCGAACGCGGCGGCGAAATCGCGGGCGATCAGCCGGCGCACCTTCTGCGCCTTCAGGTAGTACGCATCGTAGTAGCCGTGCGACAGCACGTAGGTGCCGACCAGCACCCGGCGCTGCACTTCGGCGCCGAAGCCCTCAGCGCGCGTGCGGCAGTACATGTCGAGCAGATCCGCGTACTGCTGCGCGCGGTGGCCGTAGCGCACGCCGTCGTAGCGCGACAGGTTCGAGGAAGCCTCGGCCGGCGCCAGCACGTAGTAGACCGCAACCGCGAGCGCGGTGTTCGGCAGCTCGAGCGGCACCGTGCGCGCGCCCTGCGCTTCGTACCAGGCGATCGCCGCGCGCACGGCGGCGAGAACCCCGGGGTCAGTGCCCTCGCCGAAGTATTCCCTGGGCAGGCCGATGCGCAGCCCGCGCAGCGCCAGCCCGAGCTCGCGTGCGTAATCCTCCCTGGGCCGCTCGAGGCTCGTGGAATCGCGCGGGTCGTGACCGGCCATCACGTTGAGCAGCGGCGCCAGATCCGCGGCCGAGCGCGCCATCGGGCCCGCCTGGTCGAGCGAGGAGGCGAACGCGATCATGCCGTAGCGGGAGACGACGCCGTAGGTCGGCTTGAGCCCGCAGACCCCCGTGAGGGCGGCGGGCTGGCGGATCGAGCCGCCCGTATCGGTTCCCGTGGCGGCGGGCGCCATGCGCGCGGCGACGGCGACCGCCGACCCGCCCGAGGACCCGCCCGGCACCAGGTCCTTGCCCCAGGGATTGCGCACCGGGCCGAACCAGGAAGTCTCGTTGGACGAGCCCATCGCAAACTCGTCCATGTTGGTCTTGCCGACCACCACGGCGCCCGCGTGGTCGAACTGCTCCACGACGTGCGCGTCGTAGGGGCTGCGGTAGTGCTCGAGCATGCGAGAGCCGCAGGTGGTACGCAGGGCGCGGGTGCAGAAGATGTCCTTGTGGGCGATCGGAATTCCGGTCAGCGGCCCCGCCTCCCCGCGCGCCAGGCGCGCATCCGCTGCCCGGGCCTGCGCCAGGCTTATCTCCTCGTCCACCGAGATGAAGGCGTTGGTGGCCCGGTTCAGCGCCCTGATGCGCGCCAGGTAAAGCCCGGTGAGCTCCACGCTGGACACACGGCGCCCGGCCAGCGCCGCCCGCAGCTCGCCGAGGGTGGAATCGAGCACTTACTCGATCACTTTCGGCACCAGGTACAGGCCGTCCTCGACCGCCGGCGCCCCGGCCTGGAGCGCGGCACGCTGGTCTGTCTCGGTGACGGCATCGGGACGTAGCGGCTGCACCACGTCCAGCGCGTGGGACATCGGCTCGATGCCTTCGGTGTCCACGGCCTGCAGCTGGTCAATCATGCTCAGCACGCGATTCAGGCGCTCCAGCACGACGTCGGCCTCCTGCGCGGGCAGGGCGATGCGTGCGAGTTGGGCGACGCGCCGGATCTGGTCTCGGGTGAGCGACATTGCACTGCGGAAAAAAGTGGCTCGAAGCCCGCTTCCCGCCTTGCTGGGGCCTTGGTTGCGGGTATTATATGCCCTTTGGCGACACAGCCTTAGCGAACAAAGTTAAGGCCTTACGACGATACGGGCGAAGACCACGGACATGTTCGGATTCCTGCGCAGCTATTTCTCCAACGATCTCGCGATCGACCTCGGCACCGCCAACACGCTCATCTACGTGCGCGGCAAAGGCATCGTGCTCGACGAGCCCTCGGTGGTGGCCATCCGCCAGGAAGGCGGGCCCAACGCCAAGAAGACCATCCAGGCGGTCGGCAGGGAAGCCAAGATGATGCTCGGCAAGACGCCGGGCAACATCGTCGCCATCCGCCCGATGAAGGACGGCGTGATCGCCGACTTCACGATCACCGAGCAGATGCTCAAGCAGTTCATCAAGAAGGTGCACGACAACAAGCTCTTTTCGCCGTCGCCGCGCATCATCATCTGCGTGCCGTGCGGCTCGACGCAGGTCGAGCGCCGCGCGATCCGCGAGAGCGCGATCGGCGCGGGCGCGGGCCAGGTGTACCTGATCGAGGAGCCGATGGCCGCGGCGATCGGCGCCGACCTGCCGGTGGCCGACGCCACCGGCTCGATGGTGGTGGACATCGGCGGCGGCACGACCGAAGTGGGCGTGATCTCGCTCGGCGGCATGGTGTACTCGGGCTCGGTGCGCGTCGGCGGCGACAAGTTCGACGAAGCGATCATCAACTACATCCGCCGCAACTACGGCATGCTGATCGGCGAGACGACGGCGGAGATGATCAAGAAGGAGATCGGCTCCGCGTTCCCGGGCTCGGAGGTGAAGGAGCTGGAAGTCAAAGGCCGCAACCTCGCCGAGGGCATCCCGCGCAGCTTCACGATCAGCTCGAACGAGATCCTGGAGGCGCTCACCGAGCCGCTCAACCAGATCGTCGGCGCGGTGAAGTCCGCGCTCGAGCAGACGCCGCCCGAGCTCGGCGCCGACATCGCCGAAAAGGGCATGGTGCTCACCGGCGGCGGCGCGCTGCTCAGGGACCTCGACCGCCTGTTCATGGAAGAAACGGGCCTGCCGGTGATCGTCGCCGACGACCCGCTGACCTGCGTGGTGCGCGGCTCGGGCAAGGCGCTCGAGAAGATGGAGCACTTCGGCCCGATCTTCACCAACGACTGACCGAGGGGTGAAGGGCCCGCCCTCCCTTCCCTGACGTGGAGCACACTCCCCCGCCTTTCTTCGTTCGCGGTCCCGCTCCCCTCGTCCGGCTCGCGTTCTTCGCTTCACTGTCCCTCGCCCTGCTGGTGCTCGATGCGCGCTTCGGCTACGCCGAGGGCCTGCGCTCGGTGCTGGCGCTCGCCGCCTACCCGATCCAGCAGGCCGCGCGCCTGCCGGTGGTGATCGTCGAAGGCGCCGCGGGGTTCTTCGCCACCCAGTCGCGGCTGCGCGAGGAGAACGAGGCGCTGCGCGCGCGCCTGCTCGTTGCGACGCTCGACGCGCAGCGTTACGAGTCGGCGCACGCAGAGGCGAGCAGCCTGCGGCGGCTGATCGGCGCCACCGAGCGCCTGGAGCGCAAGTCCATCCCCGTGGAGGTGCTGTACGCCGGGCGCGACCCTTACGCGCGCAAGGTGATCGTCGACAGAGGGGCGCAGCACGGCCTGCGGCCGGGCAGCGCGGTGGTGGACGATGCCGGCGTCATCGGCCAGCTCACGCGCGCGCACGCGTTCGTGTCCGAGGTGACCCTGCTCACCGACAAGGGGCTGGCGATCCCGGTGCAGGTGCTGAGGAACGGGCTGCGCGCGATCGCATTCGGCGGCGGCAGCTCGGGGCTGCTCGAATTGCGCTACATGGCCGCCACCGCCGACGTGGAGAACGGCGACGTGCTGGTGACTTCGGGCATCGACGGCACGTACCCCGCCGGACTGCCGGTCGCCTCGGTGGTGCGCGTCGAGCGCGACGCCTCCTACACGTTCGCGCGCGTGCTGGCGCAGCCGCTGGCCGGCGTGGAGCGCGGCCGCTACGCGCTCGTGCTGTCGGCGGGGGCGGGCCAAGCCGAGTACCCGAAAGACCCGGAAGAGCGCAAAGGCCCCAAGAGCCGGCGCGCGAAGAAGCCGGTCGCCGATGGCCGCTGACCGTTCCCGGCACCTGCTGCTGCCAGTGCGCACCGGCACGATCGTCGCCTCGTTCGTCGGCGCCCTGCTGCTGGATTTCCTGCCCTGGCCGGATGTGGCGCTGACGCCGGATTTTGTCGCCCTGACGCTCGCCTTCTGGTGCGTGCACCAGCCGCGGCGCATAGGCCTGGGCACCGCCTGGGTGCTCGGGCTGCTGGTGGACGCCGGCAACGGCGTGCTGCTCGGGCAGCATGCGCTCGCCTACTCGGCGCTCGCGTTCGCGGGGATCGCGCTGTCGCGCCGCATCCTGTGGTTCGACCTGTGGGGACAGGCGCTGCACGTCCTGCTGCTGCTGGAAGGCGCGCAGGCCGTCGCGCTCGGCGTGCGCCTGGCGGCCGGCGCCGAGTTCCCGGGATGGTCGCTGTTCGCCGGACCGGCGCTGGCGACGCTCCTGTGGCCCGCGGTCGTCTGGCTGCTGCAACTGCCGCAGCGCCGGCCGCGATCCCTCGACGAGACGAGGCCGCTGTGAGATTCGCCGAGCTGCGCAACACCGCGCGCGAGCTGCAGGACTTCCAGCTGCGCCTGGGCGTGGCGGGGCTCGCGGTACTCATCGCCTTCGCGCTGCTGCTCGCGCGCTTCGTCTGGCTGCAGGTGCTGCAGCACGACGCCTACAGCGCGATGGCGGAGGAGAACCGCATCGCCGTGGTGCCGCTGCCGCCCAGCCGCGGGCTGATCCTCGACCGCAACGGCGAAGTCCTGGCGCGCAATTACCTCGCCTACACGCTGGAGATCTTCCCGGCGCAGGTGCGCAATCTCGAGGCCACCATCTCGCAGCTCGCGGCCTACGTCGACATCCAGCCGCGCGACCGCGCGCGCTTCAGGAAGCTCCTGCAGGAGACGAAGAACGCCGAGAGCCTGCCGATCCGCACCCGGCTCACCGACGAGGAGGTGGCGCGCATCGCCGCCAACCGCTGGCGCTTCACCGGCGCGGACATCCGCGCGCGCCTGTTCCGCCAATACCCGCACGGCGATCTCGCCTCGCACGTCGTCGGCTACATCGGGCGCATCACCACGGCCGATGTGGAGCGGCTCGAGGAGATGGAAGTTGCCGCGAACTACCGCGGCACCGACTACATCGGCAAGGCCGGCGTCGAGGCAAGCTACCAGCAGGAGCTGCACGGCGTGACCGGCTTCGAGCGGCTGGAGATCGACGCCGCCGGCCGCGGCGTGCGCAGCCTGTCGCGCACGCCCGCGCAGACCGGCAACAACGTCGCGCTGACGCTGGACATCCGGCTGCAGGAGGTGGCCGAGCGCGCCTTCGGCGAGCGGCGCGGCGCGCTCGTGGCGATCGAGCCGGCCACCGGCGGCGTGCTCGCCTTCGTCTCCCGTCCGGGCTACGACCCGAACCTGTTCGTCGACGGCATCGACCCGCAGAGCTGGGACGAGCTCATGAACTCGCCCGACCGCCCGCTCAACAACCGCGCGCTCGCCGGGCTGTACCCGCCGGGCTCCACCTTCAAGCCGTTCATGGCGCTCGCCGCGCTGGAGCTCGGCAAGCGCACGCCGGCGAGCGTCATCCAGGACCCGGGCTACTTCATCTTCGGCGACCGGCGCTTCCGCGACTCCAAGCCCGGCGGGCACGGCACCGTGGACCTGTACAAGTCGATCGTCGTGTCGTCGGACGTGTACTACTACATGCTCGCCAACGACATGGGCATCGAGGCCATCGCCGGCTTCATGGGGCGCTTCGGCTTCGGCGCGCGCACCGGCATCGACCTCGACGGAGAGGTGACGGGCGTGCTGCCTTCGCCCGAGTGGAAGCACGCGCGCTTCTCGCAGCCCGAGCAGCAGAAGTGGTATCCCGGCGAGACGATCTCCATCGGCATCGGCCAGGGCTACAACTCCTACACGCCGCTGCAGCTCGCGCAGGCGCTCGCCACGCTCGCCAACAACGGCGCCATGTATCGGCCGCGGCTGGTGTCGCACATCGACAACCCGCGCACCGGCGAGCGCCAGTACGTCGAACCACAGCTCGTGCGCCAGGTCGGGTTGCGCCCCGAGCACGTGGCGTTCGTCAAGCGGGCGATGGCGGGCGTGACCACCGAGGGCACCGGCCGGTGGGCCTTTGCCGGCGCGCAGTACACGAGCGGCGGCAAGACCGGCACCGCGCAGGTCATCGGCATGAAGCAGGGCGAGAAGTACGAGGAGGAGAAGGTCGCCGAGCGGCTGCGCGACCACTCGCTGTATATCGCCTTCGCGCCGCTGGAGAGCCCGCGCATCGCGCTCGCCGTGCTGGTGGAAAACGGCGGCTTCGGCGCGCGCGCGGCCGCGCCCATCGCGCGCACGGTGCTCGACTATTTCCTGCTCGGCAAGCTGCCCGCCGCCCCGCGCCGCCCCGCGCCGGAGCCCGAGGCGGAAAGCGACGCGCAGAGCGACTGATGGAGATCGCCGGCTATCCGCTGCGGCGCCTGCGTGCCCAGATCGTCGAAGGCATCGATCCGACGCTGTTCACGCTGGCGCTGGTGCTCAGCCTGCTCGGGCTCGCGGTGCTGTACTCCGCAAGCTACGAGAACGCCACGCGCGTCGCCAACCAGACCGCGAACCTGGCGGCGGCGCTGCTCGCCATGTGGGCGGTGGCCAAGGTCCCGCCGCAGACGCTGGCGCGCCTCGCCGTGCCCGCCTATGCCGCAGGCGTCGTGCTGCTGCTCGCCGTCGCGGGCTTCGGCGAGGTCGTGAACGGCGCGCGGCGCTGGCTGCATCTCGGCTTCATGCGCTTCCAGCCCTCGGAGATACTGAAGATCGCCATGCCGATGATGCTGGCGTGGTACTTCCACCGTCGCGAAGACGCCATCCGCCTGCGCGATTTCGCGCTCGCCGGGCTGCTGCTCGCCGTGCCGGTGGCGCTGATCGCGCGCCAGCCCGACCTGGGAACGGCGCTGCTCGTCGCCGCCGCGGGTTTCTACGTCATCTTCTTCGCCGGCATCGGCTGGAAGGTGCTCGCCGGCCTGGGCGTGCTGGTGCTCGCCAGCCTGCCTCCGCTGTGGGGCCTGCTGCACGACTACCAGCGCCGCCGCATCCTGACGCTGCTCGATCCGTCGCAGGACCCGCTCGGCGCCGGCTATCACACGATCCAGTCGACCATCGCGGTAGGCTCCGGCGGGCTGGCCGGCAAGGGGTGGCTGAACGGATCGCAGACGCACCTGGAATTCATTCCGGAGCGCCACACCGACTTCATCTTTGCCGTGTTCTCCGAGGAGTTCGGGCTGCTCGGCAACCTGGGCCTGCTCGCGCTGTACGCGCTGCTGATCGCGCGCGGCCTCACCATCGCCGCCGGCGCCGCGACGCTGTTCGGGCGCCTGCTCGCCGGCGCGATCACGCTGATCTTCTTCACCTACGCGCTCGTCAACATGGGCATGGTGGCGGGCGTGCTGCCGGTCGTGGGCGTGCCCTTGCCCTTCATCTCCTACGGCGGCACCGCGCTGCTGACGCTCTATGTGGGCATCGGCATGCTGATGAGCATCCATCGCCATCGCCGACTCATCCAGACCTGAGTTTGTGCGCAGCAACAGAACCTTGGAATCAAGGTCCGCATCATGAAACGAGGGCCGTCTAACTCGTTGTAAATCCTTGTTTTGCGGGACGGTGGCATCCCGTCTCTGCGCTATTGCTGTGCGCAATGACCTTGGCTATCGTCGGGCTCAGGTCAATCACTCTCACGGAGAACCGCACATGCAGTCGCGTGAACAGGCTTTTGCCGCACTGAAGAAGGACTGGGCCGAGAACCCGCGCTGGGCCGGGCTGAAACGGGGCTACAGCGCGGAGGACGTGGTCCGGCTGCGCGGCAGCCTGCAGATCGAGCATACGCTCGCGCGCCTCGGCGCGGAGAAGCTCTGGAAGATGTGCAAGGAGCGCCCGTTCGTGAACTCGCTCGGCGCCCTCACCGGCAACCAGGCGATGCAGCAGGTGAAGGCCGGCGTGCCGGCAATCTACCTCTCGGGCTGGCAGGTGGCCGCGGATGCGAACGACTCGCTCTCGATGTATCCGGACCAGTCGCTGTACGCGGTGTCGTCCGTTCCGACGGTGGTGAAGCGCATCAACAATGCGCTGATGCGCGCCGACCAGATCCAGACCATGGAAGCCGCGGACGGGAAGAAGGGCGGCGACGTGGACTGGTTCGCACCGATCGTCGCCGACGCGGAATCGGGCTTCGGCGGCGTACTGAACGCCTTCGAGCTGATGAAGGCGATGATCGACGCGGGCGCCGCGGGCGTGCACTTCGAGGACCAGCTCGCCTCGGTGAAGAAGTGCGGCCACATGGGCGGCAAGGTGCTGGTGCCCACGCAGGAGGCGGTGCAGAAACTGATCGCGGCGCGGCTGGCCGCCGACGTGATGGGCGTGCCCACGGTCCTGCTTGCGCGCACCGACGCGGAAGCCGCCGACATCGTCACCTCGGACGTGGACGAGAACGACAAGCCGTTCATCACGGGCGAGCGCACCTCGGAAGGCTTCTACAAGACGCGCAAGGGCTTCGACCAGGCGCTGTCGCGCGGCCTTGCCTATGCCGAATACGCCGACATGGTGTGGTGCGAGACCGGCACGCCGGACCTCGCCTTCGCCAGGAAGTTCGCCGAGGGCATCCAGAAGAAGTACCCGGGCAAGATGCTGGCCTACAACTGCTCGCCGTCCTTCAACTGGAAGCGCAACCTCGACGATGCGACGATCGCCAAGTTCCAGCGCGAGCTGGGCGCCATGGGCTACAAGTTCCAGTTCATCACGCTCGCCGGCTTCCACGCGCTCAACTACTCGATGTTCGAGCTGGCCTACGGCTACGCGCGCAACAACATGAGCGCGTTCGTCGAGCTGCAGCAGAAGGAGTTCGCCGCCGCGGAGAGGGGCTTCACCGCGGTCAAGCACCAGCGCGAGGTGGGCACCGGCTACTTCGACCAGGTCACCCAGGTGGTCACCGCCGGCAAGGCCTCGACCACCGCGCTGCACGGCTCGACCGAAGACGAGCAGTTCTTCGACGAGAAGAGGAAGGCGAAGAAGGTCGCCTGATGTGACGGCGCCGGCGAAGGTCGTCCCGATCCACGAGGCGCGCGGCGAGCGCGCCATCGAGGTCGCGCGCGCGATCCTCGCCGGCTTCGACAGGCACTACCGCCTGTTCCGCGAGGCCTCGGCGCGCGCCAAACTGCTGTTCGAGCGCGCCGACTGGCCCGCGCTGCGCGCGCTCGCGCGCGAGCGCATCCAGATGTACGACCAGCGGGTGCTCGAGGCCGTGGACGAGGTGCGCGCCCGCTTTCCCGAGGCCGAGCGCGACGAGTCGCTGTGGCGCTCGATCAAGCTCGCCTACATCCCGCTGCTGCACGAACACCGGCAGCCCGAGTGCGCCGAGACCTTCTACAACTCGGTGGCCTGCGCCGTGCTGCACCGGCGCTACTACCGCAACGAATTCATCTTCTGGCGGCCGGCGGTGGCGACCGAGCACCTGGAGGGCGACGAGCCGGCCTACCGCAGCTATTACCCGCTGAGGAAGACCCTGCGCCGCACGCTGCAGGCCATCGTCAACGGCTTCGGCCTCGCCAATCCCTGGGAGAACCTGCACCGCGACTTCAGGAGCGTGCTGCGCGCGCTGCGCAAGCGCTTTCCGCGCCCGGCGCGCGCCCGCCCGAGCCTGCAGATCCAGGTGCTGGGCTCGCTGTTCTTCCGCAACAAGGCGGCCTACGCGGTGGGCAAGATCATCAACGGCAGCGAGGAGGTGCCCTTCGCGGTGCCGATCCTGCAGAACGAGCGCGGCGAGCTTTACCTCGACGCGCTGCTGCTGGATGCGGACCTGCTGATCATCCTGTTCTCGTTCGCGCGCGCCTACTTCTTCGTCGACATGGAGGTGCCGGCGGCCTACGTCTCGTTCCTGCGCCAATTGATGCCCAAGAAGCCGCGCGCCGAAATGTACATGTGCGTCGGCCTCGCCAAGCAGGGCAAGACCATGTTCTACCGCGACCTCTTCTACCATCTGAAGCATTCCTCGGACAATTTCGTCGTCGCGCCGGGCATCAAGGGCATGGTGATGCTGGTGTTCACGCTGCCCTCCTTCCCCTATGTCTTCAAGGTAATCCGCGACCGCTTCGCGCCGCCCAAGGAGATGGACCGGCAGACAGTCAAGGACAAGTACCAGCTGGTGAAGTACCACGACCGCGTCGGGCGGCTGGCGGACACGCTCGAGTACTCGCTGGTGGCGCTGCCGCTGGAGCGCTTCGCGCCGGAGCTGCTCGAGGAGCTCAAGGCGGAAGCCGCCTCCAACATCGAGTTCGAGGACGACAAGATCGTCATCAAGCACGTGTACATCGAGCGGCGCATGCAGCCGCTCAACCTGTTCCTGGCCGAGGCCACCGCCGACAACGACGCGGCGCGCGTGCGCCAGGCGCTGCACGAATACGGCTACGCGATCAAGGAGCTGGCCGGCGCGGGCATCTTCCCCGGCGACATGCTGCTCAAGAACTTCGGCGTCACGCGCCACAACCGCGTCGTGTTCTACGACTACGACGAGATCGCCTACATGATCGACTGCAACTTCCGGCGCATCCCGCCGCCGCGTTCGATCGAGGACGAGATGTCGGCCGAGCCCTACTACTCGGTGGGCCCGCACGACGTGTTCCCCGAGCAGTTCGCGAAATTCCTGGTGAGCGACCCGCAGGCACGCGAGGTGTTCCTCGAGCGCCACGCCGACCTCATGCAGCCGGAGTACTGGGCGGGCAAGCAGGCGCGCATCCGCGCCGGCGTGCAGGAAGACGTCTACCCCTACCCCGACGAGATCCGCTTCCGGCGCTAGGCGTCGATGACGACGCGCTTCAGGCGCGACCTCAGGCCCGAAGCGATGCGCACGCTGCGCTTGGGCACGCCGTAGTGGCCGGCGAGGAATTCCACCAGCGCCTCGTTCGCGGCGCCGTCCACCGCCCGCGCCCGCAGCTTTACCTTGATCCGGTCGCCGTGCGTGCCGTCGAAGCCGGCGCGCGAGGCGCCCGGCTGCACGTACAGATCGAGGATCAAGCGATGAGGCCGCCCGCGGCGGCGCGCAGGTGCGCGAGCAGGATCAGCGCGATCTGCAGCAGCACGAGCAGCACAAGCGGCGACAGGTCGAACCGGCCGAGCAGCGGGAGCATGCGCCGCAGCGGGCGCAGGAACGGTCGCGTGATGGCGTCGAACAGCGGCGCCATGGGGGCATGCGGATTGACCCAGGAGAACACCACGACCATCACCACCGCGAACACGAGGATGTACAGGCTGAAGCGCAGCAGGTCGAAGGCGGCGCCCACCACCAGCACGGCGACGACGCGTCCGGGCTCGGCGCCCAGCCCCCCGCCGGCGATGGCGCCGAGCAGATACAGGGCCAGCGCCTGCACGAGCAGCGCGGCGAGCAGCGTCGCCAGGTCCAGCCCGGCGAGCGGCGGGACGACCCGGCGCGCCGGGCGCACGATCCAGTCGGTGGCGGCGATGACGAACTCGCCCACCGGATTGCGGAACGACACGCGCAGCCACTGGAAGTGAAAGCGCGCGAGCAGCAGAAAGACGAGGAACGTCGCGACAACGTCGATCAGCAGCTGCCCGATCTGCACGAGCATCAGTCGCGCCCCAGGATTTCGCCCATCTCCGTACCCCGGAGGCTCGCCGCCTGCACGGCGCGCCGGAAGCGCTCGGCCAGGCCCTCGGCGTCGAATACCGCCAGCGCCGCAGCCGTGGTGCCGCCGCGCGAAGTGACGCGCTCGCGCAGCACCGCGGGCGGCTCCTTGCTCTGCGCCGCGAGGCGCGCCGCGCCGAGCACCGTCTCGAGCGCCAGCCGGGCGGCGACGTCGGCCGGCAGGCCGAGCTCCGTGCCGGCGCCGGCGAGCTGCTCGATGAACCAGAAGACGTAGGCCGGGCCGCTCGCCGACACCGCGGTCACCGGGTCGAGCAGCGCCTCGTCCTTCACCCACACCACCTTGCCGACCGCGCCGAGGATGCGCTCGGCGCGGCGCCGCTCGCCGGCGGTCACGCCGGGCGGCGCGTACAGCCCGGCGATCCCCGCGCCGATCAGCGCCGGCGTGTTGGGCATGCAGCGGATGAGCTTCGCGTGCCCGCCCAGCCAGCGCTGCAGATCCCGCAGGCGGATGCCGGCGGCGACGCTGATCACCAGCTTGCCAGCCAGCTTGCCGGCGAGCGGCGCGACCGCCGCGCGCATGTCCTGGGGCTTCACCGCCAGCACCAGCGTATTCGCGCCGAGCACGCGCGCCTCGGGCGCGGGGACCGCGCGTACCTTGAAACGCGCTGCAAGCCGGCGCCGCGCCGCCGGCATGGGCTCGACCACGGTGAGCGCGCCGCGCTTCACGCCGCGCGCGATCAATCCGCCGAGGAGCGCACTTGCCATGTTGCCGCCGCCGATGAACGCGAGCCTCACGCGGCGTCCCTCACCTTCGCGCGCTCGCCGAAGATCGCGGTGCCGATGCGCACCATCGTCGAGCCGGCGGCGATGGCCGTCTCCATGTCGTCGCTCATGCCGAGGGAGAGCGTGTCGAAATCGAGCTCGGCGCGCAAGCGCTCGTACAACGCGCCGAGCTCGTGGTAGCGCTCGGCGGGCGCGCCCGGCTCCGGGATCGCCATGAGCCCGCGCAGCCGCAACCGCGGCATGCTCGACACCGCGCGCGCCAGCGCGGCAACCCCGGCGGGCGCGACCCCGCTCTTCGAGGCCTCGCCCGAGACGTTGACCTGCACCAGCACCTGCAGCGGCGCCAGGTCCGCGGGGCGCTGCTCGGAGAGCCGGCGGGCGACCTTCTCGCGGTCGATGGTGTGCACCCAGTCGAAGCGCTCGGCCGCGGCCCGCGTCTTGTTGCTCTGGAGCGGACCCACCAGGTGCCATTCGAGCGGCAGGTCGGCGAGCGCCGCCATCTTGTCGAGCGCCTCCTGGACGTAGTTCTCGCCGAACGCCCGCTGACCGGCGGCGCAGGCTTCGCGTACGCGCTCCGGCGCATGGGTCTTGGAGACCGCGAGCAGCCGCACCGTGCGCGGGTCGCGCCCGCAGGCGCGTGAAGCCGCGTCAATTCGTGACTTCACGGCTTGCATGTTCTCTGGAATTGACCCCATACTTTGCCGCCTTAGCCTGCGGGGGATTGTAATGGATCTCACTGAATTGCTTGCGTTTGTCGTCAAGAACAAGGCGTCGGACCTGCACCTGTCGGCGGGGCTGCCGCCGATGGTGCGCGTGCACGGCGACGTCAAGCGCATCAACGTGCCGCCCCTGGAGCACAAGGACGTGCACGCCATGGTGTACGACATCATGAACGACGGGCAGCGCAAGTTCTACGAGGAGAACCTGGAGTGCGACTTCTCCTTCGCCGTGCCCAACCTGGCGCGCTTCCGCGTCAATGCCTTCGTGCAGCAGCGCGGCGCGGCCGCGGTGCTGCGCACGATCCCGACCAAGGTGCTGTCGCTGGAGGAGCTCAAGTGCCCGAAGATCTTCACCGAGATCTCCGAGTACCCGCGCGGCATCGTGCTGGTGACCGGCCCCACCGGCTCGGGCAAGTCGACCACGCTCGCGGCGATGGTCAACCACATCAACGACAACGAGGAAGGCCACATCCTCACCATCGAGGACCCGATCGAGTTCGTGCACGAGTCGAAGAAGTGCCTGATCAACCAGCGCGAGGTCGGGCCGCACACGCTGTCGTTCTCCAACGCGCTGCGCAGCGCCTTGCGCGAGGATCCGGACTCGATCCTGGTGGGCGAGATGCGCGACCTGGAGACCATCCGCCTGGCGCTCACCGGCGCGGAGACCGGCCACCTGGTGTTCGGCACGCTGCACACCTCCTCGGCGGCCAAGACCGTGGACCGCATCGTCGACGTGTTCCCCGCGGCGGAGAAGGAGATGGTGCGCGCCATGCTGTCGGAATCGCTGCGCGCGGTCATCTCGCAGACGCTGTTGAAGACCAAGGACGGCGCCGGGCGCGTGGCGGCGCACGAGATCATGATCGGCACGCCCGCCATCCGCAACCTGATCCGCGAGAACAAGATCGCACAGATGTACTCGGCGATCCAGACCGGCGCGGGGCTCGGCATGCAGACGCTCGACCAGAACCTGCAGGACCTGGTGCGGCGCAACGTCGTGTCGATGAGCGAAGCGCGCGGCAAAGCGATGAACAAGGAAAATTTTGCCGGATGAAATCCGGCACAATTTCGGCGCACGGTCACGTTGCGCGGAGCGCAACGTGAACCGCAGCCACAATTTCGCGGAGTAACGAGACATGGAACGCGAACAAGCCACCAAATTCATGTATGACCTGCTGCGCGCGCTGATCGCCAAGCGCGGCTCGGACCTGTTCATCACCACCGGCTACCCGCCGGCGATGAAGATCGACGGCAAGATGACCCCGGTGTCGCAGCAGGGCCTGTCGCCGCAGCACACCTCGCAGCTCGCACGCTCGATCATGAACGATAAGCAGGCGGCCGAGTTCGAGTCGACCAAGGAGTGCAACTTCGCCATCAGCCCGGCGGGCATCGGCCGCTTCCGCGTCAACTGCTTCGTGCAGCAGGGCTACGTCGGCATGGTGCTGCGCGTCATCACCACCACCATCCCGAACTTCGAGGACCTGAAGCTGCCGCCGGTGCTGAAGGAAGTGGCGATGACCAAGCGGGGCCTGGTGATCTTCGTCGGCGGCACGGGCTCGGGCAAGTCGACCTCGCTCGCGGCGATGATCGGCTACCGCAACGAGAACTCGCACGGCCACATCATCACCATCGAGGACCCGGTCGAGTACGTGCACCCGCACAGGAACTGCATCGTCACGCAGCGCGAGGTGGGCGTGGACACCGACTCCTGGGCTTCGGCGCTGAAGAACACCCTGCGCCAGGCGCCCGACGTGATCCTGATCGGCGAGGTGCGCGATCGCGAGGTCATGGAGCACGCCATCGCCTTCGCCGAGACCGGCCACCTGGCGCTGTGTACGCTGCACGCCAACAACTCCAACCAGGCGATGGACCGGATCATCAACTTTTTCCCCGAGGAGCGGCGCCCGCAGCTGCTCATGGACCTGTCACTGAACCTCAAGGCCGTCATTTCCCAGCGCCTCATCCCGGTGAAGGAAGGCCGGGGCCGCGCGGCGGCGGTGGAGGTGCTGCTCAATTCGCCGCTGATCTCGGACCTCATCTTCAAGGGCGAGGTGCACGAGATCAAGGAGATCATGAAGAAATCGAAGGAGCTCGGCATGCAGACCTTCGACCAGGCGCTGTTCGATCTCTACGAGCAGGGCCGCATCGCCTATGAGGACGCGCTGCGCTTCGCCGACTCGACCAACGAAGTGCGCCTCGCCATCAAGCTGCACGGCAAGGAAGCGAAGGACAAGGACCTCTCCAGGGGCATCGAGCACCTGGACATCGTCTAGCGCCTGCCGGACCGGGTGTTGCGCCGCGGGCATGGATAACCGCTGCCCGCTGTGCGGCAAGGACCTGGGCCGCAGGAAGCTCGGCTACTCCATCGTCGCGCGCATGGACGTCGAGTGTCCCCACTGCTCGGGCAGGCTGAGCGTCAACGTGCACCGCGCCGAGCAGGCGATCGTGCTGATCGGCGCGGGGTGCGCGCTCCTGCTCGCCGCGCTCTCCTACACCCAACAGCGCCAGGCCCTGCTGCTCGCCGCGCTGGGCGCGGGAATCGCTGCTGCCGTCGCGATGTTCGCGCTCGAGCGCGCCTGGCTGCGCCGCTGGCCGCGCTACGTGCCGCGCCGCGCGCCGCCGCGGATGGAATAATGGCGCCCATGAAGATCCTCGGCATCGCACTGATCGTCGCCGGCACGCTGGCGCTCGTCTACGGCGGCTTCAGCTACACCCGCGAGCGGCACGACGTGAAGCTCGGCCCGATCCAGTTCTCCGTGAAGGAAAAGGAGACCGTCAACGTCCCGGTGTGGGCCGGCGCCGGCGCCATCGGGCTGGGCGCGCTGCTGCTGGTGGTCGGCGGGCGCAGGAAGTAGCCCCGGCCGTGAGCGCATTGTTCGCCTTCCTGCACCACCTCGCGGCCTTCGCGCTGGTCGCCTGCCTGGCGATCGAGTTCGTGCTGATCCGCGGCGAGCTGGGCATGGTGGGCGCGCGCCGGCTGCAGCGCGTGGACATGGTGTTCGGGCTGTCCTCCGGCGTCGTGCTGCTCGTCGGCCTGCTGCGCGTCTTCTACTTCGAGAAGGGCGCGAGCTACTACTTCCACAGCTGGCCGTTCCTCGCCAAGCTGGTGCTGTTCCTCGCCGTCGGCCTGCTGTCGATCCCGCCGACCATGGAGTTCCTCTCCTGGAGCAGGCTGCTGCGCCAGGGGCAGGCGCCGAACCTGAGCGAGGCACGACGCCGGCGGTTGAAGGCCTTCATGCACCTCGAGCTCGCGGGCGTCGCGCTGATCCTGCTGTGCGCCGCGCTGATGGCGCGCGGCTTCGGCCACTTCGGCTGATGCGTTCCTTGCGCTGGCTGCTGGCCGCCCTGGGCCTCGCGGGCGCGGCGGCGGTGGCCATCGGCGTCTACCTGTTCTACAGCGCGCCCCAGCGCGCGCTGCGCGCGGCGATCGCCTACGAGCGGCACGCCGCCGGCCTCGAGCGCAGGGAACTGGTGCTGCCCGACGGCTTGCGCTACGTCTATCTCGAGGGCGGGCGCGGCGCGCCGCTCCTGCTGCTGCACGGCTTCGGCGCCAACAAGGACAATTTCGTGCGCGTCGCCAAGTACCTGACGCCGCACTACCGCGTGATCGCGCCCGACCACATCGGCTTCGGCGAGTCCTCCCACCCGGCGAAGGCCGACTACGCGCCGCGCGCGCAGGCCGAGCGCCTGCACGTCTTCGCGCGCCAGCTCGGCCTTTCGCGGCTGCACCTGGGCGGCAACTCGATGGGCGGGCATATCGCCCTCACCTACGCCGCCCGGTACCCGAAGGAGGTGGAGAGCCTGTGGCTGCTGAACGCCGCGGGCGTGTGGAGTGCGCCGCCGAGCGAATTGCGCCGGCGGGCCGCGCAGACCGGGGACAACCCGCTGACCATCGAGAACGAGGACGAGTTCGCCGCGCTGGTGTCCATGGTCACCGCCCGGCCGCTCATGATCCCGCGGCCGATCCTCGACGTGCTGGCGCAGGAGCGCATCCGCAATTTCGCGCTGGAAGAGCGCATCGCCCGGCAGCTGGCCGCAGACTCGGTGGAGGAGCGCATCCGCGGCCTGGCGGTGCCCTCGCTCATCGTCTGGGGCGCGGAGGACCGCGTGCTGCATCCCGGCAGCGCCGGCATCCTGCAGATGCTGCTCATCAGGTCGGAAGTCATCGTGATGCGGAACGTCGGGCACCTGCCGATGATCGAAGAACCGGAGGCGAGTGCGCTGGATTACCTCAGGTTCCGCGCCGGCCTGCCGCCGTCCGAGAGCGCCCGATGACCCTGCCCCGCGAGCAGTCGCTGATCATCATCCTTGCCGACATCAGCGGCTACACACGCTTCATGCTGGAGAACCAGACGGCCGCCGTGCATGGCCAGCAATGCATCACGTTTCTCATCGAGACGCTGCTGCGCGAGGTCGACATCCCGCTGCGGCTGCAGGAGATCGAGGGCGACGCGGTGTTCCTGTACGCCGCGCGCGAGGGCGACGAGGCGGCCTGGCGCCAGGCGCTCGCCGAGGTGCGCGCCAAGCTGCCGCGCTTCTTCGCCGCCTTCCTGGAGGGCATGAGCCTCGCGGCGGAGGCGACGCCCTGCTCCTGCGCCGTCTGCCGCGACTCCGGCACGCTCAAGCTGAAGCTCATCGTGCACAGCGGGCGCGCCGTGTTCCACGCGATCGGCGGCCGCGCCCTGGTCTCGGGCGCCGACGTGATCCTCGCCCACCGGCTGCTCAAGAACTCCGTGCCGGGTGACGAGTACCTGCTCATGACCGAGGCAGCGTACCGCGATCTCGGGCGCGACATGGGCGGCGAGTTCCTTGCGGGCGAGGAGCACTGCGGCGACTTCGGCACGGTGAAGACCTACGTGCGGCATATGGGTGCGCAATGGGAACACGCTCGCGAGGCGTTGTACGCGCTGCCTGCGCCGGCGCTCGGCTCGCGCGCTCGCCTGTACGTCGCGGGTGGGATCTATGGCGAGTACCGGGCGACGCTGCGGCATCTGCTGCGGCCGGCTTCGAAGGCGGGCGTCATGCGGCGCGCGGCATTCGCGCTCTGGCGGTTTCTCCTCCTGCCCGCGGAACTCGCCTACTATCTGGCAGTCATCCCGCGCCGCCTGCGGTCGCGGCGCGCGCGCCGCTAGCTTTGCCAGGAGGGAGGCCGATTTGCACGACGAGAAAATCAGGGTCCGCGTCACGGCCACCGGCCAGACGCTGGACGTGGTCGTGTTCAGCAAGCGGCCCGAGGTCAGCACCGTCGTGCTGGGCGAAGGCGTGCACAGCATGCGCTGCTCGCTCACGCCCACGCGCAACGGCCTCGCCTATGCGGGCAGTGCCCTGGGGCGCGAGATCGTCTATGAGCGCAGCCAGGCGCAGGTGCGCGCGGACATCGAGAAGCTCAATCCGGCGGTGCGCGGGCCGCGCACGCGCTAGCTGCGGTGGCTCCCCGCCACCATGCGGAACTCGTACAGCCGGCACTCGAGCGGCCCGTTGTAGAGCACCGTGCGCCGTGACGGCTGCAGGCGGATCAGCCTCTCCATCCGGCGGTCGGCGGTGAAGAAGAAGCAGTTCCAGCCGGCGAAGTTCTTCTTCAGCGCGTCGCCGAGCTTCGGATAGAAGCGCGCCAACTCCTCGGCTTCGCCGATCCGCTCGCCGTACGGCGGGTTGGCGATCATCACGCCGGAATCCGCGGGCGCCATGCGCCTGAGCAGGTCTACCGCCTCGAGCGTCACCCAGCGCTCCACGCCCGCCGCCGCCAGGTTGCGCCGGGCTGCGGTCAGCACCCCGGCGTCCGCGTCGCTGCCGAACAGCGCCAGCTTCGGCGCGTGCGCCGCCGGCTGCGCCGCCTGCTGCCGCAACTCCTTCCACAGCACGCCGTCGAAGACGTCGAGTTTCTCGAAGCCGAACGCGCGCTTCAGCCCCGGCGCCCTGCCGCGCGCCATGGCCGCCGCCTCGATGAGCAGCGTCGCGCCGCCGCACATCGGGTCGAGCAGCGGCTGCCCGAACTTCCAGCCGGTCAGCATGACGATACCCGCCGCGAGGTTCTCGCGCAGCGGCGCCTCGACCGTCTGCATGCGCCAGCCGCGCTTGAACAGCGGCTCGCCCGAGGTGTCGAGGTACAGCATGCCGCGCTTTTCCTCCAGGAAGACGTGCACGCGCACATCGGGATCCGCGCGGTCCACGTCCGGGCGCCGCCCCACGTCGTCGCGAAAGCGGTCGCACACCGCGTCCTTCACGCGCAGCGTGACGAACTCGAGGCTCTGCAGGGGGCTCTTCTGCGCGGTCACGTATACGCGCAGGGTGCGGTTCACGTCGAACAGGTCGAACCAGTTCACGCCCCGCGCCGCCGCGTACACGTCGTCCTCGCCGGCGTAGTCGAACTCCGCGACGCGCCACAGCACGCGCGAGGCGAGGCGCGACCAGAGGTTGGCGCGGTAGCAGGCGTCCCAGCCGCCGGCGAACGCCACCCCGCCCGCGGTGGCGCGCGTGTCCGCCGCGCCGAGCGCGCGCAGCTCGTCCGCGAGCAGCCCCTCCAGGCCGCGCGGACACGGCGCGAAGAACGCCTCAGCTCGGCTTGAAGACGACAAGGAAGACGGCCGCGACCAGCACGAGCGTCGGCAGCTCGTTGAACCAGCGGAACCAGGTGTGCGTGCGGCGGTTGCGCCCGGCGCGGAAATCGAGCATCAGCTTGCCGCACCAGGCGTGATAGGCGACCAGCGCGGCGACCAGCGCCACCTTGACGTACAGCCACCAGCCGGAGAAACCCCAGCCGAGCCACAGCCACAGGCCGAAGGCGACGGTCAGCACGCCGCCCGGCGTCATGATCCCCCAGAAGAGCTTGCGCTCCATCACCTGGAAGCGCCTGCGCGAGACCTCGTCCTCGGCCATGGCGTGGTACACGAACAGCCGCGGCAGGTAGAACAGCCCGGCGAACCAGGTCACCATGAAGATGATGTGCAGAGATTTCACCCACAGCATGGCGCGCTCACTTCCAGTTCGCCGTCACCGCGAGCTTCAGGGCGGGCAGCTTGCGATGGAAGAAATGGTCCGCCCCCGGAACCACCAGCACCGGCAGCTCCTGCGGGCGCGCCCAGTCCAGCACCGCGGCGAGCGGGACCGTCTCGTCGGCTTCGCCGTGGATGACGAGCGTGCCCGGTGGCACGGCCGGCACCTGCTGATTGGTTACCGCGATGCCGACCAGCGCCAGCCGCTCCGCAGGCACGCGCTGCGCGAGCTTCGCCTGAACGGCCGCGCCGAAGGAGAACCCCGCCAGCACGGGCTTCGCGGCGCCGGCGTGCGCGAGCACCGCGGCGAGGTCGTCCACTTCGCCCCGCCCCGCGTCGTGCGTGCCTTCGCTCGCGCCGACGCCGCGAAAGTTCGGGCGCCACGCCACGTAGCCGAGCTCCACCAGCGCGCGCGCGAGCGTCTGCACGACCTTGTTGTCGAGCGTGCCGCCATACAGCGGATGCGGGTGCGCGATCAGCGCCACGCCGCGCGCTTCTGCCTCGGGCTCGTCCACGGCGCACTCGATGCGCCCGGCGGGGCCGGCGACCGTCTCCTGCCGGGTGGCGGCGCGCATCAGATCCTCAGGCGTTCCACGACGCGCCCGTGCCGCAGGTGCTCCTCGATGATCTCGTCGATGTCGCCGCGGTCGACGAAGGTGTACCAGACTGCGTCGGGATAGACCACGACGCAGGGCCCCTGCTCGCAGCGGTCGAGGCAGCCCGCCTGATTGATACGCACCTTGCCGGCGCCGGCGAGTCCGAGGTCCTTGACGCGCTGCTTGGCGTAGTCGCGCATCTCGGCCGCGCCCTTGGCGGCGCAGCAGCCGCGCGGGTCGGACGGGTCGCGCGCGTTGCAGCAGAAGAACACGTGGCGCTGGTAGTAGGACATGGGGCGCGAATTTTACAGCAGCGCCTCGTCGCGCCGCCGCGCCGCGAGCATGATCAGCAGGCCCATGGCGGCGAACGGCCAGAGCGAGGACACCAGGCGCGTGAGCCCGTTGAAGTGCAGGAAATGCCCCTGGCGCCAGACGGCGAGCGTCGCCGCCAGGTAGGGATTCGGCGGCGAAAGGTTGACCAGCACGGTCGCCGCCATCAGCAGCATGGCGGCCAGCGCCAGGCGCGCCACGCGCGGCAGCGACAGCGCGATCAGCAGGATCGCGATGCCGGCGACCAGCCCCTGCAGCGCGCCCGGCGTCAGCCAGGCGAGCACCTGCTCGGCGCGCAGGATGATGGCGAAGGCGAGTGTCTTCACCGCCAGCGCGGTCGCGAGCAGCAGCATCGCCATCGCGCGCACCGGCGCGCGCGGCAGCGCGACGCAGGACGCGAGCAGGCCCACCGCGGCGAGGTTGCCGGCGGTGGTCAGCGTCTCGATGGCGACGAAGAACTCGGGGGCACGCGCCGGGCCCGGGGCGCTGGGCAGGAGCACGCGCAGGTCGCCGCTGCCGAACAGCAGCGTCGCGGGATTGAGCTGCATGAAGACCCACAGGGCGAGCAGCGCCAGCGCGAGGTCCGCCTGCACTCCGGGCAGGAAGTAGCGCGCGCGCCAGCCGTGCAGTGCCCCGGTCCACGGCGCCGCCGCGAGGCCGATGAGCGCCCCGCACAGGGCGCCGAAGCCGTTGGCGAGCACGTCGACCAGCGACGGCACGCGGCTCGGCAGGTACGTCTGCGCGGCCTCCAGGCACGTCGACAGGGCAAGCCCGGCGAGCGTCGCCGCCGCGATCACCGCGGCGGGGCGCAGCCGCGGGTGGGCGGCGAGCGCCGCGAGCACGCCGAACGCGGCGTAGCCGAGAACGTCGGCGGCGACGTCGAACGCGGCGACGTAGCGCGGCCAGGGCGCGAGCAGGAACTCGAACGGCGACAGCCCGTGGTTGCGCCAGCCCGCGAGCGGGTAGAGCGAGGCGTAGACGACCAGCAGGACGTACAGGGCGAGGGCGAGGCGCGCGAGCGGCGAGCCGCGCACGCGCTAGCCGTGGTGCGCGTGCGTGGCCGGCACGCGCCCTGCGTACACGCCCATCACCATGCCGAACAGCGAGGCGGCGAGGCCGACCAGTTGCGGCGGCAGCGTGGCCTCCGGCGCAACGACCTCCGCTACGCCCCACGCCCCCAGCCCCAGCACCACGGACAACGTCGCGCCGGCCACGTTGGCGCGCTTCCAGAATACGCCCGCCGCGAGCGGCACCAGGCACGACACCAGCGTCACCTTGTAGGCGTTCTGCACCATCTCGTACATGGTGCTGGTCGAGTTCAGGGCGAACAGCAGGGCGGCGAGCGAGAAGGTCACCAGCACCAGGCGCAGCAGGAGCAGGAACTGGCGGTCGCCCATGCGCGGAAGCAACGGCCGCACGATGTTCTCGGTGGCGAGCGCGGTCGGCGCGATGAGGGCGCCGGAAGCCGTGGACAGGATCGCCGAAAGCAGCGCGCCGAAGAACAGCACCTGCGCCCACAGCGGCGTGCGCTCGAGGATCAGATCCGGCAGGATGCGCTGGATCTCGCGCCCGTCCTCCGCGGCGAACAGCTGGGACATGGACGGGTCGATGACCAGCGCCGAGTAGGCGATGAAGATCGGCACGAAGGCAAAGCAGAAATAGATCGCGCCGCCCAGCAGGGTGGCGCGCACCGCGGTCTGCTCGTTCTTCGCCGAGGTGACGCGCTGGAACACGTCCTGCTGCGGGATCGAGCCCACGGCGAGCGTCATCCACGCCGCCACGAACCACAGCCATTCCTTCACGCCGCCCTTCGGCCAGAACTCGAAGCGGCCGGCGTCGACCGCCGCCGCGATGACCTTGCCAGTGCCACCCGCCATGTCGCTCACCAGCCAGGCGATGGCGCACAGGCCGACCAGGATGACGATCGACTGGAACAGGTCGGTCATGGCGACCGACCACATGCCGCCCCAGATCGTGTAGCCGAGCACGATCACGCCGCCGATGATGATGCCGGTGTTGAGGCTGATCGCTCCCCCGGAAAGCACGGAGAACACCAGCCCGAGCGCCGTGAGCTGCGCCGAGGTCCAGCCGAGATAGGACGCGGTGATCGCCAGGCTGGTGATGAGCTCCACGGGCCTGCTGTAGCGCTTGCGGTAGAAATCGCCGATCGTCAGCAGGTCCATGCGGTAGAAGGCGCGCGCGAAGAACAGCGCGACGAACAGCAGGCAGAAGCTCGCGCCGAAGGGGTCCGCCACGATCCCGCCCAGGCCGTCCTTGGCGAAAGTCGCCGAGACCGAGAGCACGGTTTCCGCGCCGAACCAGGTGGCGAACACGGTGGCGGTGGTCATGCCGAGCGGCAGGCTGCGTCCGGCAACGACATAGTCCTTGGCGTTGTGCACGCGCGTCGCGGCCCACAGGCCGATGCCGATCGTGACGGCAAGGTAGAGCAGAACGAAGGAAACCAGCATGGCGCGATGGGCCGGATTGTCTCAGGTCTCAGAATCGAAGCAACAACTGCACCAGCATCGCCGCAAACAGCACCACCAGCAGCGCCGCGAGCAGCCGGTTGCGGCGCGCGCCCTGCTCGGCGAGCCGGTCAAGCGCCGCGCGCACCTCGCCGAGGCGGTCCTCGGCGAGCAGGCGGTGCGCAAGCCGCGGCAGCTGCGGCAGCGTCGCCGCCCATGCGGGTGCTTCCTCGCGCACGTGCCGCAGCAGCCCGCGCCAGCCGACCCGTTCGCTCATCCAGCGCTCGAGGAACGGCTTCGCGGTCTGCCACAGGTCGAGGTCGGGATCGAGCTGGCGGCCGAGACCCTCGATGTTGAGCAGCGTCTTCTGCAGCATCACCAGCTGCGGCTGGATCTGCACGCCGAAGCGGCGCGACGTCTGGAACAGGCGCAGCAGGAACCTGCCGAACGAGATCTCCTTCAGCGGACGCGCGAAGATCGGCTCGCACACGGCGCGGATCGCGGACTCGAACTCGTCGACGCGCGTGCCTGCCGGCACCCAGCCGGCGTCCAGGTGCGCCTGCGCCACGCGGCGGTAGTCGCGGTTGAAGAAGGCGAGGAAGTTCTGCGCCAGGTAGTTCTGGTCCTCCTCGGTGAGCGTGCCCATGATGCCGAAATCGAGCGCGACGTAGCGCCCGCGCGTCTCGGCATCGGTGGACACGAAGATGTTGCCCGGGTGCATGTCGGCGTGGAAGAAGCCGTGGCGGAAGACCTGCGTGAAGAAGATCTCCACGCCGGCGCGCGCCAGGCGCGGGATGTCCACGCCGCGCTCGCGCAGCGCGGCCACCTGCGACACCGGCGTGCCGTGCATGCGCTCCATCACCATCACGCGCTGCGAGCACCAGTCCCAGTGCACCTGCGGCACGGCGAGCAGCGGCGAGCCCTCGAAGTTGCGCCGCAGCTGGCTGGCATTGGCCGCCTCGCGCATCAGATCCAGCTCGTCCTCGAGGTGGCGCGCGAACTCTGCCACCACCTCGCGCGGCCTGAGGCGCCGGCCGTCCGCCCAGAGCCGCTCCAGCAGCGCGGCCGCGGTCTCGAGCAGCGCCACGTCCTTGGCGATCGCGGCCTCCACGCCCGGGCGCAGCACCTTGACCGCCACTTCGCGCCCGTCCTGCAGCCGTGCGAGGTGCACCTGCGCGACTGAGGCGCTCGCCACCGGCTCGCGCTCGATATCCGCGAACACTTCCGCCACCGGCTTGCCGATGCCCTGCTCGATCTCGGCGATCGCCAGGGCGGAGGCGAACGGCGGCACCTCGTCCTGCAGCTTGGCCAGCTCGTCGGCGACATCGAGGGGCAGCAAGTCGCGGCGCGTCGAGAGCACCTGGCCGAACTTGACGAAGATCGGGCCGAGAGTCTCCAGCGCGCGCCGCAGCCGCTCGCCGCGATCCGGGTCCGGCGCGCGCGCAAAGCGCGGCAGCAGCCGGTAGAGGCGAAAGCGCAGCGCGACCCAGAGGATGCGCGCCAGCCGGATCATTCGAGGCGCTCGATGCGCTTTTCCAGGCGCTCGAGCGCATCGCGCAAGTGCGCCACGCCGGCGCGCAGCTCGGCGTGACCGGCGCGCGGCGCGAGCAGCTGCGCTTCCTCCTGCGCGTACTCCATGAACCCCTCGGCCAGGCGGCGCGCGGCGTCGAGCTGCCAGGCCGCGAAGTCGCGCACCATCCCCGCCAGCCGGTGCGCCGCCGCGTCGCCGACCAGGCGCGCGAGGTCCTCCTCGGCATCCCAGCGCAGGTGGCGCGCGAGATGCAGCACTTCCTGGGCGAGGCGCGCGTTGCCCTCGATGTCCACCGTGCGCATGAAATGCGCTTCGCCGCGCAGTAGCGCGGCCAGCGACTCGGGCTTGAGCGTGATGGCGAGGCGCGGCTCGCCGCCCGGCGCGACACGGCCGCCCTCGACGATGCTGAAGCGCAGCGCCGGCAGCGGCGGCGCGCGCAGCTCCACGGTCTCGCCGGCGAAAGGCGCCAGGCGCTCGCGCGCCCAGGACTCGGCGTCGAGCAGCCGGTTGAGCGCCGCCACCAGCGGGGATTCGAGCGTCACCATGCAAACAAAAAGGGCCACCCTAGGGTGGCCCTTGCGCAAGTATAGGCCGTTCAGTGCATCTGCTGGATGCCGGCGAGCAGCCAGCCGCTCGAGCCGTCGATCGGCTTGGTCAGGTTCCAGACCTCCTCGAAGCTCGAGGGCGCGGCGCCCGGCGCCTCGCGCATGAGGCCCGAGAAGCGCACGCTCGCCCAGTGGCGGCCCGCTTCGGTCGCCACCTCGAGCAGGTCGGCGTGCAGCGTCACGACGTCGGTCTGCTGTCCTGCGCCGGCGTCCGCGCGCAGCGCCTCGTACATGCCGGTGGTCGTTACCTCGCGCAGCTCTTCCAGCCGCCCGCTGTCGTTGGCCATCTGCAGGCGGATGAAGTTCTCCTTCGCCGCGCGCAGGAACGCCGCCGCGTCGAATCCCGCGGGCACGTGCGCGCGCGACGCGCCTGCCGAAGCGCGCAGGTCGAGGCCCGCCGCCTGCGATGGCGGAGGCGCGGCGACCGTCTCGCTGCCCAGGCCCGCGTATTGCAGCGCGGGCGCGCGCGCAATGCGCGGCGCGCGCAGCGCGCGCACCAGCGCGAACGCGCCATAGACCAGCATGCCGAGCAGCAACGCGCTCAGCAGCGTGCCGAGAATCGGGTTGCCGGCAAACAGCGCGCCGAGCACGCCGCCGAGCGCGAGCCCGCCGAGCAGCGGGCCCCACTTGCTCGTGCCCGCCGCCGGCGCCGCCGCCTGCTGCGCGGGTTTCGCGGGCTTGACGGGCGCGGCCGCGGGTGCAGGCGCCGTGAGATTGCGCTGCGCGCCGATCGTGCGTCCGCCGCCCAGGCGCTTGGCCTCCGCCTCGGGCATGGCCAGCGCCACACCGAGCAACACGGCCGCGATCACCGCCCACATCCTGCTCATGACACGCCCTTTCCTCGCTTGTCCGAACGTCCTCTGATGCTACCCGAGTTTGATGCCGCGATGTACGGCGGCGACGCCCGCGCTCAGGTTGAAACATTCGACCTCGGTGAGGCCCGCGCGTTCCAGCATCGCGGACAGTTCGGCCTGCGGCGGATGCATGCGGATGGATTCCGCCAGGTAGCGGTACGCTTGTCCGTCTCCGGCCACGCGCTCGCCCAGCCACGGCAGAATGCGGAAGGAGTACCAGTCGTAGGCGCGGGCGAGCGCCGGCCGGACGCGCGAGAACTCGAGCACCAGCAGGCGTCCTCCCGGACGCAGTACGCGTGTCATCTCCGCGAGCGCCGCCTCCTTGTGCGTCATGTTGCGCAGGCCGAACGCCACCGTCACGCAATCGAAGTAGCCGTCGGCGAACGGCAGGCGCTCGGCGTCGCACTGCACCGCCGGCAGACGCAGCCCCGCATCGAGCAGGCGATCGCGTCCGCGCTCGAGCATGCGCAGGTTGATGTCCGTGACCCAGACCTCCCCGCCCGGACCCGCGCCCCGGGCGAGCGCGCGCGCCAGGTCCCCGCTGCCCGAGGCGACATCCAGCACGCGCTCCCCGGGCCGCACGCGCGCCGCCGCGACCGCGAACGCCTTCCACAGCCGATGCAGCCCCAAAGACATCAGGTCGTTCATCAGGTCGTAGCGCGGCGCGACCCGGTCGAATACACCGGCCACGCGCGCGCGCTTCTCGTCCTCGGGAACGCGCTCGTAGCCGAAATCCGCATCCTTCATAGGTGAGTGCACGCTTACGTTAGCGAGACTGTCCTGCCGCCGCGAGCTGCTTCAAGTAGGACGCCCAGCGCGCCTCCTGCTCGACCCCCAGCTCGTAAAGGTAGTCCCAGGAGTAGATTCCCGTCGCATGCCCGTCGGAGAACGTCGGCTGGATGGCGTAGGAGCCCACCGGCTCGACGCTGCGAATCTCGACGTCGCGCTTGCCGGTCTGCAGCACCTCCTGCCCCGGCCCGTGCCCCCGAACCTCGGCCGAGGGCGAAAAGACGCGCAGGTACTCATAGGAAAGCCGAAACTGCCGCCCGTCGTCGAAGGTGATCTCCAGGACGCGGCTCTTCTGGTGCAGGCGGATTTCGGTCGGAGTCGGCATGCCCGGCCGATGATACTGCCTGCACATGCAACAATTCCGTCACAAGAGTTTCTTAGTATCGTCACCATGCCCGCAAATATCCTGCTGGTGGAGGACGAGCCGGCGATCCAGGAGCTGATCGCGGTGAACCTCGAGCATGCCGGCCACCACGTGATCCGCGCCAAGGACGCCGAGGGCGCGCTCGGCATCGTGCGCAATGCATTGCCCGACCTGCTGCTCATCGACTGGATGCTGCCCGGCATCTCGGGCGTGGCGCTCGCGCGCCAGATGCGCCAGGAAGACCGCACCAAGGCCATCCCGATCATCCTGCTCACCGCGCGCAGCGCGGAGAGCGACAAGGTCGCCGGGCTGGAGGCGGGGGCGGACGACTACGTGACCAAGCCGTTTTCGCCGCGCGAGCTGCTCGCGCGCATCAAGGCGGTCCTGCGCCGCCGCGCGCCGCAGATGACCGACGATCCGGTGGAGATGGGCGGACTGCGCCTGGAGCCGGAAACGCACCGCGTGTTCGGCGCCAAGCGCACGCTCGAGCTCGGGCCCACCGAGTTCCGGCTGCTGCATTTCCTCATGACCCACGCCGAGCGCGTGCATTCGCGCGCGCAGCTACTCGATCACGTCTGGGGGGATCACGTGTTCGTCGAGGAGCGCACGGTGGACGTGCATATCCGGCGCCTGCGCAAGGCGCTAGAGCCTTCCGGCCACGACCGCCTGATCGAGACGGTGCGCGGCTCCGGCTACCGGCTGACCGCCAGTCCCGCTTGAACTCCGCCTGGGCCAGCCACCTTGCCGTCCTGGCGGTGGCCGCCGCGGCGGGACTACTCGGCTGGCGGCTGAGCAACGCGGCGTGGGGTTGGGCGGCGGTCGCGGCGGTCCTCGGCGTGCGGCTCGCCTACCACGCCGCGCACCTGGCGTCGTTCTTCCGCTGGTTGCAGCGGCCCGCGCGCGACTCGCTGCCCGCGGGGCGCGGCGTGTGGGAGGAAGCGTTCGCCCTGCTGCACCGGGCACTGCGCGATCGCGACGAGGAGCGCGACCGGCTACGCCTGGCGCTGGCGCGCTTTCGCGACGCCGGCCGCGCGCTGCCCGACGGCGTGCTGCTCCTGGATCGCGAGTACCGCATCGAATGGGCCAATCCGACCGCCGCGCGCCACTTCAACCTCGACGCGCGGCGCGATGTCGGCCAGCCGGTGGCCAACTTCCTGCGCCACCCGGATTTCGTCGCCTGGCTGGAGGCCGGGGATTTCCGCGAGCCGCTCACGCTGCGCGGGGCGCGCGGCGACGCCGTGCTGCTCGTGCGGCTGATCGAGTTCGGCGACGAGCAGAAGCTGCTCAACTCGCGCGACATCACGGCGCAGGAGCGGCTGGAGACCATGCGGCGCGACTTCGTGGCCAACGTGTCGCACGAGCTGAAGACGCCCATCACGGTGCTCGCCGGCTTCGTCGAGACGCTCGGCGACCCGACGATCGAGATGAGCGCCGCGCAGCGCAAGCGCTACCTCGCGCTGATGGCCGAGCAGGCGGGCCGCATGCAGCGGCTGATCGAGGACCTGCTGGCGCTGTCGGCGCTCGAGTCGAGCGCCGCCCCCGAGGACGAGCGGCCGATCGCCATGCGCGCCTTCGTGGAAGCGCTCGCCGACGAGGCGCGGGCGCTGTCCGCGGGCCGCCACAAGGTGATCGTACGCATCGACGACGAGGGCAGCCTGCTCGGCAGCGCGCGTGAGCTGCACAGCGCGTTCTCCAACATGGTGTCGAACGCGGTGCGCTACACGCCGGCCGGCGGCAGCGTGACGCTGCTCTGGCGGACGCAGGACGGTCGCGGCGTGTTCGAGGTTCAGGACACCGGCATCGGCGTGGAGCCGCGCCATGTTCCGCGCCTCACCGAGCGCTTCTACCGCGTGGACCACGGCCGCTCGCGCGAGACCGGGGGCACGGGGCTGGGGCTGGCCATCGTCAAGCACGTGCTCACGCGCCACGAGGCGAGCCTGGAAGTGGAGAGCCAGCCCGGCCGGGGCTCGACCTTCCGCGCGGTCTTCCCGGCGGGCCGCGCCGCGCCGCAGGACCCGGCAAAGGCCGCGGCCTAGCCCTCCAGCAACTCGAAGGTCACGCGCTCGAAGTCGGCGCCGCGCTCGTGCGCTTCGAGCAGGCGCACGCGCACCGCGCGGCGCAGCAGCACTTCGATCACGCGCCGGGGCTTGAACCACCCGGCCGGCAGCACCAGGGTCGGCGGGGCCTTCAGCGCCGGCACCGCGCCGAGCGCGATCGCCTGCACGTAGGACTCGTCGGCGGCGTTCACGCCCGAGCCGCGTACCGCCACGCCCTGCGGCACGCCGGACAGATAGCGCAGCCCGCAGGTGATCTCGCCGGACTCGGTGGTCATCAGCCAGCGCACGTGCGCGAGCTGGAAACCGCGCGCATCGGCCGGACGCAGCGCGACCAGCTGCCCGTGCCCCATGCGCCGCCCGGCGGCCAGCGCGCCGCGCGCGACCCTGGCGCCGAGCGCGCTCTCGTCCTCGATGCGCCACGGTTCGCTGGCAAAGGCCGGCGCGGCGGCGCGCGCCTGCTCCTCGGCCACGCGATGGCTGACGTGGCCGAAGGTCTCGAGCTCCGCGCCCGCCTGCGCGGAGATTTCGTGCGGCGCGCCGGCGGCGCGGAACGACTTGCCGGTCACGAAGTAGTGGATCGCGGGCAGCCCGGTGCACAGCTCGGCCGACGCCGCGACCGGCCGGCGCTCCGCACCGCGCACCTGCCGCGCCTCGCACCACTGGCGAACCAGAAAGGCGAGCAGCTGCTCGCACGAGGGCTGCACGCAGTCCTCGCCCAGCGCCAGGCGCGCCGGCGACTCGCCTTTCCTGAGCAGCGCAATGCGGTTGCGCAGGCTCTTGGCGAGGCGCCGCGTGTCCAGGTAGCGCAGCTCGATGCCCGCCGCGGGCCCGCGGGCCGCGCAGCGCATGCCGGCGAGGTCGACGACGAGCGGCGGCACGTCGCCCTCCGGCACGGGATCCTCCGACAGCTCGACCTTCTCCGCCCAGCGCTCGAGCAGGTAGGCGACGAAGGTGAGCTGGCGCGGCGGGAGCTCGTGCGGGTTGCACATGCCCATCAGGATGGCGCGCAGGTAGGCGATGCGCGGCGAGCTCGCCTGCACGTCGCGGTTCAGGTAGTCCTTGACCAGCGCATCGGTCACGCCGAGGCGCTCGGCGCGCTCGTAGACCTGGTGCAGGTGTTGCCAGTCGGTGGGCGGCACCTCCCGGTAGGCGCGGAAGTGGTGGAACATGCGCAGCCCGCCGTAGGCGAGCGCGCGCTGCACGAGCAGCGCGCGCGGCGCGCGCAACGCCGGGTCGTCCGGCTCGAGGCAGCGCAGGTACGCGAGGCGCATCTGCTCCCAGAGCTCGATCGTGTTCTCGAACGCCTCGGCCTCGGGCCGCAACAGCGGCGCGGCGCGGTGTGTGAAGCGCTTGGCCTGCTCGAGCTGCACGAAATGCACCGCCTCGCGCACCGCCTCGAGCGCGGCGAGGCGCGGCGTGGCCGCGGTGCCAGAGCGGTTCAGCTCCCAGATCGCCAGCAGCAGCTGGCGCTGCGCCTCGGGAACGTTGGCGAGCGGCACGTTCTCCAGCCAAGCCCTGCAGCTGGCGCCGTCGGTGAACTCCGGCCGCGCCGACGGGTCGACGGTGGGAAGCTGCAGCGCCTGCGGATGGCTCATCGGCGGCGGCTACTTTACAGCAGCACGCGCTCGATGCCGCCGGCGTTTGCCTTGCGCACGAACTGCGGCAGCCAGTCCTCGCCGAGCAACCGCCGCGCCATCTCGACCACCAGGTAATCGGCGCGCGTGCCGGCGTCGTCGAAACGCGACAGTCCCTGCAGGCACGACGGGCACGAAGTGAGCACTTTGACCGGCCCCTCGCCGCCGAGCGCCGCGACGCCGCGCCGCAGCTCCTCTTCCTTGCGAAAGCGCACCTGCGTGGATATGTCCGGCCGCGTAAGCGCAAGCGTGCCCGACTCGCCGCAGCAACGCGCGGAGAGCTGCACCGCGCCGCCGGCGATCGCGCGCACCGTCTCGAGCGGCGCGCGCAGCTTCATCGGCGTGTGGCAGGGATCGTGATACAGGTACCGCTCGCCCGTCACCCCGTCGAGCTTCACGCCGCGCTCCAGCAGGTACTCGTGGATGTCGATCAGCCGCGAGCCGGGGAAGATGCGGCCGAACTCGTAGTGCTCGAGCTGGTCGAGGCAGGTGCCGCACGACACGATCACCGTGCGGATGTCGAGGTAGTTGAGCGTCGTCGCGAGGCGATGAAACAGCACGCGGTTCGCGGTGATGATGCGCTCGCCACGCTCCTGCTCGCCCGCCGCCTTCTGCGGATAGCCGCAGCACAGATACCCGGGCGGCAGCACGCACTGCGCGCCGACCTCGTACAGCATCGCCTGCGTCGCCAGCCCGACCTGGCTGAACAGGCGCTCCGAGCCGCAGCCCGGGAAATAGAACACGGCCTCCGAGTCCTCGCTGGCGCGCGCCGGGTCGCGCACGATGGGCACGATCCTCGCGTCCTCGATGTCGAGCAGCGCGCGCGCGGTCCTCTTCGGCAGCCCGCCCGGCATGGGCTTGTTGACGAAGTGCACCACCTGCGCCGCCAGCGCCGGCCGGCCGGTGCTCGCCGGCGGCCGGCGCGTCTGCGCCCGCGCGAAGACGCCGAGCAGGCGGTGCGCGGCGCGCTGCACGGCGTAGCCCCAGCGGATCATCGCCTGGCGCGCCAGCCGCACCGCGCGCGGATCGGTGACGTTGAGGAAGAACATCGCCGCGCGCGTGCCGGCGTTGAAGCGGCGCCTGCCGGCGCGGCGCAGCAGGTTGCGCATGGCGATCGACACGTCGCCGAAATCGATGTCCACCGGACAGGGACTCGCGCACTTGTGGCACACGGTGCAGTGGTCGGCGACGTCGGCGAACTCGTCGTAGTGCACCCGCGCCACGCCGCGCCGCGTCTGCTCCTCGTACAGGATGGCCTCGATCAGCAGCGACGCCGCGAGGATCTTGTTGCGCGGCGAGTACAGCAGGTTCGCCCGCGGCACGTGCGTGGCGCACACCGGCTTGCACTTGCCGCAACGCAGGCAGTCCTTGATGGACTGCGCCACGCCGCCCAGGTCGCTCTCCTCGAGGATCAGCGACTCGGCGCCGATCAGCGAGAAGCTCGGCGTGTAGGCGTTCGCCAGGTCCCCGCCGGCGAGCAGCTTGCCGGCGTTGAAGCGTCCGTCGGGGTCGACCGCCTGCTTGTAGGCGCGGAACGCTTCCAGCTCCGCGGGCTCGAGATACTCGAGTTTGGTGATGCCGATGCCGTGCTCGCCGGAGATCACGCCGCCCAGCGACTTCGCCAGGCGCATCAGCCGCCCCACCACCTGCGTCGCGCGCTGCAGCATGGCGTAGTCGTCGGAGTTCACCGGGATGTTGCTGTGCACGTTGCCGTCGCCGGCGTGCATGTGCAGCGCGACGAACACGCGCCCCCGCAGCACGCGCCGGTGCACGGCTTCGGCGCCCTCGAGAATCCGCGCGTAGGGCGCGCCGGCGAAGATGGCGCGCAGCGGCTCGCGCACTTCCGTCTTCCAGGACAGGCGCTCGCGGCGCGACTGCAGCGCCTCGAACTCGACGTCGATGGCGTTCCTCAGGCGCTGCCAGCGCGCGCGCACGCCGGCGAGCAGCTCGAGCGCCTGCGGCGGCCGCTCGCCGAGCAGCTCGGGGCGCGGCAGGCGCTCCTCGCCCTGCAGCAGCGGCAGCTCGTCGTGGAAGTATTCCTCGAGCGCATCGAGCAGCGCGAGCTTGTTGTCGATCGAGCACTCGATGTTGATGCGCTCCACGCCCTCGGTGTAGGCGCCGAGCTGCTCGAGCGGGATGACCACGTCCTCGTTGATCTTGAAGGCGTTGGTGTGACGCGCGATGGCCGCGGTGCGCGCGCGCTCCAGCCAGAAGCGCTTGCGCGCCTCGGGCGAGACGGCGACGAAGCCCTCGCCGCCGCGCGCGTTGGCGGTGCGCACCACGGCGGAGGCGCAACTCGCCACCTCGTCCACCTGCTCGCCCACCAGGTCGCCGATCAGCACCATGCGCGGCCGCTCGCCGCGCCGCGATTTCGTCGCGTAGTCCACGGCCTTGACGTAGCGCTCGTCGAGGTGCTCGAGGCCCGCGAGCCGCACGCCCGCCTGCCGCGCCACGTGCGCCTTGATCTCGACGATCGCCGGCACCGCCTCGGCCGCGCTGCCGAAGAACTCCAGGCACACGGTGCGCGTGTGCGCCGGCATCCGGTGCAGGATGAAGCGCGCGGCCACGATCAGGCCGTCGCAGCCTTCCTTCTGCACGCCCGGCAGGCCGCCGAGGAACTTGTCGGTCACGTCCTTGCCCAGGCCGTTCTTCCTGAACGCCCCGCCCGGGATGTCGATCGCCCGCTCCTCCAGCAGCTTCTTGCCGTCGCGCGACACCCGGCGCACGTGGAACGTCGCCATCTCGGCGTCCTGCAGCCGCCCCAGGTTGTGCCGGTAGCGCTCCACCTCCAGCCACTCGCCCTGCGGCGTCACCATCTTCCACCAGGCGAGGTTGTCCACCGCGGTGCCCCACAACACCGCCTTCTTGCCGCCCGCGTTCATGGCGACGTTGCCGCCGATGCAGGACGCGTCTGCCGAGGTCGGGTCCACGGCGAACACCAGCCCCGCGGCTTCCGCCGCTTCCATCACGCGCCGCGTCACCACGCCGGCGCCCGCGCGCACCGTGGGCACCTTGCCCTCGACGCCCGGCAGCTCGCTCCATTCGACGGCGCCCAGCGCCTCGAGCTTCTCGGTGTTCACCACCGCCGAGCGCGGCGTGAGCGGCACCGCGCCGCCCGTGTAGCCGGTGCCGCCGCCGCGCGGCACGATGGTGAGGCCGAGCGCGGCGAGCGCGCGCACCAGCGGCAGCACCTCCTCCTCGCTATCGGGCGAGACGACGACGAACGGAACCTCGACGCGCCAGTCGGTGGCGTCGGTGACGTGCGCGACGCGCGCGAAGCCGTCGAAGGCGACGTTGTCGCGGCGCGTGACGCGCCCGAGGCGCTTCAGCGTGCGCGCGCGCAGCGCGCGCGTCTCGCTGAACCAGGCCGCGAAGCGATCCAGCGCTCCGCCGGCGAGCTCGAGCAGGCGTCCCACCTTGTCGTTGCCGGCGCGCCGCGCCTCGATCTCTGCAAGGCGCGCGCGCATGCCGCCGAGCAGCCGCGCGCGCGCGCGGCGGCGCTCGAGCAGCCCGTCCTCCAGGTACGGGTTGCGGCGCACCGCCCAGATCTCGCCCAGGACCTCGTACAGCATCCGCGCCGAGCGGCCAGTGCGCCGCTCCGCGCGCAGCTCGGCGAGCAGCGCCCAGCCTTCCGCGCCGAGCAGGCGCAGCACGATCTCGCGGTCGGAGAACGAGGTGTAGTTATACGGGATCTCGCGCAGCCGCGTCTGCACGTCAGGTGCTTTCCGGGATGCCGAACACGTCGCGGTAGCTGGCGTAGTAGCTGCCGAACAGCGTCGGCAGGAGCAGCAGCGCCAGGGGCAGGATCATCGATTGCACGCCGGCCGCTGCCGCGCCCGCGGGCAGCAGCGCGACCAGCAGCGTCAGCGCGCCGATGATCACGAACAGCGCCGCCACCAACCCGAGCGCGTACACGACGAAAGCGCGCAGGTTCAGCCAGAACGCCACTGCGCTGTAGAACAGCGCCTTGGCCGGCCCCACGCCGTGCCAGGCGACGAGCACCGGCGCGAACCACAGTAGCATCATCGTGGGCAGGTAGAGCAGCACCGACAGCAGCAGGCCCGCCGCCATCGCGCCGCCGGGATCGGCGACCTCGGCTTGCGGCGCGGCGCCGAGCAGCGCCTGCGCGAGCGCCCCGCCGTCGGCGAGCGCCGAGCCGAAGATCGCGCCGAAGAAGCCGATGAGGTACACCACGCCCAGCACGAGCTGCGCCGGCAGCCGCTCGCGAAAGCCGGCGGCGAGCATCGCCAGCTCGACCGGCTGGCGCCGCCAGGCCGCGCGGCTCGCCGCCATGAAGCCGACCGAGAGCGCCGGCACGAGCAGCGCGACCGCGAGCGGTCCGACCAAACGCACGGCGGAGAGCAGCATCGTGCCCATCAGGTAGGCGAACACCAGCGCCAGCCAGCCGAAGGGCGCGGCGCGGAACATGCGCCAGCCCTCCGCCAGCCAGGCCAGGCCGCGCGCCGGCAGCACGACGCGCGCGTTCACGGCGCCCCGATCCACGGCGGCGCCTCGGCGATGCGCCGCTCGAGCACGAGGCGGAAATGCTCCGGGTCGTGCGCGTGCACCAGCTCCCCGGGGCGCGGCAGATGCAGGTCGTGCATGCGCGACAGCCAGAAGCGCAGCGCGGCCGCGCGCAGCATCGCCGGCCAGGCCGCGCGCTCCACGGCCGAGAACGGGCGCAGCGCGTCGTAGGCGGCGAGGAACGCGCGCGTCAGGCCGGGATCGAGGCCACGGTCGGCGACGGGATCGGCGAGGCACCAGTCGTTCGCGCACACCGCCACGTCGTACAGCAGGCAGTCCACGCCCGCGAAGTAGAAATCGAACACGCCCGACAGCCGCCCGTCGTCGAACAGCGCGTTGTCGCGAAACAGGTCCGCGTGCACCGGACCGCGCGGCAGATCGGGGAAGCGCTGCCCGGCCTGAAAGTCGAGCTCCGCCTCGAGCAGCTTGCTGCGCGCCGCGTCGAGGAAGGGCCGCAGGTCGCGCGCCGCGACGCGCCACCAGCGCGGGCCGCGCGGGTTGTCCAGGTAGCCGCCGTAGGAGCGCCCGGCGAGATGCATGCGCGCGAGCAGCGCGCCGAGCTCGGCGCACTCGTGCGCGCCCGGGCGCTCGATCGAGCGCCCGGGCAGGCGCGTGACCAGCGCCGCCGGCTTGCCGTTCAGCTCGCCGAGCAGCGCGTTCGCCAGGTCGGCGATCGGCGCCGGGCAGGGAATCCCGTGGCGCGCAAGGTGCGCCATCAGCTCGAGGTAGAACGGCAGCTCGGCGGCCGGCAGCCGCTCGAACAAGGTCAGCACGTAGCGCCCTTGCGACGTGGTGACGAAATAGTTGGTGTTCTCGATGCCCGACTTGATCGGCTCGAGCGCGCGCAGCGCGCCGACCGAGTAGTTGCGCAGCCAGGCGGCGAGCTCGGCCTGCGAAACGGGCGTGTAGACCGACAAGTCAGCCGCGCCGCGAGCTAGCCCGCGCGCTCGCCGGCGCGGGGGCGATGGGGCGGCGCATGCACCCGATTTTACTAGAGGTTGAGCAGCACCTCGCGCTCGGCCGGCGAGGGCTCGAAGCCGCGCTTCTCGTAGTAGGCGAAGATCGCATCCACCACCGCCGGCGGCTCGTCGATCACCTGCAGCAGCGCCGGGTCGCCGGCATCGATCATGCCCTCGCTCACCAGCCGCTCGCCGATCCATTCGCGCAGGCCGCGCCAGAACGGGGCGTGCATGAGGATGATCGGCATCTTGCGCGTCTTGCCGGTCTGCACGAGCGTCAGCGCCTCGAACAGCTCGTCGAGGGTGCCATAGCCGCCGGGCAGGATGATGAAGGCGGTGGCGAACTTGGCGAACATCACCTTGCGCGTGAAGAAGTGCTTGAAACGCAGGCTGATGTCCTGGTATTCGTTGGCGTGCTGCTCGCGCGGCAGGTCGATGTTCAGGCCGACGGCGGGACCGCGCCCGGCGAACGCGCCCTTGTTGGCCGCTTCCATCACGCCGGGGCCGCCGCCCGAGATCACGGCGAAGCCCGCGTCCGACAGCAGGCGCGAGACCTCCTCGGCGAGCCGGTAGTAGTGCGTGCCAGGCGCGGCGCGCGCGCTGCCGAACACCGACACCGCGGGCCGGATGTTGGCCAGCCGCTCGGTCGCGTCGACGAACTCTGCCATAATGCCGAACACCCGCCACGCCTCGCGCGCGCTGATTTCCGGCGCGCGCACCGCAGGCTTGGGCAGCTTGTCGTTGCTCACTGGTCGCTCACCGTGTCAGGAAAAGCTCCGCAAAAGACGCTCCTGCTCGTGGACGGCTCGTCCTACCTGTACCGGGCGTTCCACGCGCTGCCGGAGCTGAAAAGCCCGCGCGGCGAGCCGACCGGCGCGATCCGCGGGGTGCTCGCCATGCTACGGCGGCTGGCCGAGGATCACAAGGCTGAGGCGCGCGCCTGCGTGTTCGACGCGCGCGGTCCCACGTTCCGCGAAGCCGAGTACGCCGAGTACAAGGCCCATCGCCCGTCGATGCCCGAGCCGCTCGCCGCGCAGATCGAGCCGCTCAAGGAAGCGGTTGTGGCGCTAGGCTGGCCGGTGCTCGCCGTCGAGGGCGTGGAGGCCGACGACGTGATCGCCACGCTCGCCGCCGAGGCAGCGCGGCGCGGCTGGCGCACGGTGATCTCCACCGGCGACAAGGACCTCGCGCAGCTGGTCGGGGACGACGTGACGCTGGTCAACACCATGTCCAACGAAACGCTCGACCGCGCGGGCGTGCAGCAGAAGTTCGGCATCGCGCCCGAGCAGTTCGTCGACTACCTCACGCTCACCGGCGACGCCGTGGACAACGTGCCGGGCGTGGACAAGGTCGGCCCCAAGACCGCGGCGAAGTGGATCCAGCAGTACGGCTCGCTCGACGCGGTCATGGCGCACGCGGGCGAGATCGGCGGCGCCGTGGGCGAGAACCTGAGGAAGGCGCTCGACTGGCTGCCGCGCGGCCGGCGGCTGCTCACGGTGAAGCGCGACGTCGCGCTGCCGGTGTCGCTCGAGCAGCTGGACGGCGCCCCCGACCTGGAGCAGCAGCGCGCGCTCTACGAGCGCTTCGGCTTCAGGACCTGGCTCGCGGAGCTGGGCGGGGCGCCCGCCGCGCCGCAGATGGCGCCGGCCGGCGAAGCGCCCCGGCGCCGCTACCAGATGCTCGCCGACGAGGCGGCGCTCGCCGCCTGGCTCGTGGACATGCGGGGCGCGCCGCTGGTCGGCTTCGACACCGAGACCACCGGCCTCGAGCCGATGCTCGCGCGCCTGGTCGGCATGTCGTTCGCGTTCGGCGAGCGCGCCGCCTACCTGCCGCTCGAGCACCAGTACCCCGGCGCGCCCGCGCAGATCGGCAGCGCGCGCGCGCTCGAGCTGCTGCGGCCGTGGCTCGAGGATGCGGCGCGGCCGAAGGTCGGGCAGAACCTGAAGTTCGACGCGCACGTGCTCGCCAACCACGGCGTCGCGCTCGCCGGCATCGCGCACGACACGCTGCTCGAATCCTACGTTCTCGAGGTGCACGAGCGGCACGACCTCGACTCGCTCGCCCAGCGCCACCTCGGCTGGAAGACGATTTCCTACGACGAGGTCACCGGCAAGGGCGCGGCGCGCATCGCTTTCTCGTCGGTGAGCGTGGAGCGCGCCACGGACTACGCGGCCGAGGACGCCGATTGCGCGCTCGCGGTGCACGAGGCGCTCCATCCGCGCATCGCCGCCGACGCCGCGCTCGCGCGCGTCTACGAGACCATCGAGATGCCGGTGATGCCGGTGCTGCTCAGGATGGAGAGGAACGGCGTGCTGCTCGATCGCGCGAAGCTCGAGGCGCAGAGCCACGAGCTCGGCCGGGAGATGCTCGAGCTCGAGCAGAAGGCCTACGCCGCCGCCGGCCAGCCGTTCAATCTGAACTCGCCCAAGCAGATCCAGGAGATCCTGTTCGAGCGGCAGAAGCTGCCGGTGAAGAAGAAAACGCCCTCGGGCCAGCCCTCGACCGACGAGGACGTGCTCGCCGAGCTCGCCAACGACTATCCGCTGCCGAAGCTCCTGCTCGAGTACCGCGGCATCGCCAAGCTCAAGTCCACCTACACCGACAAGCTGCCGAAGATGATCCACCCGGGCACCGGCCGCGTGCACACGACGTACTCGCAGGCGGTGGCGGTCACCGGGCGCCTGGCATCCAACGACCCCAACCTGCAGAACATCCCCATCCGCACGCCGCAGGGCCGGCGCATCCGCGAGGCGTTCGTCGCGCCCCCCGGCGCGCGCTTGGTGTCGGCGGACTACTCGCAGATCGAGCTGCGCATCATGGCGCACCTCTCGGGCGACGAGGGGCTGCGCCACGCGTTCGCGCACGGCCAGGACGTGCACCGCGCCACGGCCGCCGAGGTGTTCGGGCGGGCGCTGGACGAGGTGACGCCCGACGAGCGGCGCACCGCCAAGGTGATCAACTTCGGCCTGATCTACGGCATGAGCGCCTTCGGCCTGGCGCAGAACCTGGGCATCGAGCGCGTCACCGCGCAGGCCTACATCGACTCGTACTTCTCGCGCTATCCGGGCGTGAAGCGCTACATGGACGGCACGCGCGAGAAGGCGCGCAGCGACGGCTACGTGGAGACCGTGTTCGGACGGCGCCTGTGGCTGCCCGAGATCAGGTCCGCCAATCCGCAGCGGCGCGCGGGCGCCGAGCGCGCGGCGATCAACGCGCCCATGCAGGGCACGGCCGCGGACCTGATCAAGCTCGCCATGATCGCGGTACAGCGCTGGCTGGAAGCCGAGCGCCTCGGCGCGCGGCTCATCCTGCAGGTGCACGACGAGCTGGTGCTGGAAGTGCCCGAAGTGGAGCTCGATGCCGTGCGCGAGGGATTGCGCGAGCGCATGCAGGGCGCGGCCGCGCTCGAGGTGCCGCTGATCGTCGAGCTCGGCACCGGCGCGAACTGGGACGAGGCGCACTAGCCGCGGTTGTAGGCCCGTCCGGGCCTGTGCTACCGTGCCCCCCAAGAGGGGCTCGATCCCCCGCCGTCAACTGAACCTAACCGGAGGAGGAAACATGCAACGCACCCGCACGTGCATTGCCGCCGCGCTCAGCGTCGCGCTGGCGGCTTTTTCCGGCGCCGCCGCGGCGCAGAAGGTGGAGTGGAAGTTCTCCACCTGGGGCAAGCAGCGCGCCTTCACCAAGGGCATCGAGGTGCTGGCCGACAAGGTCGCCAAGGGCAGCGGCGGCAACTTCACCATCCGCATCGGCTATGCCGAGACCTTCTCCAAGGACCGCGAGAACCTCGACGGCCTGAAGCTCAAGGCGATCGACGCCGCGCACTTCTGCAACTTCTACCACCCGGGCAAGAACCCGGCGTTCATGGTGTTCTCGCTGCCGTTCCTGCCGCTCGGCGACTGGGACGTGTCGGTGAAGGCGAGGAACCAGCTGTTCCGGCATCCGGCGCTGGTGGCGGACATGAACAACTGGGACGCGATGGCCTACGCCTCGACGCTGCTGCCGCAGTACGAGTTCCTCGGCAAGGGCAAGCCGCCGGCGACGCTCGCCGACTGGAAGGGCAAGCGCGTGCGCGCGGGCGGCGGCCTGGGCGACGCCATGGAGGTGCTCGGCGCGATCAAGACCACTACCACGGCGACCGAGGTATACACGGCGATGGAGCGCGGCACGATGGACGCGGCGTCCTTCCCGTTCACGTACGCGCAGGTGGCCTACAAGATCCACGAGGTGTCGGACTGGTACACCACCAACATGTCGCCGGGCACCGCCGAGTGCCCGATCGTGTTCAGCAAGTCCTCGTGGGCGAAGCTGCCCGCGCAGTACCAGAAGCTGGTCACCGACGCGAAGGCCGAGGTGGACCGCGCGCAGGTCGAGGCCTACGTGGAAATCGACAAGAAGAACCTGCCGATGCTCAACGCCAAGCTCAAGCCCGTCACCTACAGCGCCGCGCAGCTCGAGGAGTTCCAGCGCGTGGCCGGCAAGCCGGTGTGGGACAAGTGGGTGGAGGAGAACAAGGCGCGCTTCAACGGCCAGGAGCTGATCGACACGATCTTCCGCATTGCCAAGGCGGGAGGCAAGTAGGACGGCGGGGCCGGGGCTGCCCGGGTGCAAACCCAAATGCCCAGCGACGAGGCGGCGGCCGACGCGCCGGTACTGTCGGCCTTCGACCGCCGGCTCGGCTACGTCGAGACCGGCTTCAACCTGGTCGCCTCGTTCGCCATCTTCGCGCTGATGCTGCTCGGCGTCTGGCAGGTGGTGGGCCGCACGCTGTTCAACGCGCCGGTGCGCGGCTACATCGACTTCGTCGAGCTGTCGGTCTCCACCTTCGCCTTTCTCGGCATCGCCTACTGCCAGCGTCTGGGAGGCCACGTGCGCATGGAGATGATGCTCAAGCCGATGCGCGGGCGGCTGCTGTGGGGCGCCGAGATCTTCGGCACGCTGGTGGCGCTCGCCGTGGTGGCCGTGCTGATCTGGTACGGCTGGGGACATTTTTTGCGCGCCTACCAGCTCGGCGACAGCACCATCGACGCCGAGCTGCCCGTGTGGCCGTCCAAGCTCGCGGTGCCCGTGGCCTTCGGCCTGCTGTGGCTGCGCCTGCTGCTGCAGCTCGCTGGCTACGTGCGGCTGGCGCTCGACCCGCGGCGGCGCCCGGTGGCGGTGACCACCGTGCTGACGCCCGAGGAGCTCGCCGCGCACGAGATCGAGGAAAGCGTCGGCGCCGCCGAGCGCGGCAGGCCGAGATAGCCGGTGGACGAGTTCACCATCGGGATTCTCGGTGTGGTCGCGCTTGTGCTGCTGGTGTTCCTCGGCGTGCGCGTGTTCATCGCCGCCGCCGCGGTCGGCCTGGCGGGCCTGGTGGCGATGATCGGCTGGGACTCCGGGGCCGGCATGGTGGGCACGATCCCGCACTCGAAGTCGGTGACCTACACGCTGTCCGTTCTGCCGATGTTCATCCTGATCGGCTTTCTCGCTTTCCATGCCGGGCTGACGGAAAAGCTGTTCGACGCCGCGACCAAGTGGCTCGGCTGGGTGCCGGGAGGGCTGGCGGTCGCCACCGTGATGGCCGCGACCGGCTTCGCGGCCGTGTCGGGCGCGAGCACGGCGACCGCCGCGGTGTTCAGCCGCGTGGCGATCCCCGACATGCTCAAGGCCGGCTACGACAAGCGGCTGGCCGCAGGGGTGGTGGCGGCGGGCGGCACGCTCGCAACGCTCATTCCGCCCTCGGCGATCCTCGTCATCTACGCCATCATCGTCGAGGAGTCGGTCGGCATGCTGCTGGTGGCCGGGTTCCTGCCCGGCATCGTCTCGGCGCTCGTCTACATGGCGATGATCGTGCTCATGGCCAAGCTCAACCCGAGCCTCGGCCGGCCGATCCGCGGCTTCAGCTGGTCGCAGCGCTGGAAGTCGGTGCCCGGGACCTTCCCGATCATCGCCGTGGTGCTGATCATTTTCTCGGCGATGTATTTCGGCTGGGCGACGCCCACCGAGGCGGGCGCGCTCGGCGCGTTCGTGGTATTCGCGCTGGCGCTCGTGCACGGCATGCGCTGGCGCGGCCTGCGCGATTCGCTGCTCGAGTCCGCCAAGCTCACGGTAATGATCTTCTCGATCATCTGGGGCGTGCTGATCTTCGTGCGGTTCCTCGGCTTCGCCGGGCTGCCCGAGGCCTTCGCCAAGTGGGTAGTGTCGCTCGACGTGCCGCCGATCATGATCATCATCTGCATCCTGCTGTTCTACGTGGTGCTCGGCATGTTCATGGACGCGATCGGCATGCTGCTGCTCACGCTGCCGGTGATCTATCCCGCGGTCATCGCGCTCGGCTACGACCCGATCTGGTTCGGCATCATCGTCGTCAAGATGGCCGAGATCTGCCTGATCACGCCGCCGATCGGGCTGAACTGCTTCGTGGTGAACGGCGTGCGGCCGGACATCCCGCTCACCACCGTGTTCCGCGGCATCTTCCCGTTCTTCGCCGCTGACGTGGCGACCGTCGGCCTGTTCCTCGCCTTCCCGCAGATCATCCTCTGGGTGCCGCAGCTGATGCGCAGCTAAGCGAATTGGGGACAGACCCCATTTTTCTCATTTGTGAATGAATCGCAAATGAGAAAAATGGGGTCTGTCCCTATTTGCTTAATGCGCCGAAGACCTTCTTCAGCAGCGAGGAGGCCGTGCCGACCGGATCCTTGCGGATCTTCTTCTCTTCTTCCGCCACCATGAAGTACAGCCCGTCCAGGGCCTTCTGCGTGACGTAGTCGTCGAGGTTGGCGTCCTGCGCGCGCACCAGCCCCACGCGCACGCCGTACTTGGCGTACTCGCTATACGTCTGCGCCAGGCCCACCTGCGCGGTCGCCTGGCGCACGATCGGCAGGAACTTGGCGCGTAGCGGCTCGGCGGTCGTACGCCGGAAATAGGCCGTCGCCGCGGTCTCGCCGCCGGTGAGGATGCCTTTCGCATCCTGCACGCTCATCTGCCGGATCGCATCGACAAACAGTTGCTGCGCCTGCGGCACGGCAGCCTCGGCCGCGCGATTGAGCGCGAGCAGCAGCTCGTCGGCCTGCCGGCCCATGCCGAAGCGGCGCATGTTCTTTTCCGCACGCCGCAGCGATTCCGGCAGCGGGATGCGCACGCGGGCGTCCTCGTAGAACCCGTTCTCGCGCCCGAGCTGCTCGACCGCGGCGCGCGTACCGCGCTGCAAAGCGCCCTTGAGCGCGTTGACCGCTTCGCGGTTCGTGACGCCCTCGAGCTGCGCCCACGCGGGCGCGGCGATGACAAGCGCGGCGACTAGCGGCAGAATGCGCACCCGGATTCTCCTCATGCGTCCCCAGGCCAAGCTTATAGCCCTCGTCGCCGTGATGGCAATCGCCGCCGGGGCGGCGCTCGGCCTGTGGCAGCGCGCCGCGCAGCCGCGCGCGAGCTTCACCGCGCTCTCCGGCGGCAATTTCACCATGGAGGATCTGCGCGGCAAGGTCGTGCTGGTCAACTTCTGGGCCACGTCGTGCGTGAGCTGCGTGGCGGAGATGCCGAAGATGACCGAAACCTGGCGCAAGTACGAACCGCGCGGCTACGAGATGGTGGCGGTCGCCATGCAGTACGACCACCCCAATGCCGTGGCGGATTTCGTGCGCCGCGAGGCGCTGCCGTTCCGCGTCGCGCTGGACAGCGACGGTGCCGTGGCCGCAGCCTTCGGTAATGTTGCCGTCACACCGACCACGTATCTTCTCGACCGACGCGGCCGCATCGTCACGCGCTATGTCGGCGAACCCAACTGGACGGAATTCCACGCGCACATCGAGCGCGCGCTTGCTGATCCTGCGTAGCTGTCGCTCCGCGGCGACGCAATCTGCGCTCATCGAGTCTCCCGCGCGCCGCAAGCAGTTGATTTCTCAGCCGGCGGAAACTTGGCACGCGCCTTGCGGTCCATTGACAGCGAGCCCGGCTGGGCTCGTTTCGTTTGACGCACGAGGAAAGGAGACGACGATGAAACTCGACAGAACCGCTCGCACCATCCTGAGCATCACCGCGCTCGCGTGGGCGATCCCGTTCGCGCAGGCGCAGAGCAACGCTCAGGCCGCGCAGGTCGGCGTCATCCAGCCCCAGGCCAAGAGCGCCGAGTTCGACAGGCTCGACGCCGATGGCGACGGCTTGCTCAGTTACCAGGAAGTGGGTCACCTGGACGGCTACCAGGAGGCGTTCGCGCAGGCCGATCGCAACCGCGACGCCCGGCTGGATGCCAGCGAGGCGATCACCGCGCATCAGCTCTACGAGCGCAGCCTCGCGACGCGCTACGCGCAGGACACGTGGCTCACCACCAAGGTGAAGGTTGCGCTGTTGCGCGAGGAGGGTCTCGATTCGGGCGACGTCAGTGTGGAGACCTTCGATCAGCGCGTACTGCTCTCCGGCTTCGTGGAGGACGCGGAGCAGAAGCGCAAGGCGCTGCTGATCGCATCGCGCATCGAGGGCGTAAAGGATGTGAAGGATGCCCTCGCGCTCCGCAAGTAAGCGCGCACCGCGGGAGGGGGCCGCGCCCCTTCCCGCTTTCGCCCGCCCGCTGCTGCTGGCGGCGGGCCTGCTGCAATGGGACGGTGTGGCGATGAAGATCGTCGCGCACAAGCGCGGTCGCCAGGGCAGGCGCGGCGTGCGCTGATCCTCAACTGCCGGATCCGGTGCGTAAACGCACTTCCGGCGGGGCGGAGCTTCCCTAGAGTTCGCATCACGGCTGCGGCGAGATCCGCAGCGACTGATCAACCAACTCTGAAAGGGAACCTGAAATGAAACGCCAACTCCTCGCCATCGCCCTGGGCAGCCTCGTCGCGCTGCCTGCCCTCGCCAACAACGAGATCGACGCCGGCTACGCGGCGCGCACCACGTTCTCCGCGGACAACGCGGGCCTGGTGTTCGTGAACACCGAGCAGGGCTACGTGCCCGTCGCCGGGCACGAGGCCGGCAAGTCGCGCGCCGATGTGCTTGCCGAAGTGACGCAGGCGCGCCGCTCGGGCAACTACGTCGTCAACGCCGAGCTGGGCACCAAGGCCAACCAGCTGTAAGCAGTTCCTCCCCTCCCCTCCTCCCCGGGGGCGCGGCGCCGCAGAACATCGCGGCGCCGCTTTCATTGCTACGCGATCGCCACGAGGTCGAGCGGCGCGTCCACCCCGGCGACCGCACGCCCCGCCGGCAGCCTGCGGCAGCGGCCGTCGGCATAGCCCTGCGCGAGCGCGACCGACAGCGCGTGGTGCGTGGTCAAGGCGCGCACGCCTTCGTGCCGGGTATGCGCCTGCAGCTTCGCCGCGCGATTCACCGGCTCGCCGAGCACCGCGTACTCGAGCTTGCCTTCCTCGCCGATGGTGCCGCACACCACCGTGCCGATGTCCACGCCGATGCCCAGCTCCGGAGTGCAATCTCCGCGCCTGCAGCTTTCCTCGATCCACAGCCCCGCGGCGTCGACCAGCGCTTCGGCGCAGCGCAGCGCGTCGGCCGCATAGGTGTCCGTGGGGCGAGCGGCGCCGAACGCCACCATGATTCCGTCACCCAGGTAGGTGATGATGGCGCCGCGGTGCTGCTGGATGACCGGCACGGCGATGCGCTGGAACTCCCCCACCAGCGCGAGCAGCGCCTGGGGCGTGAGCAGCGCCGAGAGCCGCGTGAACCCGCGCAGGTCGATGAACATGGCGGCGGCCTCGCGCGCCTCGCCGTCGCCGGGCTTGAGCAGCTCGTCGGCCCAGATCAGCTGCTCGGCCACTTCGGGCGGGAAGTAGCGCACCATCTGCGTCGCCGCACCTTGCACTGCCGCCGCCTGCTCGAGCAGTTGCCGGCTGCGCGCCACAGCGAGCGCCAGCAGCAGCGCGACGACGAGCAGCGACACGATCTTGTCGATCTCGCCGCCGATCAGGATCTTCGCCGAAGTCATGTAGTCGACGTAGTCGCGCGTCACCAGCGCCATACCCGCCGGTTCCGCGAGCGCGTAGGCGAGCAGCGCGAGCCAGCCGAGCGCCGCCGCGGCGCCGGCGAGCAGCACGTAGCCGGGCGAGAACGACAGCGTGCGCAGCGCGATGAAGATGAAGAAATAGGCGAAGGTCGGCGCCTTCAGGTAGAAGGCGGCCGGCTGCCCGTACTCCAGGTGAAAGCCCCAGATGGTGACGGTGAGCAGCGCCATGTCGAGCACCACCGAGGCGGCGCGCAAGAAGGGCGTGAGCTGGCCGGCATAGGCGAGCCGCAGGCGCAGGGCCGTGAAGGCGGCATAGGCGCCGATCGCCCAGAGCGCGGGGCGCAGCAGCGGCTCCACCGGCGACGTGCTCGGCGAGGCGAAGTAAAGGGTCGCCAGCAGCGTGATGACCGCCGCCTGCACCCAGCCGGTGAGGATCTCGCCGCGTGCGCGCTGGGACTCGATGACGCGCAGCACGCGCGCCGGCAGGCGCGGGGCGGCCGGGCTCACGGCCATGGGTCGCGGCGAAGCGCTCATCCTGACGCCGCGGCGCTCAGTTCTTGAGCCGGTACCCTGTCCTGAAGATCCACCACACGATTCCCAGGCAGGCGAGAAAGAAGCCGAGCGTCGCCGACAGGCTTACGCCCACCGCCACGTCCGCGGTGCCGTAGAAGGCCCAGCGGAAGCCGCTGATCAGGTACACGACGGGGTTGAACAGGCTCACGGTGCGCCAGGCTCCGGGCAGCATGTCGATGGAATAGAACGCGCCGCCGAGGAAGGTGAGCGGCGTGATGACCAGCATCGGCACGAACTGCAGCTGCTCGAAGCCGTTCGCCCATATGCCGAGGATGAAGCCGAACAGGCAGAAGGTAGCCGCGGTGAGCACGAGGAAGGCGACCATCCAGAACGGGTGCGCGATCGACAGCGGCACGAACAGCGTGGCGGTGGCGAGGATCACCATGCCGAGGATCATGGACTTGGTGGTCGCCGCGCCGACGTAGCCAAGCACCATCTCGAAGGGCGAGACCGGCGCCGACAGGACCTCGTAAATGGTGCCCGTAAAGCGCGGCAAGTAGATACCGAAGGAGGCGTTGTTCAGGCTCTCGGTGAGCACCGAGAGCATGATGAGCCCCGGCACGATGAACGCGCCGTAATGCACGCCGTCCAGCTCGCCCATGCGCGAGCCGATGGCCGCGCCGAAGACGATGAAGTACAGCGACGTGGTGATCACCGGCGCCACCAGGCTCTGCCAGAAGGTGCGGTTGAAGCGCGACATCTCGAACAGGTAGATGGCGAGCACGCCGCGGCCGTTGAAGGCGTTCATCGCCGCTCGCTCACCAGGCTGACGAAGATCTCCTCCAGCGAGCTCTGCGCCGTGTGCAGGTCGCGGTATTCGACGCCGAGCTCCCCGAGACGCTTGAGCAGCGCCGGGATGCCGACGCGCTCGTCGCGCGCGTCGAAGGTGTACTCCAGCTCGCAGCCGCCGTTCTTCAGCACGAGCCTCCACGCCACAAGCGCTGCCGGAATCTCCGCCATCGGCTCCTGCAGATGCAGCGTCAACTGCTTCTTGCCCAGTTTCTTCATGAGCGCGGTCTTCTCCTCGACCAGGATCAGCTCGCCCTTGCTGATCACCCCGACCCGGTCGGCCATCTCCTCGGCCTCCTCGATGTAGTGCGTGGTGAGGATGATGGTGACGCCGCTCTCGCGCAGCGTGCGCACCAGCGCCCACATGTCGCGGCGCAGCTCGACGTCCACCCCGGCGGTGGGCTCGTCGAGAAACAGGATCTCGGGCTCGTGCGCAAGGGCCTTGGCGATCAGCACGCGTCGCTTCATGCCGCCCGAGAGCGTCATGATGCGATCGTCGCGCTTGTCCCACAGCGACAGTTCGCGCAGCACCTTCTCCAGGTGGGCGGGGTCCGCGGGCTTGCCGAACAGGCCCCGGCTGAAGCGCACCGTGTTCCACACCGTCACGAACATGTCGGTGTGCAGCTCCTGGGGCACCAGGCCGATGCGCGCGCGCGTCTCGCGGTAGTCCTTCAGGATGTCGAAGCCCTGCACGCGCACCTCGCCGGAGGTGGGCGTGACGATGCCGCACACGATGCTGATCAGCGTCGTCTTGCCCGCGCCGTTAGGCCCGAGCAGCGCGAAGATCTCGCCCTTGCCGATCTCCAGGTCGACGGGCTTGAGCGCCTGCAGGCCGGAGGCGTAGGTCTTGGTGAGCGCGCGGATGGAGAGGATTGGTGGCACCGCGCGCGCCGGGCTAGGCCACGCCCGCCGCATGCGCCTGCCGGTCGGCGTGATACGACGAGCGCACCAGCGCGCCGATCGCCGCATGCCGGAAGCCCATCGCCTGCGCCTCGCGCTCGAACATCGCGAATGCGTCAGGATGCACGTAGCGTTCAACGGCCAGGTGATGCGGCGAAGGCTGCAGGTACTGCCCGATGGTGAGCATGCCCACGTCATGCGCGCGCAGGTCGCGCATCACCTGCAGGATCTCCTCGTCCGTTTCGCCCAGTCCCACCATCAGGCCCGATTTCGTGGGCACGGAAGGCACCGCCCTCTTGAACTCCTGCAGCAGCGCGAGCGAGTGCCGGTAGTCGCCGCCCGGTCGGGCGGCGCGATACAGCCGCGGCACGGTCTCCAGGTTGTGGTTCATCACGTCGGGCGGCGCCGCGAGCAGGATCTCCAGCGCGCGTTCCAGCCGCCCGCGGAAGTCCGGCACCAACACTTCGATCGTCGTCGAAGGCGATGCCGCCCGCACCGCGCGGATGCACTCGACGAAGTGCTGCGCGCCGCCATCCCGCAGGTCATCGCGGTCGACGCTCGTGATCACGACGTAGCGCAACTGCAGCTTCGCGATCGTCTCGGCGAGGTGCCGCGGCTCCTCCGCATCCGGTGGCAGCGGCCGGCCGTGGCCCACGTCGCAGAACGGGCAACGGCGTGTGCAGATGTCGCCGAGGATCATGAACGTGGCCGTGCCCTTGCCGAAGCACTCGCCGATGTTCGGGCAGGAAGCTTCCTCGCACACCGTGTGCAGCTCTTGCGCGCGCAGGATCTGCTTGATCTCAGTGAAGCGCGTGCCCGGGCCGGGCGCTTTCACCCGGATCCACGCCGGCTTGGCAAGCGGCGGCTTCGGCACGATCTTCACCGGGATGCGCGCCGTCTTCGCCCGGCCTTTCTCTTTCACGCCCGCGTCACGCATGCTCGAGCCTCGCTTCGAGCAGCCGCGCGAGCTGCAATCCGAGGTCCTGCGCGCTCGACCGGATGCCGAGGTCCTTCGCCTGCGTCACCTCGAGGCCCGGGTAGCCGCAGGGATCGATCGCGCGAAAGGGCGAGAGGTCCATGTCCACGTTGAGCGCGACGCCATGCCAGGCGCGCCCGCGCGTGACGCGGATGCCGAGCGCGGCGATCTTCGCCTCGCCGACGTACACGCCCGGCGCGCCCGGCCTGCGATTCGCGGCGACGCCGAAGGCGCCGAGCAGATCGATGACGCCCTGCTCCAGCAGCCGCACGAACTCCTTCACCTTGATGCCGCGGCGCTGCAGATCCACCAGCGTGTACACCACCGCCTGCCCGGGCCCGTGATAGGTGATCTCGCCGCCGCGCTCGGATCGCACGACCGGGATGCCGTTGGCAACCCTTGGCCCGAATTTCTCATCCGCGCCCTGCCCCAGCGTGTAGACCGGCGGGTGCTCCACCACCCAGAGCTCGTCGGGCGTGTCCGCAAGGCGTTGTTCGGTGAACGCACGCATGCGAGCGGCGACTGCGGCATAGTCGGCGACTCCGAGCGCCTGCACACGCGTCGCGACTGCCGCTTCCATCAGAGCACCATCACCACCGACGGGTGGTCGCAGAGGTCGCGGTACAGCGCGTCGAGCTGCTCGCGCGAATGGGCGCGGATGGTGCAGGTGACGCTCAGGTAGGTTCCCTGACGGCTGGGGCGCAGCTCCATGGTGGTGGCATCGAAATCCGGCGCGTGCTTCCTGACGATGCCCAGCACCGTGGCGGCGAAGCGCTTCTCCTTGCGACCCATGACCTTGATCGGAAAGTCGGTGGGATAGGAGAGCAGCGTCTCCTCGTTGCGGATCGGCATCAGGCCGGAACGGATTCCTTTCGCATCACGCGACGCTTGAACTCCTGGTAGCCCTGCCAAGCGCGCCGGAACACCGGCCCGGGCCTGCCGTCGCCGACCGGCTTGCCGTCCAGCTCGACGACGGCGAGGATCTCCTTGGACGAGGACGTGACCCACAGCTCGTCGGCGGCGCGCACCTCGGCTTCGCGCACGTCGCGGAACTCGACCGCGATCTTCAGCTCGGCCGCGATCTCCACGACCACGTCATAGGTGATCCCGGGCAGGATGAGGTTGGACTTCGGCGGCGAGAGCACCAGCCCGTTCTTCACCACGAAGACGTTGGACGCCGAGGCCTCCGTGAGCATGCCATCGCGGAACAGGATCGTCTCCGCCGCGCCCACCGCCGCGGAGACCTGGCGCAGCAGCACGTTGCCGATCAGCGAGATCGACTTGATGTCGCAGCGCAGCCAGCGGTTGTCCACGGCGCTCACCGCCACCGCGCCCTTGTCCACCAGCTCCGCCGGGGGATTGACCAGCGGGTTGGACATCGCGAACACCGTGGGCTCGACGTCTTCGGGGAAGGCGTGATCGCGCCTGGCGACGCCGCGCGTCACCTGCAGGTACACCGCCTGGTCCTGCCAGGGCTGCCGCTCGACCAGGCCGAGGATGACCTCGCGCCACTTCTTGCGCGCGTAGGGGTTGCGGATGCCGACCGCGGCGAGGCTGCGCTCCAGGCGCGCCAGGTGCCCGTCCATGCGGAACGGTGCGCGCGAGTACACGGGGATCAGCTCGTAGACGCCGTCGCCGAAGATGAAGCCGCGGTCGAGCACCGATACCTTGGCCTGCTCGAGCGGCAGGAAGCTGCCGTTCAGGAAAACCATGCCTGCCTCGCTACTGGAACCAGAGTCTGAGTGTATCCCAGGCCCGGCCGAACCAGCCCGCGCGCGCCACCGGCTGCAGCGCCTCGACCGGGTACTCGCCGAGCGGCTCGCCGGCGAGCGCCACCCGCAGCACGCCGACCTTGTCGCCGCGCACCACCGGCGCGAGCACCGGCGCATGCGTGACCAGCTCCGCGGCGAGCGAACGCGCCTCGCCCTTGGGCACCGAGACCACCAGGCCGCGCGCGAAGCCGGCGCTGACCGCCGGCGCGGCGCCCTTCCACACGGCGACCGACTTCACCGCCGCCCCGGGCGCGTACAGCCGCACGCCGTCGTAAGCCTGATAGCCCCAGTTGAGAAGCTTCTGCGATTCGCGCGCGCGCGCTGCATCCGAGGCCGCGCCCAGCAGCACGGTCAGCAGGCGCCGCCCGCCGCGCTCGGAGGAAGCGACCAAGCAGTAGCCCGCGCCTTCGGTGAAACCGGTCTTCACGCCGTCCACGCTCGGGTCGAGCCACAACAGCCGGTTGCGGTTCATCTGCGCGATGCCGTTGTGGGCGAACTCCTTCTGCGCGTAGTAGCGCGCGTACTCCTGCGGGAAGTCCTCGATCAGCGCCGCCGCGAGGCGCGCGAGGTCGCGCGCGCTGGTGCGCTGCTCCGGGTGCGGCAGCCCGGTGGCGTTGGCGTAGCGCGTGCTCGCCAGCCCCAGCCGCTCGGCCGCGCGATTCATGCGCTGCACGAACAGCGCCTCGCTGCCCGCCATCGCCTCGGCCAGCGCGATGCAGGCGTCGTTGCCGGAGTGCACCACCATGCCTTGCAGCAGCGTGTCCACGCTCACGCGGCTGCCCGGCTCGAGAAAGCTGCGCGAGCCCGGCGCGCGCCAGGCCTGCGCCGAGACCTGCACCAGCTGCTCGCGCGCCAGCCGCCCATCGCGCAGGTCGCGGAAGGCGAGGTACGCGGTCATCAGCTTGGTGAGCGAAGCGGGCTCGACGCTCGCCTCGGCCTCGTGCTCGGCGAGCACTTGCCCGCTGGTCAGATCGAACAGCAGGTATGCCTTGGCCGCCACGCGCGGCGGCTGCGGCGCATCCGCCAGCGCCGGCGTGGCGCCGGTAGCCACCAGCGCCGCAATCAGCAGGGCGCGCATGCGCAGCTCAGCGCCCGGCGCGCGGCGCGCCGCCGGGAACGATCTGCTCGACCAGGACGCGCGTGCTGCCCGCGGCGATGTAGCCCAGCCTGTAGGCGGCCGCGTACGACAGGTCGATGACGCGCTCCTTGTGGAACGGCCCGCGATCGTTGACGCGCACGACCACGGTGCGGCCATTGGAGAGGTTGGTGACGCGCGCATAGCTCGGGATCGGCAGGATCGGGTGCGCGGCCGTCATCTTGTACATGTCGTACTTCTCGCCGCTGGAGGTCGGGTTGCCGTGGAAGCGCTTGCCGTACCAGGAGGCGGTGCCCTGCTGCTGGAAGGCGCCGACGCGCGTCAGCGGCACGTAGGACTTGCCCAAGGCTTCGTACGGCCGGTTCGCCCAGCGGTGCAGCGGCTCGGCGCGTGGCACCGCGTCCGGGATCGAGGCGAGCCGCGCGCTGTCGCCCGGGCCGTCGTCCTTGTAGTAGCCGCCGGGGCGCTTCTCCGGGGAGGAACTGCAGCCCGCGACGAGGATCAATGCGAGTGCGATCCGCCTCATGCCTCGTGCACGACGTGGCCGTCGACCACCGTGGCGCGCACCCGGCCTGCGAGCTCCATGCCGAGGAACGGCGTGTTCTTGCCCTGGCTCTTCAGCGCCGCGCTCGTCGCCCGCCAGGCGGCGTCGGGGTCGAACAGCACCAGGTCGCCCGGCGCGCCGGGCTCGATGCGGCCCGAGGCCACGCCGAGGATGCGCGCCGGCCCGCTGGTGATGCGCGCGAGGGTCTGCGCGAGCGTGAGCTTCATCTCCATCCCCCACTTGAGCGCCAGCGGCAGCAGAAGTTCCAGCCCGGTGGCGCCCGGCTCGGCCTCGCCAAAGGGCAGCAGCTTCTGGTCCTCGTCCACCGGCGTATGGTCGGACACCGCGCAGTCGATGGTGCCGTCGGCGAGCGCGGCCGCGAGCGCCTCGCGGTCGCGCCGGCTGCGCAGCGGCGGCTCGAGGCGGCAGTGCGAGTCGAAGTAGCCCAGGTCCATCTCCGACAGATGCAGGTGGTGGATGCCGACGTCGCAGGTGAGCGGCAGCCCGTCGTGCTTCGCGCGCCGCAGCATGGCGACGCCCGCAGCGCTGGAAATACGGCAGACGTGCACGCGCGCGCCCGTGGCGCGCACCAGCTCGAGCAGCTGCGCGAGCGCGATGGTCTCGGCGAACGCCGGGATGCCGGCAAGTCCCAGGCGAGTGGCCACCTCGCCGTCGTGCGCGACGCCGCCCCTGGCGAGCCAAGCGTCCTCGGCGCGCAGCCACACCGGAAAGCCGAAGGTGGCTGCGTACTGCAGCGCGCGCCACAGCACCTGCGTGTCGGCGAGGGCGACGTTCGCCTGCGAGAAGGCCACGCAGCCCGATTCGGTGAGCTCGGCCATTTCCGTGAGCTGCTTGCCCGCGAGCTTCACCGTGAGCGCGCCCACCGGGTAGACGCGTGCCCGCGACAAGGCCTTGGCGCGGCGCCTGAGCATGTCCACGAGTCCCGGTTCGTCGAGCGGCGGATCGGTATCCGGCGGGCAGGCGAGGCTCGTCACGCCGCCCGCCACCGCCGCTTCCATCTCGGATTCGAGCGTCGCCTTGTACTCGTAGCCGGGCTCGCGCAGGCGCGCGGCGAGGTCGATGAAGCCCGGCGCGACGACCAGGCCGCGGGCGTCGAGCGTGCGGTCGGGCGTACCCACCGGCTGCGCGATCCTGCCGTCGGCGACGAACACGTCGCCGAGCGCGTCGCGCCCGCTCGCCGGATCGACCACGCGCCCGCCCTTGATCAGCAGCCTCATCCGCCGCCCGCCACCATGGACATGACGGCCATGCGCACCGAGATGCCGAACGTCACCTGCGGCAAGATCACCGAGTGCGGGCCGTCGGCCACCGACGAGTCGATTTCCACGCCGCGGTTCATCGGCCCGGGGTGCATGACGATCGCGTCGGGCCTGGCGAGCGCGAGCTTCTCGAGCGACAGGCCGTAGTGCTTGTTGAACTCCTGCGCGCTGGGCAGCAGCGCGCCGCTCATCCTCTCGTTCTGCAGGCGCAGCATCACCACCACGTCGGCGTCCTTCAAGCCTTCGCGCATCGAGTGGAACACGCGCACGCCGAGCGCGCTGGCGCCCGCCGGGATCAGCGTCTGCGGGCCGATCACGCGCACCTCGGGCACGCCGAGCGTGGTGAGGCCGTGGATCAGGGACCGCGCCACGCGCGAGTGCAGCACGTCGCCGACGATCGCCACCACCAGCCCGCCGAACTCCTTCTTGTAGTGGCGGATCGTGTACAGGTCGAGCAGCCCCTGCGTCGGGTGCGCGTGGCGCCCGTCGCCCGCGTTGATCACGTGCTCGTGCGGCTTGACGTGGCGCGCGACGAGGAACGGCGCGCCGGAGGAGCCGTGGCGCACGACGAAGATGTCGGCCTGCATCGCCGAGAGGTTGGCCACGGTGTCGAGCAGCGACTCGCCCTTCGCAGTGGAGCTCGCGGCGACGTTCAGATTGATGACGTCGGCCGACAGGCGCTTGGCGGCGATCTCGAAGGTGGTACGCGTGCGCGTGGAGCCCTCGAAGAACAGGTTGAACACGCTCTTGCCGCGCAGCAGCGGCACCTTCTTGATGTCGCGCTCGGTGACGCCGACGAAGGACTCGGCTGCGTCGAGGATCTTGACCAGGATCTCGCGCGGCAGACCCTCGATGGACAGCAGGTGCTGCAGCTCGCCGTTGCCGTTCAGCTGGGGGTTACGCGGCACGTTCGAGCTCCAGCGACAGTCTGCCCTCGGCGTCGCGCCTCAGCCGCAGCCGCATGCCCGCGGGCACCTCGACTCTCGCGCCCGCGTGCTGCGCGCACACCGGCAGCTGCCGTCCGTCGCGCTCGGCGAGCACCACCAGCGCGATCGACGCCGGGCGGCCGTAGTCGAACAGCTCGTTCATCGCCGCGCGCACCGTGCGCCCGGTATACAGCACGTCGTCCACCAGCAGCAGGTCCTTGCCCTCGACGTCGAACGGGATCTTCGAGCGCTTGGGATCCTTGGCCAGCCCCTGCTTGGCATAGTCGTCGCGGTAGAACGCCGGGTCGAGCAGGCCGAGCGGAAACTTCAGCGCGAGCGCCGCGTGCAGCCGCTCGGCCACCCAGGCGCCGCCGGTGTGGATGCCGACCATCGCCGTGGACGGCCCGACGACGCCCTGGAGCGCGCGCACGAGCTGCGCGCAGAGCTTTTCGGCGTCAGGCAGCGCGGCCATGGAAGTACTGCTCCAGGATGAGCTGCGCGGCGATCGAGTCCACCGCCTTCCTGCGCTTGGCGCCGCGCAGCAGGCTCTCGGCCTCGACCGAGGTGTAGCGCTCGTCCACGCGCGCGACCGGCAGGCGGAAGCGGCCCTCGAGCTGGCGCGCGAAGCGCTGCACGCGCTTGGCGAGCGGGTGCTCGCCGCGCTCGGCCACCGGCAGCCCGACGACCAGCGCACCGGGCCGCCACTCCTTCACCAGCTTCTCGATCGCGGCGAACCCGGGCGCGGCAATGCCGGGCAGCGGGTGCGCGGTGCCGAGCTCTGCCTCTCCCACCGCCACGCCAATGCGCTTGATGCCGAAATCGAAGGCGAGGACCGTGCGCGCCTGGTCAGGCATGTCCCGCGGAATCCGCGAGCCGGGCGTAGTCCACGCCCAGGAGCTCCATCGCCGCGGGCAGCCGCTCTTCCGCGGGCAGGTCGAAGATGATGGCGTCCCGGGCTTCGACGGTCAGCCAGGCGTTCTGCGTCAGCTCGTGCTCGAGCTGGCCGGCAGACCAGCCAGCGTAGCCGAGCGTCACCAGGAGCTTGTGCGGCCCCTCGCCGCGCCCGACCGCCTCGAGGATGTCCTTGGAGGTCGTAAGGCCGATGGCGTCGCGCACTTTGAGCGTGGACTGCCAGTTGCCGGTCGGCTCGTGCAGCACGAAACCCCGGTCGGTCTGCACCGGCCCGCCGAAGTAGATCGGCGCGTCCGAGAGGTCGTGGTGCGTGAGCTTGAGCGAAAGGCGCTCGAACAGCGCCTGCAGGGTCATGTCGATCGGGCGGTTGACGACCACGCCGAGCGCGCCCTGCTCGTTGTGCTCGCAGACGTAGGTGAGGCTCTTGGCGAAGTACGGATCGGCCATGCTCGGCATGGCGATCAGGAAGTGGTGCGTCAGATTGATCGGAAGCACTCTAAGCCGCTATTTTAACCCATGCCTTCCGACAGCGCCGCCCTCGTCTGGTTCCGCCGCGACCTGCGCGCCCACGACCACGCGGCCCTGCACGCGGCGCTGCGGGGTCACCGTGCGGTGCACTGCGTGTTCGTCTTCGATACCGAGATTCTCGACGCTCTGCCCTCGCGCGCCGACCGGCGGGTGGACTTCATCTGGCGCAGCCTGGGCGAGCTGCGCGCAGCGTTGATCGCCCTGGGCGGTGGGCTGCATGTGCTGCACGGTCGCGCGCGCGAGGAGATTCCCCGCCTCGCCGCGCGTCTGGGCGTCGCCGCGGTCTATGCCAATCGCGACTACGAGCCACAGGCGCTCGGCCGCGACCGCGAGGTCGAGGCGTGCCTTCTGGCGCAGGGCATCGCGCTGCACAGCCGCAAGGACCAGGTGATCTTCGAGCTGCAGGAGATCCTGACCGGCGCCGGCCAGCCGTACACCGTGTTCACGCCCTACAGGAACGCCTGGCTGAAGAAGCTTGCACCGTTCTACCTGAAAGCCTATCCCGTCCGCAGGCATGCGCATCACCTGGCCCGCGCGGGCGCTGCCCTGCCCTCGCTCGCGTCGCTCGGCTTCAGGTCCGCGCCCATGCCGCTGCCGGCCGGCATGTCCGGCGGCAAGCGGCTGTTCGCCGACTTCAAGCGGCGCATCGACAATTACGCGAAAAAACGCGACTACCCCGCGCTGAACGGCTCCTCCCGCCTCTCGGTGCACCTGCGCTTCGGCACGGTATCGATCCGCGAGCTCGCCGCCTACGCGTGGCGCCGCGAGGGCGCGGGCGCGGCGGCGTGGCTGTCCGAGCTCTGCTGGCGCGACTTCTATTTCGCCGTGCTCGCCGCGCGTCCCGACGTGGTGGACCACGCCTTCCGCCGTGCGTACGACGCCCTCCGCTTCGACGACGACGAGCGGCTGTGGCGCGCCTGGTGCGAGGGGCGCACCGGCTACCCGCTGGTCGATGCCGCCATGCGCTGTCTCAATCAGACGGGCACCCTGCACAACCGGCTGCGCATGGTGGCGGCTTCGTTCCTGGTGAAGGACCTCGGCATCGACTGGCGCCGCGGCGAGCGCTATTTCGCCGGGAAGCTGAACGACTACGACCTCGCCGCCAACAACGGCGGCTGGCAGTGGGCCGCGTCCACCGGCTGCGACGCGCAGCCCTGGTTCCGCATCTTCAATCCGGTGACGCAGTCGAGGAAGTTCGATCCGCGGGGCGCGTTCATCCGTGCGTACGTGCCGGAGCTCGCGCACCTGGACGACCGGGCGATCCACGAGCCGCGCGCGCCCGTGGTCGATCACGCCGCGGCGCGCGCGCGCACGCTCGCGCGCTTCGGCGCGCTGCGTCAGTAGCGCAGCTTCTCCAGCGCGTCCTGCAGCTCGCGCAGCAGCCCGGCCACCTCCTCCACCGCGGCCGCCGCGCGCAGCGCCGCGCTCGCGGCCTGCTCCGCGCCGGAGAGCGTCTCGCGCACGCCGGTCGCGATGGCGCTCGCCGCCGCGCCCTGCGCCTGCGCCGTGCGCGACACTTCGCCGATGTTGTCCGCCAGCTCGCGCAGCCGCTCGCCGAGCGCCGACAGCGTGCGTCCCGAGGCGCTGCCGCCGAGCGCCTCGGCCTGCGTCGCGATCTGCGTCAGCAGTCCGGCGAGCTTGTCCGGGTCCGGCACGCGGCCGCGCTCGACGCCCGCGACCGCCAGGCGTACGCGCCGGCCCATGTCCGCCACCACCGAGAGCGCCGCATGCACGGCCTGGCGCCCCTGCACGGCTGCGGTGAGCGAGCCGTGCGCCAGCTCGGCCGCGCGGTTGGAGCGCGTCGAGAGCTCGGTGACCGCGCGCGCCATGCCGAGCGCGCGCGCGCTCGCGTCCTTGGTGCGCTCGGACTGCCGGCGCGCGGCCTCGAGCAGCCCGTCGGCCGCTTCTTGCGCCGTGCCGGCCGCGCCGCCCAGCCGCTCGGCGGCGTGGCCGACGCGCGCCAGCAGCCCGCGCAAGCTGTCGAGCGCGTCGTTGAATGCCGCGGCCGCCGGGTACGTGATCTCGCTGCCCACCGCGGCGCGCACGGTGAGGTCGCCGGCGGTCAGCGCCTGCAGGTCGCGGCGCAGCTCCTCCACCGCCTGCAGATCGCGCTCGTGGTGGCGGCGCATGACCGCCAGGCGCCGCGCGGCCGCCTCGCGGCTGCGCCGCTCGTCGACCAGGTAGAGCAGCGCGAGCAGCAGCAGCAGCGCGATCAGCGCCAGGCCGGCCAGCCCGAGCGCCGCCTGGTTGGCCAGGCGCGCGGGCGCGGAGCGCGCTTCCGCCACCACGCGGTCCACGGCCTCGAGCAGTCGCTCGGAATCGGCGTGCAGCGCGAACGCGGCCGCCTTCGCGCCGCTCAGCCGCTCGCGCGTGCCGAGCACGGCGACCACGGCATCCTGCGTCGGCGCGAAGCGCGCGGCGAGCGCCTCCAGCGCGCGCGTGGTCTCCTCATCGCGCGCCGTGGCGCGCAGCCGCGCCAGCGTGGCGCGAAACTCGTTCGCGTCCTTGCCCAGCAGGAACTCGACCTCGGGTTCGACGCGGTCCGCGGCCACCAGGTGCTGCGCGCCGCGCACCAGGCGCTGCGAGAGCATCACTAGGCGGCTCGCCGCGGCGACCTCCGCCGCCGCGGCGCCGCGCGCCAGCTTCAGGTTCTGCACGCGCTCGGCGTGCTCCAGCAACTGCAGGTTGTCGCGCTCCATGCGCTCGGCAGCGGCGGCGAGCGCCACGAGCAGCTTCTGGTCGCGCAGCAGCGTCGCGGCGTTCTTCTCCACGCGCACCCAGTCGGCCAGCAGCGCCTCGAGCGAGCGCGGCGCGCGCGCATCGCGCGCCAGCCGCGAGAGCGCGGCTTCGAATCCGTCGCGGCTCGCCTGGATCTGCGGGAAGGCTTCGGCGTCGCCGCGCAGGCCGCGCAGCGCCGATTTCGCCAGCCGCTGCGACAGCATGCGCAGCTCCGCGGCGGCGGCCACGTGCCCGTCGCCGAAGTGCGCCTCGCGGTACTCGGCCCAGGCGAGCCAGAGCGCGGCGACCAGCGCCGCCGTGAGCAGCGCGGCCAGCACCGCCAGCTGCCGGCGCAGCGGCAGCAGCGCCACGCCGCGCAGCCATTTCAGCTCCAAGCGCGGCGGCGCGCGCTCAGATCTCGACCATCTCGAAATCTTCCTTGCGCGCGCCGCATTCCGGGCAGGTCCAGTTGATCGGCACGTCCTCCCAGCGCGTGCCCGGCGCGATCCCGTCGTCCGGCGCGCCCGCGGCCTCGTCGTACACGTAGCCGCAGATCAGGCACATCCAGGTCCGGTATTGCACTTGGCTCTCGGTCATCGGGGCGGTGCGCGCCATGTGGGTTAGAATCGAGCGGCATCTTAGCGTAATTCGCGCCGCGGCCCGCCCGCATTCCCATGGTTTCACCGCCGCCCAACGTGCTCGCGTTCGCCGCTGCCGACCCCACCAGCGGCGCGGGGCTGCAAGCCGACGTGCTCACGCTGGCGAGCCTCGGCTGCCATCCGCTGTCGGTGCTGACCGCGTACACGGTGCAGGACACGCACGGCGTCGCAGCGCTGTGCGACATCGACGCGGCGCAGCTCGAGGCGCAGGCGCGCTGCGTGCTCGCCGACGCGCGCGTGCGCGCGGTCAAGATCGGCGTGGTCGGCGGCGCCGCGAACGCGCGCGCCATCGCCGCGCTGCTCGCCGAGCTGCCCGGGGTCCCGGTCGTGCTCGACCCGGTGCTCGCCTCGGCGCGCGGCGATACGCTGGGCGACGCCGAGTCGTTGCGCGAGCTGCTCGCGCCTCGCGCCACCGTCGTCACGCCAAACAGCGTCGAAGCGCGCGCGCTCGGCGGTCCCGAGGCGCTGATTGCGCTCGGCTGCGAGTACGTGCTGGTGACGGGCACCCACGAGCCGGGAGAGGACGTGGTCAACACGCTCTACGGCAGGGCCGGCGTGCTGCGCGCCGACCACTGGCCGCGCCTGCCGGGCAGCTATCACGGCTCGGGCTGCACGCTCGCCTCGGCGATCGCCGCGCGCCTCGCGCTCGGCGATGACGTGATCGAGGCGGCGCGCCGCGCGCAGGACTACACCTGGTGCGCGCTGGAGCGCGGCTACCGTCCCGGCGGCGGGCAGCTGGTGCCCGATCGGATGCACGCGCGATGAAGCGCCTGCGCGGGCTGTACGCCATCACGCCCGATGAGCCCACGCGCGTCGAGGCGGCGCTCGCTTCCGGCGCGCTGTGCGCGCTGCAGTACCGCGCCAAGGCGGCGGACGCGGCGACGCGCCGGCGCGAGGCCGAGCGCCTGCTCGCGCGCTGCCGGGAATGCGGCGTGCCGATGATCGTCAACGACGACCTGGAGCTCGCGCTCGCCATCGGCGCGGACGGCGTGCACCTCGGGCGCGAGGACGGCGACCTGGCGGCGGCGCGCGCGCGCCTGCGCGGGCGCCTGCTCGGCGCGAGCTGCTACGACCGTGCCGAGCTCGCCGCGCGCGCGGTCGCCGCCGGCGCCGACTACATCGCCTTCGGCTCGGTCTTCCCCTCGCCTACCAAGCCGTCGGCCGTGCGCGCGCCGCTCGCGCTGTTCGCGCGCGACTACGGCGTTTCCAGGGTCGCCATCGGCGGCATCACGCTGGACAATGCGCCGCAGGCGCTCGCCGCCGGCGCGGATTGCCTGGCGGTGATCACCGATCTGTTCGACGCGCCGGACGTCGCGGCGCGCGCACGCCAGTACAGGAGGCTGTTCGAGCATGAAGCCGCGTAACGAGGAGCTGTTCGCGCGCGCCCAGGCGCGCATTCCCGCGGGCGTGAACTCGCCGGTGCGCGCGTTCCGCGCCGTGGGCGGCACGCCGCCCTTCTTCGAGCGCGCCAGCGGCGCGCACCTGTGGGACGCGGAGGGCCGGCGCTACATCGACTACGTCTGCTCCTGGGGACCGATGGTGGCCGGGCACACGCACCCGGCGGTGGTCGAGGCGGTGCAGGCGGCGGCGGCGCGCGCGCTGTCGTTCGGCGCGCCCACCGAAGCCGAGGTGCAGATGGCCGAGACGCTCTGTCGACTCGTGCCTTCGCTCGAGCTCGTGCGCCTGCTGTCCTCCGGCACCGAGGCGGCGATGACCGCGATCCGGCTGGCGCGCGGCTTCACCGGACGCAGCGTCATCGTCAAGTTCGAAGGCTGCTACCACGGGCACGCCGACAGCCTGCTGGTGAAGGCCGGCTCGGGCGCGCTCACCTTCGGCCACCCGAGCTCGGCGGGCGTGCCGGCCGAGACGGCGGCGCACACCGTGGTGCTCGACTACAACGACGCGCGCCAAGTGGCGGCGCTGTTCGACGCGCGCGGCGCCGAGATCGCGGGCGTCATCGTCGAGCCGGTGGCCGGCAACATGAACCTCGTGCTGCCGGCGCCCGGCTTCCTCGAAGCGCTGCGCGAGCAATGCACGCGCCAAGGCGCGGTGCTCATTTTCGACGAGGTGATGACGGGGTTTCGCGTGGCGACCGGCGGCGCGCAGGCGCGCTTCGGCATCCGGCCCGACCTGACGACGCTCGGCAAGGTGATCGGCGGCGGCCTGCCGGTGGCGGCGGTCGGCGGCCGCCGCGACATCATGCAGAAGATCGCGCCGCTCGGCCCCGTGTACCAGGCAGGCACGCTGTCGGGCAACCCGGTGGCGCTCGCCGCGGGACTGGCGACCCTCGAGCTCGTCGAGGCGCCCGGATTCCAGGAGCGCGTCGCCGCGACCGCGCGCAGCCTGTGCGAGGGCCTCGCCGCTGAGGCGAAGCGCGCCGGCATCGCCTTCTCGTCACAATCGATCGGCAGCATGTTCGGCTTGTACTTCCGCGAGGTGCCGCCCACGAGCTTCGCTGAGGTGATGCAGTGCGATGCGCCGCGCTTCAACCGCTTCTTCGCCGCGATGCTCGCGCGCGGCGTATACCTTGCGCCTTCGGCCTACGAAGCGGGCTTCGTGTCGTTCGCGCACGACGCGGCGGACATCGAACAGACGCTGCGCGCGGCGCGCGAGTCGTTTGCGCTCGCCGCGTAGCATCGCGGCACGAACCTTGCTGGCATAACGCAGGTCCAATCGCCATGCAGATCGTTACCCGCGAGCTTAGACACATGGAGCGCGCCAAGGTCGCCGCCCACCTGCGCCGGCTCGACGCGGAGGACCGCCGGCTGCGGTTCGGCCTCGCCGTCGCGGACGCCGCGATCGACGACTACGTCGCGCGCATCGATTTCGACCGCGACGCCGTCTTCGGCGTGTTCGACGATGCGCTGGATCTGGCCGGCGCCGCGCACCTCGCGCGCGGCGACGACCAGGCCGAGCTGGGTGTCTCGGTGCTGCCGGCCTGCCGCGGCCGCGGCGTGGGCGCGGCGCTGCTCGCCCGCGCGCACCTGCATGCCCGCAACTGGGGCATCGGCGCGCTGTTCATGCACTGCCTGGCGGAGAACGCCGCCATGGTGCACCTGGCGCGCAAGCAGGGCATGCGCATCGTGTCGGAAAGCGGCGAGGCCGACGCGCACCTGGCGCTGCCGCCCGCCGACGCGGCCAGCTTCGCCCAGGCGGTGCTCGACGAGCGCGTGGGCCTGTTCGACTACGCCCTCAAGTCGCAGTTCGACGCGGTGCGCCGGCTGATGCTCGCCGGCGCGGGCGCCGTTGCGCCCTCAGGCCACCGACCGTAGCCCCGACGCCGGCGCGCCGACGCTGCGGTTGCGCCCCAACTCCTTCGCGCGATAGAGCGCCTCGTCGGCGCGCGCCAGCACCTGCGCCGCGCCCTCGCGGCCTTCGCTGTCGGCGAGGCCCGCGGAGAAAGTCTGCCCGCCCGGCAGCATGTTCTGCAGCCGCTCGAACAGCTGGATCGCCTGATCGAGGTCGCAGCCGTGCAGCAGCACCGCGAACTCATCGCCGCCGAAGCGCGCGATCAGGTCGTCGCCGCGCAGCCGCGTGCCGAAGGCCTGCGCCGCCGCGCGCAGCAGCGCGTCGCCGCGCTGGTGACCGTAGGTGTCGTTGTAGCGCTTGAAATGATCGAGGTCGACGAGCCCGACGCTGCAGCGCCGTCCGGTGCGGCGCGCGCGCTCCAGGCCGCGCGCCAGCTCCTCGTCCCACACGCGGCGGTTGAACACGCCGGTCACCGCGTCCACGCGCGCGAGCTCGGCGAGCTGGCCGACCAGCTGCGCGCGCCGCGCGAGTGTCCCGCTCAACGTGCGCGCCAGCGTGAGCGCAAGCAGCAGCGAGGCGCCGCCGAACAGGATGAGCAGCACGCGCGCGCGCTGCGCCGCGTCGTCCGCCGCCTCCGCGGCCGCAGCGGCGCGCGCCGCCACCAGGCGCTCGAGCGCGCGGACCTGCGCCGCAGCTTCGTCGGCGACCGGGCGCGCGGCATCGAGCAGCGCGCCCGCGGCCTGCAGCTTCGTCACTCTGGAGGGCGCGCGCAGGTGCGGCGCCGCGGCGGCGTGAATGGCGACGAACCGTTCGATGGACTGCTGCGCGGCCGCGAGCCGCTCGCGTTCGCCCGGCGCGAGCGGCGCAACCTGCAGGCGCGCGAGCCCTTCGCGCAGGGCCTGCAGCGTTTCGCGATAGTCGATCACGCGCGCATGGGACTCGTCCAGCTGCGCGCCGCGCAGCGCCTCGAGCGCGATCTCGGACTGCAGCGCCGCCGCCCGCGAAGCGAGCGCCTGAGCTTGCGCCACGTCGCGCTCGAGTTGCGCCGCCTGCGCCACCGCGCCGCGGCCGCGCGACTCCGCGTCCAGCCCGATCCACGACGACACCAGCGCGGCGAACACCAGCACCATCACGGCCAGCGCGGACGCCGCCATGCTCTTCGCGAAGCGCACTTTGCGCACCATGGCCGCGTTCAGTCTATCAGGGGATCTGCGCGTAGCTCATGTGGCGGCGGATGGTGTCGATGCGCGCCTCCAGGTACGGCGTGGTCTCGCCGCGCGCATAGCGCCGCGGGCTCGGCAGGACGGACGCCAGCCACGCCGCCTGCGCGGGATCCAGCCCCGCCGCCGGCACGCCGAAATGGTGGCGCGCCGCGGCCTCCGCGCCGAACACGCCGTCGCCCCACTCGGCGAAATTGAGGTACAGCTCCAGGATGCGCCGCTTGTCCATGGTCACCTCGAGCATCGCCGTGATCACGGCCTCCTGCCCCTTGCGCCACCACGAGCGCTCGCCCGACAGGAACAGGTTTTTCGCCAGCTGCTGACTGATGGTGGAGGCGCCCGCCACCACCCTGCCGCGACGCTCGTTCTTCTCGATCGCCTTCTGGATGGCCTCCCAGTCGAAGCCCTCGTGGTCGAGGAAGCGCGCGTCCTCGGCGGCGATCACCGCGCGCTTGAGCGGCGCGGCGATGCGCTCGTAAGGCACCCAGCGATGCTGCAGGCGCGCCCGCGGATCGCGCGCGCGCATCTGCTCGAGCCGCCGCTCCATGAAGGCCGTGCTGGCGGGGGTGTGGTGCGCCCACCACAGCAGGCGCGCGTAGTACCAGGCCTGCGCGAGGAACACCGCCACGAGCAGCGCCGCCAGCGTGAAGCCGGCGATGCGCCGGGCGCGACGCAGGGCGCGCAGCATGCGCTATGGCGCACGCAGGGCGGCGAGCACCGCGCGCGTCTCCGGCCGCACGCCGCGCCAGACGAGGAAAGACTCGGCGGCCTGCTCGACCAGCATGCCCAGGCCATCGGCCGTCGCGGCGCCGGCGGCGCGCGCCATGGCAAGGAACTCGGTGTCTCTGCCGTAGACCATGTCGTACGCGAGCGCGCCGGCGCCGAACAGGCCGGGCGGCAGCGGCGGCAGTTCGCCCTGCAGCCCTGCGGAGGTCGCGTTGATCACCAGGCGGAAGCTGCGCCCCGCGAGCGCATCGAACCCGCAGGCCTCGGCGCCCGGCACGCGCCGCGCGAGCGCCTCGGCGCGCGGCACGGTGCGGTTGGCGATGACGATGCCCGCGGCGCCCGCCTCGGCGAGCGGCGCGAGCACGCCCTGCGCGGCGCCGCCCGCCCCCAGCAGCAGCACGCGCTCGCCGGCCAGCGGTCGCCCGAGGTTGACGGTCAGGTCGCGCACCAGTCCCGCGCCGTCGGTGTTGTCGCCATACAGGTGCGCGCGATCCAGCACCAGGGTGTTCACCGCCTGCGCCGCCGCGGCGCGCGCGCTGGTCTCGGCGCACAGGCGGAAGGCCTCCAGCTTGAACGGCAGCGTGACGTTCAGGCCCTTGCCGCTCTGGCTGCGGAAGCGCTCTACTGCGTGCGCGAACTCCGCCGGCGGCACGTCGATCGCGCCGTACTCGATGTCTTCGCCAGTCGCGCGCGCGAACTGCGCGTGAATCCACGGCGATCTGGAATGGGCGACCGGGTGGCCGATGACGGCATAGCGGTCCGGCACGGTCTCATTCAGTCCAGAATTGGTCGCCGCGGCCGAAGAACCAGGTGCGCGTGATGACGAGCAGGTCCGTGTCGCGCCGGATCTCCGGAGGGAAGGCCGCGTAGGGCGAGGCCATGCGCACGATGCGAAACGCGGCGTCGTCCAGCACCGTCAGGCCGGAGGAGCGGTCGAGCTCGACCGCCGCCACGTTGCCGTCGGCGCGCAGCGTGACCGTCATGCGCAGGTTGCCGTACAGCTTGCCGCGCGCCGCGCTCGGGTAGTTGACGGTGCCGATGCGCTCGATCTTCCGGCGCCAGTCCTCCTCGTACTGCGCGAAGCGGTACTCGGTCGCGCTCGCGCCGATGAACTTCTTGCGCGGGCGCTTCTGGTAGGCCTCGAGGTTGCGCGCGATCTCGGCGCGCAGCCGCATGGCGGCGAGCGACAGCTCGGCCTGGTCGCGTCCGGCCTGCGGCGGCGCCGGCGCGTCGGCCGGCGCGTGGCGCTCACGCCCGGCGGGCAGCGCCGGCGCATCCTTGCGCGACTGCGCGAGCAGCTTCCTTTGCACAGCCTCCAGCTCGCGCACGCGGCGCTCGGCCTGCGCGAGGTCGCTGCCCGGGCGGCGCGGGTCGATGACCGGCAGCGGCGTCTTGGCGCGGCGCTCGGCTTGCGTGTCGCCGCCGCCGTCCAGATTGGCTTGCGCCAGCGCCTCGCTCTGCGCCGGCCGCTGGCGTGTGCTCGCGTTCACCAGGATCACGTCGAGCGCCTGGCTGCTGCGCCAGCGCAGCTCGCCGGGAAACTTGAAGTGCAGCGACAGCAGGATCGCGTGCAGCAGAAGGGACGCCACCACTGCGGCGCTCAGAACGCGGGACCGCTGATCGAGCCCGGACCAGAATTCGGCCGCGCCCGGAACACGCATCGCCAGGGCTTCCTGCAATGGCACCTCAAGCCGATAAACCGGCGTCATTCTAGGGCCTTAGCCCGCTTCCTGCTCGCCGCCCGGCGCGGCTTCAGCGCCGCCGGCCGCCAGGGTTTCCCGGTAGGCGAGCGCCACCGTTCGCTCCAGCAGGTCGATGCCTTCGATGCCCAGGCGCACCCGCGCGCCGGGCGCGAGTCCGGGGAGCGACGGCACGCGCACATTGAGCGGCATGCCCAGCACGTGCACGATGTTCTCGCGCACGACCTCCGCCTCCACCTCGTTCAGGCCCTCCTGCTCGAACCAGCGCAGGCACCAGTACTGCTCCATGCCGCGCTGGTACTCGTCGAGCCGTGCGTAGGTCACCTCGAACGCGCGCATGGCGGCGAGCAGCGCGTCGGAGGAGCGGGTAAACGGCGGCTTGCGGCCGCCGAGCGCGGCCACGAGCTGCCACTGGTTGACGAGGTCGACGTAGCGGCGCAGCGGCGAGCTCATCCAGGCGTAGCAGGCGAGCCCCAGCCCCTCGTGCGCTTCGGGATGCACGCTCATGCGCACCTTGCCGGAGGCTTGCACGCGGTACAGCGCCGCCACATCCCGCTCGGCGAGCAGCTCGCCCCAGCTGGCGTTGGCGAGGATCATCAGCTCGGAGACCAGCTTGTCGAGCGGCCCGCCGCGGCGGCGCGGCTCGATGCGCACGCGGCCCCGCTCGACGCGAAAGTGGTAGTCGAGCACCGTGGCGTTGACGCTCGGCCGGCCGCGGCGCCGCTCGAGGACCTCGGCGAGGCGCCACAGCGTGCGCAACTCTTCCTCGCGCCGCAGGCCGAGGGCGCGCCCGGCGGTGAACGCCTCGTCCAGAGGCGCCAGCTCGCCGAGCCGCAGGTTCTCGGCAATGCGCACCCGCTCGACGCGCGAGTGATGGCCACGCAGCGAGAAGTCGGCCGCCGCGACGTTGACATAGAGCGACACCGCAGCGTGCTCCGCGCCCGCGTTCAACGAGTAGCGCCCGACGACGTCCTCGGGAAGCATGGTGAACTTGACGCCCGGGAAATAGGCGGTCGACAGCCGCTCGCGGGCGACCGCGTCCAGCGCCGAGCCGGGCGCGAAACCCAAGGCCGGCGCGGCGATATGAATGCCCACGCGCCACTCGTCGTCCGAGACGCGCACGAGCGAGAACGCATCGTCGATCTCGGTGGTGCCGGCATCGTCCAGGCTGAAGGCTTCGACCGGCGCGAGCGCCAGGTCGGCCGCCGGCGCCGGCGCCTCGTACGGCGCAAACGCGGTGCCGCGCGGAAAGAACTCGTGCAGGAAGCGGTTCAGGTGATAGGCATGCGCGTCCGGCACGAGGCCGCAGCGCTCGAGCAGCCGCGCGGCGCCGAGCCCCGTTTCCTTGCAGGCCTGCTCGAGCGCCTTGGTCTCGGGCTTGTTGCGGTCCGGCGCGTAGAGCAGCTCGTCGCGCAGCACGGCGAGCTCGGCGGGGCAGTCGAAGCGCGCGAGTCGCTGCGCCCACCCGGCGATCTGCTCCTGCACGCGGCGCTTCTTCTCCGCCGCGGCGAGCGCCAGCTTGAGGATCTCCTCGGGCGCCGCCTGGTATCGTCCCCGCCCGCGGCGATGGAAGTACATCGGCGCCGAGTGCAGCTTGAGCAGCACGCCCGTCGCCTCGGCGGCGCTCGGCTCGCGCCCGACGTACTCGCGGGCGAGCGCCTCGAAGCCGAACTCGCCCTGGCCGCTGCATTGCCAGAGAAATTCGGTATCCAGGCCCGCGGCGAACCTGCCGGCCTCGGCCAGCAGCTCGGCGGCTGCGGGGCGCTCGAATCGCAGCAGCACCATGGAGGACTTGACCTTCGCGCGCCGGCCGTGCGGCGTCTCGACCTGGAAGGAGGCGGGCGCCTGCGCGAGCACCGTCCCGACCTTGAACTCGCCGTCCTCCTCGTAAAGCAGGTGCATGCGTCAGAGCCCCGCGAAGGCGAGGAGGCGCGGCAGGTGCTGCGGGAAGCTCTGCAGGCTGTGGTCGCCACCGGCGATCACGATCTGCTCGGCGCCGCGGTAGTACGCGACCGCCTTGCGATAGTCGAGCACTTCGTCGCCGGTCTCGACGATGAGCAGATAGCGCGCCGGCGTGATGCGCGCCGGCACGAGCGCCTCCCAGCCGCGCAGGTGCGCTTCGGTGAGCCGATACGGTTCCCCGGTATGCAGGTTCTTCTGCTCCCCCAGGTAGGCGCGCAGGCCGACATGAGGGTCGATCGCCGGGTTGATCAGTACGGCACGCGCATCGTGCTTTTCCGCGAGGTGCGTGGCGTACAAGCCGCCCAGCGAGCTGCCGACGAAGCACCAGCGCGCACCCGGGCGCCGCGCGATCAGGGCCTCGACCGCGGCGACCGCGTCCGCGGCGAGCGGCGGCAGTGCCGGGCAGACATACCGGTCGGCAAGGCCCCGGGCCGCCATGAATTCCGCGAGCACCCGTGCCTTGTGCGATTGCGGCGACGAGTTGAAGCCGTGCAGGTAGGCGATCACGCCGCCGCCCGGGCTTCGATCGCCCGCAGGAGCCTGCCGTGCACGCCGCCGAAGCTGCCGTTGGACATCACGAGCACGTGCTCGCCCGGCCGCGCCTCGGCAGCCACGGCCGCGACCAGAGCGTCGAGGTCGTCGAAGCTGCGCGCGCGCGGTCCCAGCGGGCGCAGCGCGTCCGCGGCATCCCAGCCGAGATCCGCGGCATACACGAAGACCCGGTCCGCGATGTCCAGGCTGGCCGCCAGCCGATCCTTCATCGTTCCCAGCCGCATCGTATTGGAGCGCGGTTCGAGCACCGCGAGAATGCGCGCGCCGCCGACCCTGGCTCGCAGTCCCTCCAGCGTGGTGCGGATCGCGGTCGGGTGGTGGGCGAAATCGTCGTACACCACGATGCCGCGCGCCTCGCCGCGGCGCTCCAGCCGGCGGCGCACGCCGCCGAAGCTCGCCAGCGCTTCGATCGCCTGCCTGGGCTCGACCCCCGCATGGCGGGCAGCGGCGATCGCCGCCAGCGCGTTCATGCGGTTGTGCGCCCCCGCCTGGGACCAACGCACCCGCCCAAGGGACTTCCCCTGCCACAGCACTTCGAACCCGTTCTGCGCGTCCGGTTCGCCTGCCTGCCACTCGGTGGCCACCCCAAAGCGCTCGACGGGGGTCCAGCAGCCACGCCCTAATACGCGCGCCAAGGCCTCGTCCTGACCGTTCACCACGATCTTTCCCGAGGAAGGCAGGATCCTCACAAAATGGTGAAATTGACGCTCGATCGCCGCAATATCACCGAAGATATCGGCATGATCGAACTCGAGATTATTGAGGATCGTCGTCTTTGCCGGATAGTGGACGAACTTCGAGCGCTTGTCGAAGAACGCGGTGTCGTACTCGTCCGCCTCGATCACGAAGCACGACGATTGTCCCAACCGCGCGCTGACGCCGAAATCCACCGGCAGACCGCCCACGAGGAAGCCGGGGGCGCGCCCCGCCCGCTCGAGGATCCACGCGAGCATCGAAGCGGTACCGGTCTTGCCGTGGGTGCCGGCCACCGCCAGCACATGGCGGCCGGGAAGCACCCGGTCGGCGAGCCATTGCGGTCCGGAAACATAGCGCGCGCCCGCGTCGAGGATTGCTTCCATGAGCGGATTGCCGCGCGTGACCACGTTGCCCACCACCCACAGGTCGGGGGCGAGCGTCATCTGGCCGGCGTCGTATCCTTCCGTCAGCTCGATGCCGAGCGACGCAAGCTGCTCGCTCATCGGCGGGTAGACGTTCGCGTCGCAGCCGGTGACGCGAAAGCCCGCCTGACGGGCGATCGCCGCCAGGCCGCCCATGAACGTGCCGCAGATGCCCAGGATGTGCAGGTGTGCGGCCATGGCCGTAAAAGGGCGGCGATTGTACGCGATGGGCTGCGGCAGCGTTGCGCTATGATCGCCCGCCTATGAGCCGCTGGAACTCGCGGCAGAACGGCATGCGCGCGAGGATTGCCGCCGCCGCCGCCCGCCTGATGGCCGAGGACGGGATCGACGACTTCGCGCTCGCCAAGAGAAAGGCGGCGCGCCAGCTCGGCGCGCCCGACACCGAAGCGCTGCCCGCCAACCAGGAGATCGAGGCCGAGCTGCGCGCCTATCGTGCGCTCTATCAGGCGGAGGAGCACCCGGAACGCATTGCGGCCCTGCGCGTCGTGGCGCTCGACGCGATGCGCGCACTCGAGCAGTTCAGCCCGTACCTGACCGGGCCGGTGCTGACCGGTCTTGCGGGACCGTACGCGCAGATCGAGCTGCAGCTGTTTCCCGAGAGCGCGAAGGAGGTGGAGATCTTTCTTCTGGAACGCGGCCTCGCCTTCGAGACCTCCGAAGGCCGGCGCTACAGCGGCGACCGCGCGCGCGCGATCAGCGTATTCAGCCTGGATTGGCAGGGGGCGCCCCTGCGTCTGCAGGTTTTCGACCCCCGGGATGAGCGTCTGGCGTTGAAAACGTCACAGGCCGGGCGCGTCCAGGAACGCGCTGGGATCGCGGAAGTGCGGCAAATGGTTGCGAAAGCGCCGTTATCTTCTCCTAACGCCAGTCAAGCTTAGGGTTCGCAGGGCAGTCGTTTTGTGCCAGATGGAAGTTGGTCTATACTCCGCCCCCGCCCTGCCGACCAGGCATCGATTAACTGCGGTCAAATTGCGGCGTACTCCGGGGAAAAATGGCCAAGTCCGGTAAAACAGCTTCGATTCTTCTCCTCAACGGCCCGAACCTCAATCTGCTCGGCACTCGTGAGCCGCACCTGTACGGCAGCGAGACGCTGGCGCAAATCGAACGCCGGCTCACGGCGCGTGCCAAGGCTGCAGGCGTCAAGCTGACCTGCGTGCAGACCAACCACGAGGGCGTGGCGGTCGACTGCGTGCAGCAGGCCAAGCGGGACGGCGTGGGCTTCATCCTGCTCAATCCGGCGGCGTTCACCTACTCCAGCATCGCCCTGCGCGACGCGCTGACGGCGGTGCAGATCCCGTTCCTCGAGGTGCACCTGTCGAACATCCATGCGCGCGAGCCCTGGCGCGCGCACTCGCATTTCACCGCCGTGGCGGTCGGCTCGATCCTGGGGCTGGGCAGCCGCGGCTACGACCTGGCGTTCGAGTTCGCGCTCGAGCGCGTCAAGGCAGGCGGCGGGGCCTAGCCCCGGCGCCGCTGCGGCCGCGCGCGCTACCGCCCCGGCCGATCGGAGGATTAAGCATGGATCTGCGCAAGCTGAAGAAGCTCATCGACCTGGTACAGGAGTCCGGCATTGCCGAACTCGAGATCACCGAGGGCGAGGAGAAGGTGAAGATCGTGAAGGGCGGGGAAGCCACCGTGACGCCGATCGCGCCCGCGACCCGGCCGGCCGCCGCCGCGCCGACGCCCGCGCCCGCGCCCGCAGCCAGCGCCCCCCCGGAAGAGCCGGTCACCGAAGGCCACGTCCTCAAGGCGCCCATGGTGGGCACGTTCTACCGCTCCTCCTCGCCCGAGGCGAAGGCCTTCGTCGAGGTCGGGCAGAGCATCAAGGCGGGGGAGACGGTCTGCATCATCGAGGCGATGAAGCTCATGAACGAGATCGAGGCCGACGCCACCGGCGTGGTGAAGGCGATCCTGGTCGAGAACGGCCAGCCGGTCGAGTTCGGCCAGCCGCTGTTCATCATCGCCTAGCCCGGTGTTCGAGAAGATCCTGATCGCCAACCGCGGCGAAATCGCGCTCCGCATCCAGCGCGCCTGCCGCGAGATGGGCATCCGCACGGTGGTCGTGCACTCCACCGCGGACACCGAGGCGAAGTACGTCAAGCTCGCCGACGAGTCGGTGTGCATCGGCCCGCCGGCGGCGCGCGAGAGCTACCTCAATATGGCCGCCATCATCAGCGCGGCCGAGGTCACCGACGCCGAGGCGATCCACCCGGGTTACGGGTTTCTCTCGGAGAACGCCGATTTCGCGGAGCGCGTCGAGCGCTCCGGGTTCGTCTTCATCGGCCCGCACCCCGAGAACATCCGCCTGATGGGCGACAAGGTGAGCGCCAAGCAGGCCATGGAGAAGGCGGGCGTGCCCTGCGTGCCGGGGTCGGAAGGCGCGCTGCCCGACGACCCGAAGGAGATCGTGCGCATCGCCCGCAAGGTCGGCTATCCGGTGATCATCAAGGCCGCGGGCGGCGGCGGCGGCCGCGGCATGCGCGTGGTGCACACCGAGGCAGCGCTGCTCAACGCCGTCAACATGACGCGCAGCGAGGCGCAGGCCGCGTTCTCCAACGCCACCGTCTACATGGAGCGCTACCTGGAGAACCCGCGGCACATCGAGATCCAGGTGCTCGCCGACAGCCACAAGAACGCCATCTACCTCGGCGAGCGCGACTGCTCCATGCAGCGCCGCCACCAGAAGATCATCGAGGAGGCGCCGGCGCCGGAGCTCTCGGAGAAGCAGCGCATCAAGATCGGCGAGCGCTGCGCCGAGGCCTGCCGCAAGATCGGCTACCGCGGCGCCGGCACGTTCGAGTTCCTCTACGAGGAGGGGGAGTTCTTCTTCATCGAAATGAACACGCGCATCCAGGTGGAGCACCCGGTGACCGAGATGATCACCGGCGTGGACCTGGTGCAGGAGCAGATCCGCGTCGCCGCCGGCGAGAAGCTGCGCCTGCGGCAGAAGGACGTGGTGTTGCGCGGCCACGCCATCGAGTGCCGCATCAATGCCGAGGATCCGTACCGCTTCACGCCTTCGCCCGGGCGCATCACCTCGTACCACCCGCCGGGCGGCCCCGGCATCCGCGTGGATTCGCACGTCTACGCCGGCTACAGCGTGCCGCCCAACTACGACTCGATGGTGGGCAAGGTGATCGCCTACGGCGCGACACGCGAGCAGGCGATCCGGCGCATGCGCATCGCGCTCTCGGAGATGGCGATCGAGGGCATCCTCACCAACCTCCCGCTGCACCGCGAGCTGCTGCACGACAGCCGCTTCGTGCGCGGCGGCACCTCGATCCACTACCTCGAGCAGAAGCTCGCGCAGGAGAACAAGCAGAAGGCGAAGTAGTGCCCTGGCTCGCGCTATCGCTGGCGGTGGGCGCGGAACAGGCGGAAGCGCTGTCCGAGGCGCTGCTCGAGGCGGGCGCGCAGTCCGTGTGGGTCGAGCCGGAAGGCCGCCTGCACGCGCTGCTACCGGAGCGCGCCGACGCGCACGCGGCGCTCGGTCACGCGGCCGCCGCCGCCGCGGTCCCCGTGCCGGCGTTCGAGACCCGCATCGTGGCCGACGAGGACTGGGTGCGCGCCACGCAGGCACAGTTCGCGCCGCTGTGCATCGCCCGCCGGCTATGGATCGTGCCGAGCTGGCACGAGGCGCCGCGCGACGGCGTGGTGCTGCGGCTCGATCCCGGACTTGCCTTCGGCACCGGCAGCCATCCGAGCACGCGCCTGGTGCTCGCCTGGCTCGCCGACGCCGATCTGGCCGGCGCGCGCGTGCTCGATTACGGCTGCGGTTCCGGTATATTGGCGATCGCCGCCGCCAAGCTCGGCGCCGCGCGCGTCGATGCCGTCGATGTAGACCCCGATGCGCTGGCCGTGACCGCGGACAACGCGCGCGTCAATGCAGCCTCGGTCGGCACGTTCGCGCCGGAGGGCCTGCCGCCCGGCGATTACGACATCGTGGTAGCCAACATACTCGCCCAACCGCTGCTCGTGCTCGAACCGCTGCTCGCCGCGCGCACGCACCGCGGCGGGCGCATCGCGCTCGCGGGTATCCTCGATGCGCAGGCGGACGAGATCGCCGGCGCCTACGACACGCACTTCGATACGCGGGTGGCCGCGCGCGAAGAGGGCTGGTCGCTGGTGGAAGGGCGGCGCCGATGAACGTGCTGGTCACGCGCTGCCCCACGTGCGGCACGGCGTTCCGCGCCCTGCCGGCACAACTGCAGGCGCGCAGCGGCATGGTGCGCTGCGGCAAGTGCGCAGCGGTTTTCGATGCCGTGGCCAACCTGGTGGAGGAAGCGGCCGAAGTCGCGAAAGCGGAGCCCTCGCCCCAGCTCGGGTTGTTCGACGCCGGCGGGCGCGCGAGCGCGCCGGACGCGCGCAATGCCGCGCGGCCGGCGCCGCGCCGCAGGACGCTCGCCGATGAAGGGCCGCTGCCCGAGTTCCTGGAGGACGAGCCGCCCCCGGCGCGCTTCGCGCTCGTCTGGGGCTTGGGCGCACTGCTCGCGCTCGCGGCGCTCGCCGGCCAGCTCGCCTACCAGTACCGCACCGAGCTCGCGACGCTCCTGCCGCCGGCCAAGCCCCACCTGCAGGAAGCGTGCGCCTTGCTCGGCTGCGAAGTGCGCCTGCCGCGCCGGTCTGACCTGCTGAGCATCGAATCGTCGGACCTGCAAGCCGACAAGCGCGGCGAATCGCTGATCGTGCTCAATGCGGTGATCCGCAATCGCGCCCCGTTCGCGCAGGAGCTGCCCTCGCTCGAGCTCACGCTCACCGACGCCGACGAGCGCGCCGTCGTGCGTCGCGTGCTGCGCCCCGCGGACTACCTGCCGGGCCGCGGCCGCGAAGCACTCGATGCCGGCATCGCGCCGGGCGCGGAAGCCGCGCTGCGCATGCACTTCGACACCGGCGGCGTGCGCGCCACCGGCTATCGCCTCTACCTTTTCTTTCCCGCCTGAGCCATGAAAACGCTGATCACCGGATCGATCGCCTACGACACCATCATGGTGTTCCCTGATCGCTTCAGGAACCACCTGCTGCCCGACCAGCTGCACATCCTCAACGTGTGCTTCCTGACGCCGGAGATGCGGCGCGAGTTCGGCGGCACGGCGGGCAACATCGCCTACAACTTGAAGCACCTGGGCGGCGATCCGCTGATCATGGCGAGCGTGGGCGAGGACATCGAGCCCTACCTCTATCGCCTGCATCGCCTGGGCATCGACGCGCAGCACCTGCGCAAGGTGCCGGGGCAATTCACGGCGCAGGCGTTCATCACTACCGACCTGGACGACAACCAGATCACGGCCTTCCATCCCGGCGCGATGAACCACGCGCAAGAGAATCACATCGCGGCCGGTCTGGGGGCGCAGCTGGCGATCATCGCGCCGGACGGCAAGGAAGGCATGCTGCAGCACGCACGCGAGTGCGCCGCGCACGGCATTCCGTTCCTGTTCGACCCGGGACAGGGGCTGCCCATGTTCTCGCGCGATGAGCTGCTGGAATTCGTGCGCCTCGCCGACTATGTCGCGGTGAACGACTACGAAGGCAAGCTGCTCGAGGAAAAGACCGGCCAGTCGCTGCGCGCGCTGGCGCGCAACGTGCAGGCGCTGGTGGTTACGCTCGGCGCGCAGGGCTCGCGCATCCATGCGGGCGACGCGCTGCACGAAATCCCGGTGGCGCCGGCCGAGCGCGTGGTGGACCCGACCGGATGCGGCGACGCCTACCGCGCCGGGCTGCTGTACGGCATCGGCCAGGGCTGGGACTGGCCGCGCATCGGCCGCCTGGGCGCGGTGCTGGGGGCGATCAAGATCGCCAGCCGCGGCGCGCAGAACCACCATGTCGACCGCGCCCTGGTGGAGGCGCGCGCGCGCCAGGCCTTCGGCGCGTCCCCCTGGGACTGAGCGCGGCGCGCTAGAGCCGCGCGCGGATCTGCGCGCAGTACGCCTCGAGCGTCTCGCGCGGCGGGTTCTTGACCGGCCACACCAGCTGCATGCCGTCGCCCTCGTGGCGCGGCAGGACGTGCAGGTGAAAGTGGAACACCGTCTGCCCGGCCGGCGTGCCGTTCGCCTGGTAGATCGACAGGCCCGGCGGGTCGAAGGCGGCGCGCACGCCGCGCGCCACGCGCGCCGCGGTGCGGAACACCGCCGCCGCCTGGTCCTCGTCCAGCTCGTAGATGTTTGCGGCGTGCGCCTTGCACGCCACGAGCACGTGCCCCGGATTGACCTGCCCCAGATCCATGAACGCGAGCGTCGCCGCGTCCTCGTAGACGATGCTCGCCGGGATCTGCCTGGCGACCAGCTTGCAGAACACACAGTCCGCGCGCATCACTCCGCCGGCCGCTGGTATTCGCGGCAGGGTACCTGAAAGAGCGCCCGGTCCTCCAGCCGCACCGCGGTCAGCCGGCCGCCCCAGACGCAGCCGGTATCCAGCGCGAGGAGCTTGTGCGTGACGAGCAGGCCGAGCGTCGACCAGTGACCGCAGACGATCGGCGCCTCGTCCGGCGGGCGCAGGTCGAACCAGCGGCGCGCGCCGGGGGGGGCGTCTTCGCGCTTCACGGCGAGCAGCATCTCGCCCGCGTCCGTGCAGTAGCGCAGCCGCGCCATGGCGTTGACGATGACGCGCAGCCGGTCCCAGCCGGCGAGGCCATCGCGCCAGCCGCGCGGTTCCGTCCCGTAGAGGTGCCGCAGGAACTCGCGGCACTGCGCGCCGCGCAACGCGCCTTCCACCTCGTGCGCGAGCGCCTGCGCCTGGGCAAGGCTCCACTGCGGCAGCAGTCCCGCATGGACCATCGCGTAACCGTTGGCGGCGTGCATCATGGGCCGCGCGCGCAGCCAGGCCAGCAGCTGCGGGGCATCCGGCGCGGCCAGTACCTCGTCCAGCGTGTCGTCGGCGTGCTTGCGGGCGAAGCCTTCGGCGCGGCACAGCAGGTGAAAATCGTGGTTGCCGAGAACGCACACCGCGGCCTCGCCCAGCGCGCGCACCAGGCGCAGGGTCTCGAGCGACTTCGGGCCGCGGTTCACCAGGTCGCCGACGAACCACAGCCGGTCCGCCTCGCCGTCGAAGCGGATCACGCCGAGCAGCTCGCGCAGCTCGTCGGCGCAGCCCTGCACGTCTCCGATCGCGTACGTCGCCATGCGCGACGAGTCTACCGCGCGACGGAACTTCGCTGGTCGCGTGCGACACTAACGCCCGCCATGCTGAAGGCACTGAAGGGATTGCTGGATGCGGAATCGCGCCCCTTGCCGGGATTGGAGCGCCGCAACCTGCAGGTGGCGGTGGCCGCGCTGCTGCACGAGGCGAGCCGCGCCGATTATCACCAGGGCGATGACGAGTACGCGGTGGCGAGCGCAGCGCTTGCCGCGATGTTCGGCCTGGACGCCACCGAATGCGCCGCCGTGCTCGAGGAGGGAAGGGCGCGGGCGGAGCAATTGACGAGCTTTTATGCGCCGGTGGCCGTCATCAAACGCGCCTTTGCCGTCGAAGAGCGCGTCCATCTCGTCGAATGGCTGTGGCGGGTCGCGTTCGCCAACGGCCAGCTCAACCCCTACGAGGACCACTACGTGCGCAAGATCGCGCACCTGCTCTACGTGCCGAACACGCAGAGCATGCTGGCACGCAATCGCGCGCGCCGCTAGAGCGCGACGTCCATCCTGCGGTACTGGATCGCCTCGGCGACGTGCGCCGGGGCAATGCGCTGCGCGCCGTCCAGGTCGGCGATGCTGCGCGCCACGCGCAGCACGCGGTGATAGGCGCGTGCCGAGAGCGCGAGACGCGAGATCGCCTGCCTGAGCAGCGCCTCCGCGGCCTGCTCGAGCACGCAGTGCTGCTCGATCTCCTGGGTACCGAGCAGCGCGTTGGGTTCGCCCTGGCGCGCCAGCTGCCGCTCGCGCGCCGCCGCCACGCGCCGCCGGATGTCCTGCGTCGGCTCGCCGCCCGCGGGGTCGGTCAGCTCCGCCTCGCGCGGCACCGGCGCCTCGACCTTGAGGTCGATGCGGTCGGCGAGCGGCCCCGAGATGCGCGCGCGGTAGCGCGCGATCGCATCCGGCGTGCAGCGGCACCGTCCCGAAGCGTGACCCAGGTAGCCGCACGGACACGGGTTCATCGCCGCAATGAGCTGAAAGCGCGCCGGAAAGCGCGCCTGGCGCGCGCCGCGCGCGAGCGAGATCCAGCCGGTTTCCAATGGCTCGCGCAAGGCCTCCAGCGCCTCGCGTCCGAACTCGGGCAGCTCATCCAGGAACAGCACGCCGTGATGCGCGAGCGAGATCTCGCCGGGTCGGGGCGGGCTGCCGCCGCCCACCAGCGCGACGCGCGAGGCGGTGTGGTGCGGGGCGCGGTACGGCCGCGCGGCCCAGCCCGCGGGGTCGAATCCGGCCGCCGATGCCGACTGGATCGAGGCGCTCGCCATGGCTTCGGCGGGGGTCATGGCCGGCAGGATGCCGGCGAAGCGCGCGGCGAGCATGGACTTGCCGGTGCCCGGGGGTCCGAGCAGCAGCACGCTGTGCGCGCCCGCGGCCGCCACTTCGAGTGCGCGCTTGGCCGCGTTCTGGCCCTTCACGTCGCGAAAGTCCGGAAACGCGGGCGCGGCGTCCGGCACATGGGCACGCGCGCGCTCGAGCGGCGCGCCGCCCGAGAGGTGCGCGCAAACCTCGAGCAGGCTCTTCGCCGGCAGCACGGTCGCGCGCTCGGCGAGCGCGGCCTGCGCTGCGTTTTCCGCAGGCAGCACGAACGCGCGTCCGGAGCGCCCGGAGCCGAGCGCCATCGCCAGCGCGCCGCGCACCGGGCGCAGCTCGCCGGTGAGGGACAGCTCGCCCGCGAACTCCACGCCCTCGAGCGATTCCGGCTTCACCTGCCCGCTCGCCGCCAGGATGCCGAGCGCGATGGGCAGGTCGAACCGGCTCGAGTGCTTCGGCAGGTCGGCCGGCGCGAGGTTGACCGTGATGCGGCGCGCGGGGAACGAGAACTGCGCGTGGTGCAGGGCGGCGCGCACGCGGTCCTTGGCCTCGCGCACCTCGGCATCCGGCAGGCCGACGATGTGGAACGCGGGCAGGCCTGGCCCGAGATGGACCTCGACGGTCACCTCTGGAGCGTCGATCCCCGCGAGCGCTCGGCTCGCCACAGTCGCCAGTGCCATGCGCGTGCCCCTTCCGGGACAAGCAACGCGGCGCGGCGCCCTCGGTTTACCGGCGCCGCTCCAACTCGGCGACTCGCGCTTCCAGGGCCGAGAGTTTCGCTTGGGCGCGCTCGAGGAGCTTGCGCTGCACGTCGAAATCCTCGCGCAGCACGACGTCGAACCGGTCGAAGAACGCGCCGAGCAGCGCGCGCAGGTTCTTCTCTAGGTCCTGCGCCGGGGACGCACGTGCCGCATCACTCAAGCGCTGCCCCAGATCCTCCAGAAGGCCCTTGTCGATCATGCGTCGCAGCGTAGCATGGGGGGCGCACCATAATGGGGCACTAGCCTTGCGCATCGGCACTTCGCTAGTGCGCTGCATCGCAGCATCAGCTTTTCCGGATTCTTAACTGTATGAAAAAAGGCAGATTTCTTATTGGCACAGGACATGCTAAAGCCAGTAAGCGTTTCCTCATCTTTACTCAATCGGAGACCCATATCATGCGTAAGACCATTCTCGCTACTGCCGTTGCCGCTGCCGCTGCGATGCCCGGCCTCGCTTCGGCGCAGGCAAGCTCGCCGCACAGCATCAGCGGCAACCTGACCATTGCCAGCGACTACCGGTTCCGCGGCATCTCGCAGACGTTCGTGCAACCCACGATCCAGGGCGGCATCGACTATGCGCACAAGAGCGGCTTCTACCTCGGCAACTGGAACTCCAACGTCAACGGCCTCGTCTACACCGACGGCTCGATCGAGATGGATATCTACGGCGGCTACAAGTTCGGCGCCGGACCCATCGCGATGGACGTCGGCCTCCTGCAGTACATGTACCCGGGCGCAAAGACTGCCGCCGGCGACAAATACGACACGATGGAAGCCTACTTCGCCGGCACGTGGAAGTGGTTTACGGTCAAGTACTCGTACGCGCTCACCGACTTCTTCGGCGCTCCCGACAGTGACGGCTCCGGCTACCTCGATCTGACGTTCAACTACGAGATCGCGCCGAAGTTCAATCTCGTCGCCCACTACGGGATGCAGACGGTGGAGAACGTCAGCGGAGCCGACTACGACGACTACAAGGTCGGCATCACGTACGACCTGAACGGCTGGTTGCTCGGCGCCGCCTACGTCGATACGGACACGACGTTCAACGTGACCAACGCCGCCGGCAAGACCGAAGACCTCGCCAAGGGGACGGTGGTCCTGTCCGTCAGCAAGTCCTTCTAAGGAACGGCAACCCGCGGCGGGCGCCCGCGCGCCCGCCGCCACCCGGAGACCAGGAATGAAATTGATCTCAGCCATCATCAAGCCGTTCAAGCTCGACGAGGTGCGCGAAGCGCTTTCGGGCATCGGCGTGCAGGGCATCACGGTGACCGAAGTGAAAGGCTTCGGCCGCCAGAAGGGCCACACCGAGCTGTACCGCGGCGCGGAGTACGTGGTCGACTTCCTGCCCAAAGTGAAGATCGACGTCGCGGTGAAGTCCGACCTGCTCGAGCGCGCCATCGAGGCGATCGAGAAGGCGGCGAACACCGGCAAGATCGGCGACGGCAAGATCTTCGTGTTCGACCTCGAAAAAGTCATCCGCATCCGCACCGGCGAGACCGATGCGGAGGCGCTCTAGGAGACGCACATGAAGAAGCTTCTGGCACTGATCGCGCTGCTCGGCTCGTTCGCGTTCGCGGGCGCGGCCCTGGCGCAGGACAAGCCGGCCGCCGCGGCCGAGGCCGCCGCTGCCGCGGCGCCGGCCGCTGCGGCCGTTGCAGCGCCCGCGCCCAAGGTCGACAAGGGCGACACCACCTGGATGATGACCGCCACGGCGCTCGTCATCCTCATGACCATCCCCGGGCTGGCGCTGTTCTACGGAGGCATGGTGCGCGCCAAGAACACGCTCTCGGTGCTCATGCAGGTGTTCGTCACCTTCTGCCTGATCTCGGTCGTCTGGGTGGTGTACGGCTACTCGATCGCGTTCACCGGGGGCAGCGCCTTCTTCGGCGGCCTGTCGAAGATGTTCCTTGCGGGCGTGACGGGCGACTCGCTGGGCGCGACCTTCTCCAAGGGGGTGGCGATTCCGGAGATCACGTTCGTGGCCTTCCAGCTCACGTTCGCGGCCATCACCTGCGGCCTGATCGTCGGCGCCTTCGCCGAGCGCATCAAGTTCTCGGCGGTGCTCGCGTTCTCGGTGCTGTGGTTCACCTTCGCCTACGCGCCGATGGCGCACATGGTGTGGTACTGGGACGGCCCCGATGCGATCACTGACGCCAAGAGCCTCGACGCCGTCACTGCGGCCGCCGGCTGGCTCTGGCAGAAGGGCGCGCTCGATTTCGCCGGCGGCACGGTGGTGCACATCAACGCCGGCGTCGCCGGACTGGTGGGCGCCTGGGTGATCGGCAAGCGCATCGGCTACGGCAAGGAGGCGATGCCGCCGCACAACCTGCCGCTCACCATGATCGGCGCCTGCCTGCTGTGGGTGGGCTGGTTCGGCTTCAACGCCGGCTCCAACCTGGAGGCCACCGGCGTCGCCGCCGTCGCGTTCCTCAACACGATCGTCGCCACTGCGGCGGCCGTGCTGTCCTGGCTGCTGGCGGAGAGCATCGCCCGCGGCAAGGCCTCGGCGCTCGGTGCCGCTTCGGGCGCGGTTGCCGGACTGGTGGCGATCACGCCGGCCTGCGGCTTCGTCGGCATCATGGGCGGGCTGGTGATCGGGCTGGTCGCGGGCGTGGCGGGCTTCTGGGGCGTGAACGGCCTGAAGAAGGTGCTTGGTGCCGACGACTCGCTGGACGTGTTCGGCGTGCACGGCGTGTGCGGCATCGTCGGTGCGCTGCTGACCGGCGTGTTCGCCGCCCCGTCGCTCGGCGGCTCGGGCATCTGGGACTACGTCGCCAACCAGGCCTCGGCCGACTACTCGATCTGGGGCCAGGTCGTCACGCAGGCTACAGGCGTGCTTACCACCGTCGTCGTATCCGGTGTGGTCTCGCTCATCGCCTTCAAGCTGGTGGACCTCACCATCGGCCTGCGCGTCCCCGAGGAAGCCGAGCGTGAAGGACTCGATACCACCTCGCACGGCGAGGCGGCGTACCGGATGTAAGCGTAACGAAGTCTCCTCCTAGGTCTCAAACCTAGTTCACGGGGCGCGCGAGCGCCCCGTTTTTTTCTGCACTTTCCTGCAGGTGCCAGCATACGTCGCAGGCCCGGGCGGCGCGCGCGCAGGTTCTATACTTCATGCCCACCATGAACGCTGCCGAGCACCTGCTGGGCGAGTCGGCGCTGGCGCGTCACGGCGCGCGCACCGCGCTCGTGTGCGGCGACGAAGTGCTCGGCTATCGCGAACTGGCGGAACAGGTCGCGCGCGCTGCCGGCGCGCTGCGTTCTCTGGGCGTGCGCCCGGGCGAGCGCGTGCTGCTGCTGCTGCGCGACACGCCGGGATTCGCGGCCGCGTGGCTGGGCACGGTGCGCGCCGGCACGGTGGCCATCGGGTTGAACAGCAAGCTCACCGAGGCCGACTACCGCCACATGATGACCGACAGCGAAGCGCGCCTGCTGATCGCGGATGACGCGTTGCTGCCCGTGCTCGGCTCGCTCGGCGCGGAACTCGCGCGCGAGCAGCGCCTGGTCGCCGGCGCCGCCTGGCGCGACGCGCTGCGTCGCGCGCCGCCGTTGGCGGGGTTTCACGACGCGCAGCCGCAGGACCCCGCCTTCTGGCTTTACTCTTCGGGCACCACGGGCCGGCCGAAAGGCATCGTGCACTCGCACCGGGACGTGCTGCCGGTGGGTCAGGCCCAGCGCGAGGTGTTCGGCCTGGGAGCGGGTGACCGCATCTTCGCCACCTCGAAGCTGTTCTTCGCCTATTCGCTCGAAAACGGCCTTCTGGGTCCGCTGGCTCTCGGCGCGACTGCGATCCTGCATCCGGACTGGGCCGACCTCGAGCAGATCGAGAGCGTCGTCGCGCGCCAGCGGCCCAGCGCGGTATTCAGCGTCCCGACCTTCTATCGCCGCCTGCTCGCCCTGTCGCCGGAGCGCCTCGCGCCGTTTCGCGGCGTGCGGCGCTATGTTTCCGCAGGCGAGCGGCTGCCCGAATCCGTCTATGCAGGCTGGCGCGCGGCGACCGGATGCGAAATCCTCTCCCTGTACGGCATGTCGGAGACCTTCTGCGTCATCATGGCGACCCCGCCCGGCGCGGCCGGCGGCCAGAGGAGCGGCAGGCCGCTCGCCGGGGTCGAGTTGCGCCTGCTGACGTCGGACGGGCGCGAAGCGGGCGCCGGGGAGTCGGGCGAGCTCTGGCTGCGTCATCCCGCGCTCAGCAGCGGCTACGCCAACCGGCCGGAGGCGACGCGCGCGCAGTTTCGCGATGGCTGGTTCTGCACCCGCGACCTGTTCATGCGCGACGCGCACGGCAACTACTCGCACCAGGGACGCAGCGACGAGCTGCTCAAGATCGCCGGCCAGTGGGTGCAGCCGGGCGAGCTCGAGGAGGCGGTGAACGGCCTGGAGGCGGTCGCCGAGGCGGCCTGCGTGGCCGCGCCCGATGCCGACGGCTTCGAGCGCCTGGCGCTGTTCGTCGCCGCGCGCGGCGCGGACGCCGACGTGGCGCTCGCGGCCGCCGCGCAGGCCTGCGAGCGCAAGCTCCCGCGCCACAAGCGGCCGAAGTGGATCCTGCCGATCGAGGCGCTGCCGCGCACCGCCACCGGCAAGGTGCAACGCTTCAAGCTGCGCGAACTTCTCGAGCGCGAGCGCGGCGCCAAAGACTAGAATTCGCGTTTTTGCCCCGAAAGGCGAGCATGTCATACGTCATCCCGATCTGGACTCCGCCCGCGCTGCCGGTCGTCGGCGCGAGCGACATATTTCCCGTGCGGCGCATCTTCTGCGTCGGCCGCAACTACGTCGAGCACCAGAAGGAAATGGGCGCCAGCGGCCGCGAGCAGCCCTTCTTCTTCATCAAGAGCGAGCACGCGCTGGTGCCGAACGGCGGCGAGGTGCACTATCCGGCGAAGACCTCGAACTACCACTACGAGACCGAGCTAGTGGTCGCGATCGGCAAGGGCGGGCGCCGCATCCCCGCGGCGAAAGCGACTGAGTACGTCTACGGCTACGCCGTGGGCCTGGACATGACGCGCCGCGACCTGCAGCAAGTGGGCAAGGACCATGGGCGGCCGTGGGATTTCGGCAAGAATTTCGACGAGGCGGCGCCGTGCAGCGCCCTGGTACCGGCTGCCAAGATCGGGCACCCCGCGAAAGGCGCGATCTGGCTGCAGGTGAACGGCAAGGAGCGGCAGAAGGCCGACCTCGCCGACATGATCTGGTCGGTGCCCGAGCAGATCGCCTATCTTTCGGACTACTACACGCTGGAAGCAGGCGACGTCATCTTTGCGGGCACGCCGGCGGGCGTGGGGCCCGTCAAGCCCGGCGACGAGCTGCACGCGCACATCGACGGCGTGGGCGATCTGAAGGTGAAGGTGGTCCCAGCGCTTTGAAGCTGTACACGTATTTCCGCAGCTCCGCGGCATTCCGCGTCCGCATCGCCCTCAACCTCAAGGGTCTCGGCTACGAGCCGCAGTTCGTGCATCTGGCGAAAGGCGAGCACCTCCAGCCGGCGTACCAGGCCATCAACCCCCAGGGCCTGCTGCCGGCGCTCCAGGTCGACGGCGCGCTGCTCGCGCAATCGCTCGCCATCATCGAGTACCTGGACGAGTCCCATCCGGAGCCGCCGTTGCTGCCTCCAGATCCCCTCGGGCGCGCCCGCGTACGCGGACTTTCGCTGATCGTCGCGTGCGAAATCCATCCGCTCAACAATCCGCGCGTCCTGAAGTACGTCAAGAACGTCCTCGGCCACAGCCAGGACGAGGTCGACGCCTGGTACCGGCACTGGATCGCCGACGGGCTCGCGAAGCTGCAGGCGGAGCTCGACAGCCCAGGCACGGGCCAGCACTGCCACGGGGACGCGCCTTCGATGGCGGATTGCTGCCTCGTGCCGCAGATCTTCAATGCGCGGCGCTTCCAATGCGACCTGGCGCCGTACCCGACGGTTATGCGCGTGTTCGACGCGTGCATGCAACTTGATGCATTCGACCGTGCGCAGCCAGGCAAGCAACCGGACGCGGAATAAAGGCAGAATGTCCCTACTATGAGCAAGGTCCAAGGCTATCGCCGTTTCCACCCGGGCACCCAGCCCGAGTACGACTTCCCTTTCTACGCGTCCACGGCGTTGCGGCACCCGACCCAGCCGCTGGTCATCGTGCCGCAGACGCTCTCGGAGATTACGGGCCCGGTGTTCGGCCACGGCGACGTGAAGCCGACCGACAACGACCTCACGCGCCAGCACAAGGGCGCGCCGATCGGCGAGCGCATCATCGTCAGCGGCCGCGTGCTCGACGAGAACGCCAAGCCGATGCCGCACACGCTGGTCGAGATCTGGCAGGCGAACGCGGCCGGCCGCTACCCGCACAAGGCCGACCGGCACAACGCGCCCATCGACCCGAACTTTTCCGGCGCCGGCCGCGCCATCACCGACGCCGAGGGCCGCTATCGCTTCATTACGATCCGCCCCGGCGAGTATCCCTGGCGCAATCACTACAACGCCTGGCGGCCCGCGCACATCCACTTCTCGCTCTTCGGCCAGGCGTTCCTCACGCGCATGGTCACGCAGATGTACTTCCCGGGCGACCCGCTGCTGCCCTATGACCCGATGTACATGAGCATTCCGGACGAGAAGGCGCGCGTGCGACTGGTATCGCAATTCGACTGGGAAGGCGCGATCCCCGAACAGGCGCTCGCCTACCGCTTCGACATCGTGCTGCGCGGCCGCGAGGTCACGCCGATGGAAGACCTGCTGGGAGAATGAAGTGAGCCTGTACGCGAGCGGATCGCAGACGGTAGGCCCCTACCTGCACATCGGGCTCACCTGGCTCAACACGGACCGTATCGCCGGCCCGGACGTGAAGGGCGAGCGCGTGGTCATCCAGGGCAGGGTGCTGGACGGCGAGGGTGTCGGCGTCAACGATGCCCTGGTCGAGATCTGGCAGGCGAACGCCGCCGGCAAGTATGCGCATCCCGAAGACCACCAGAAAAAGGCGCTGGAGAAGGGCTTTCGCGGCTTCGGGCGCGTGCCGACCGACGCCAAGGGGCGCTTTCGCTTCAGCACCATCAAGCCGGGCAGGGTGCCGGGTCTGGAGGGCAAGCCCCAGGCGCCGCATCTGTCGGTGACCGTGTTCATGCGCGGTATGCTCAAGCAACTGTCGACGCGCATCTACTTCCCGGGCGAGGCGGCCAACGCGCAGGATCCGCTGCTCAAGCTCGTGCCCGCGGCGCGGCGCGCCACGTTGGTTGCGCGGCGCAAGGCGAAAGGCCTGCTCGAGTGGGACGTCGTCCTGCAGGGCAGGAACGAGACGGTCTTCTTCGACTTCTAGGTCAGACGGCGCGGAAGCGCGCCTTCAGCTCCTCGGGGATCGCCTGGCCGCGCAGCCGGCTGCCGGGGCCGCTTTCGAACTTCCCCCAGACGCGGGTCTCGGAGCCCTTGGCGAGGGCCATGCCGTCCGCGCGCTGCACGTCGTGCGCGATGACGAACGACTTTCCGCCGAAATGCACGATGCGCGAATGCACCTCGCAGCGGTCGCCCTGCTCCGCTGGGTAGAGGAACTGGCAGTCGGCGGAGACGAGCGGCATGGCGAGGTGCTCGGCGCGCATGCGCTTGGCGTCGTAGCCGGCCGCGGCGAACATGGCCCAGCAGGCCGAATCCATCCAGCGGAAGTAGGTGGGGTAGAAGATGATGCCCGCCGGGTCGCAGTCGCCCCATTGCACCTGGCAGGGAAACACGGCGACGACGGACGGAAACGTCGCCTCGCTCAGCACTGTTCCCATGGCAGCCCCTCGAACCGCCAGCCGGCGAGCGAATTGCGCTGGTGCCTGTCGTTCAACTCGCCTTCGAAGCCGTGCACGACGTTGTACACGCGGGTGAATCCCGCGCGCTCCAGCTCCTCGCCCGCCTCCCGGGAGCGGTTGCCGCTCCGGCAGATGAGCACCACCGGGCGCGTGGTGTGGTTGGTGCCGGCGAGCTTCTTCACCTGGCCGACGAAGTGCCGATTGACCTCCCAGTCGGGCCCGTCGTTCCAGGCCACGTGCAGCGCGCCGACCGGATGGCCGACGAACAGGTATTCCATCTCGCTGCGGCAATCGATGAACAGCGCGTCGGGCTGCTGGTGCAGGAACTCGAAGGCGTGCTTGGGCTCGAGGTGATCCATGATGGGCGGCCATTATAGCGGTAAGGGTTTGACAGAGCAGGGAGTTGTGGGCAAACTGATCGTCCGCGCCGATTTGATGTTCAGCTTGCGGGCGCGTTACAAATGCCGCTAAAGAGACGTGCCCCGACGCCCGTTTCCGCGCAAGCCGAACGGGCGTTTTGTTTTTCCGCCAGACCATGACACAGGCCGACCGCACCGCCGAGCTGCAAGCCCTCCTCGCCGAGAGGATCCTCGTGCTCGACGGCGCTATGGGCACGATGATCCAGCGCGAGCGGCTGGACGAGTCGCAGTTCCGCGGCGAGCGCTTCCGCGAATGGAGCCACGACCTGCGCGGCAACAACGACCTGCTGGTGCTGACGCAGCCCGAGCTCATCCGCCGCATCCACGGCGAGTATCTCGAGGCGGGCGCGGACATCATCGAGACCAACACCTTCAATTCCACCGCCGTGTCAATGGCCGACTACGGCATGCAGGCGCTGGTGCCCGAGCTGAACCTCGCGGCCGCCCGGATCGCCGTGGACGCGGCGCGCGCCTGCCAGGCGCAGGATCCCGCGCGCCCGCGCTTCGTCGCCGGCGTGCTCGGCCCGACGACCAAGACCGCCTCGATATCGCCTGACGTCAACGATCCGGGCTATCGCGCCATCACCTTTGACGAGCTGGTCGCGGCCTATGCCGAGGCGGCCGCCGCGCTCGCCGAGGGCGGGGTCGACCTGTTTCTGGTCGAGACGGTGTTCGACACGTTGAACGCGAAGGCGGCGCTGTTCGCGCTGGAGGACGTGTTCGAGCGGCGCGGCACGCGCCTGCCCGTCATCGTCTCCGGAACCATCACCGACGCGTCCGGGCGCACGCTCTCGGGGCAGACGACGGAAGCGTTCTACAACTCGGTGCGCCACACGCGGCCGCTGGCCGTCGGCCTCAATTGCGCGCTCGGCGCGAAGGAACTGCGACCCTACGTCGAGGAACTGGCGACGGTGGCCGAGGCCTACGTCTCGTGCCACCCGAACGCCGGCCTGCCGAACGCATTCGGCGAATACGACGACACGCCGGAGAACATGGCGGCCATCATGGGCGAGTGGGCGAGGAGCGGCTGGCTCAACATCGCCGGCGGCTGCTGCGGCACCACGGCCGAGCACATCCGCGCGCTCGCCCGGGCAGTCAAGGGCGTAGCGCCGCGCAAGATCCCCGAGCGGCCCAAGGCGCTGCGCCTTGCGGGCCTGGAGCCGCTCAATGTCGACGCGCAGTCGCTGTTCGTCAACGTGGGCGAGCGCACCAACGTCACGGGCTCCAAGGCGTTTGCGCGCCTGATTCTCGCCGGCGACTACGCCGAGGCGTTGTCGGTGGCGCGCCAGCAGGTGGAGAACGGCGCGCAGGTCATCGACGTCAACATGGACGAGGCGATGCTCGACTCGGAGGCGGCCATGCGGCGCTTCCTCACGCTCGCGGCAGCCGAGCCCGACATCGCGCGCGTGCCGCTGATGATCGACAGCTCCAAGTGGAGCGTGATCGAGGCGGGCCTGAAGTGCATGCAGGGCAAGTGCATCGTCAACTCGATCAGCATGAAGGAGGGCGAGGAGGAGTTCCTGCGCCAGGCGCGCCTCGCGCGCCGCTACGGCGCGGCGGTCGTGGTGATGGCGTTCGACGAGCGGGGCCAAGCCGACACGCTCGAGCGGCGCATCGCCATCTGCCAGCGCGCCTACGAGCTGCTCACGCAGGAAGCTGCCTTGCCCCCCGAGGACATCATCTTCGACCCCAACATCTTTGCCGTGGCCACCGGGCTGGAGGAACACGCGCGCTACGCGCTCGACTACATCGAGGCGACGCGCTGGATCCGTGCCAACCTGCCGCACGCCCAGGTGTCCGGCGGGTTGTCGAACCTGTCGTTCTCTTTCCGTGGCAACGATACGGTGCGCGAGGCCATGCACACGGCGTTCCTGTACCACGCCATCCGCGCGGGCATGTCGATGGGCATCGTGAACGCCGGACAGCTCGGCGTGTACGAGGAGATCGCGCCGGAGCTGCGCGAGCGGGTGGAGGACGTGATCCTCGACCGTCGTCCCGACGCGACCGAACGGCTGGTCGAGTTCGCCGAGAGCGTCAAGTCCAGCGGCGGCAAGGCCGCCAAGGCCGATGACGCCTGGCGGCGGCTGCCGGTGAACGAGCGGCTCGCGCACGCGCTCGTGAACGGCATCACTTCGCACATCGTCGAGGACACCGAGGAAGCGCGCCTCGCCGCCGCGCACCCGATCGAAGTGATCGAGGGGCCGCTGATGGACGGCATGAACATCGTCGGCGACCTGTTCGGCGCGGGCAAGATGTTCCTGCCGCAGGTCGTCAAGTCGGCGCGCGTCATGAAGCAGGCGGTGGCGCACCTCGTGCCGTTCATCGAGGCGGAGAAGGCGAAAAGCGGCGAAGCGGGCCGGCCGAAGGGCAAGATCGTGATCGCCACCGTGAAGGGCGACGTGCACGACATCGGCAAGAACATCGTCGCCGTCGTGCTCCAGTGCAACAACTACGAGGTCGTCAACCTCGGCGTGATGGTGCCGGCGCAGAAGATCCTGCAGACCGCGCGCGATCAGCAGGCAGACGCCATCGGACTGTCGGGCCTCATCACCCCCTCGCTCGAGGAAATGGCGCACGTCGCGCGCGAGATGGAGCGCGAGGGCTTCACGCTGCCGCTGCTCATCGGCGGCGCCACCACGTCGCGCGCGCACACCGCGGTGAAGATCGCGCCAAACTACTCGGGTCCGGTGATCTACGTGCCGGACGCCTCGCGCTCGGTGCCGGTGACGCAGAGCCTGCTTTCGCGGGACGCGCGCGAGGCATTCGTCGCCGAGGTGCGCGCCGACTACGAAAAGATTCGCCGCCAGCACGCGGAGAAGAAGGGGCCGGGGCCGCTGCTGCCGATCGCGCGTGCGCGCGAGCTGGGCCTGGCGACCGACTGGGCGCACTACGCGCCGCCAGCGCCTGCCAGGCCGGGGGTCACCGTGCTCGCCAACTACTCGCTGGAGAAACTCGCGCCCTACATCGACTGGGCTCCTTTCTTCCAGACCTGGGAGTTCTCCGGTTCCTATCCGAAGATCCTCGACGACCCGATCGTCGGGGTCGAGGCGAGGAAGCTCCTCGCCGACGCCCAGGCGTTCCTGAAGAAGATGATCGACGGCCGCTGGGTACGCGCGAGCGGGGTGCTGGGCCTGTTCCCGGCTGCGCGCGTCGGGGCGGACGACATCGAGATCTACCGCGACGTCTCGCGGCGCGAGGTGGCCATGACCTGGCACAACCTGCGCCAGCAGAACCCCAAGCCCGCGGGCAATCCGAACCTGTGCCTTGCGGACTTCGTCGCGCCCAGGGAAGGCGGGCAGCCGGACTGGGTCGGCGCCTTCGCGGTCACGGCAGGCCTGGGTATCGAGAGGAAGCTCGCCGAGTTCGAACGGGCGCACGACGATTACTCGGCGATCATGCTGAAGTCGCTCGCCGACCGGCTTGCGGAGGCGTTCGCCGAGCATCTGCACGAGCGCGTGCGGCGCGAATACTGGGGCTACGCGCCAGAGGAAACCCTGGACAACGCCGCGCTGATCGCGGAGCAGTATCGCGGCATCCGCCCGGCGCCCGGCTATCCGGCCTGCCCCGACCACACCGAGAAGGCGGGCCTGTTTGCGTTGCTCGACGCGCGACGCAACGCGGGCATCGAGCTCACGGAGAGCTTCGCCATGCTGCCGGCGGCTGCCGTGTCGGGCTTCTACCTCTCGCATCCGCAGGCGAGCTACTTCGCGGTCGGCAGGATCGGGCGCGATCAGCTCGAGGACTACGCGCGGCGCAAGGGCATGAGCGTGGAGGATGCCGAGCGCTGGCTCGCGCCCTACCTAGCCTACGATCCGCGGCAGCCAGTAAGCGCGGCGTCGCTATAATCCGGCGCGGCATCCAACGGAGGCACGACATGGGCAAGGGCGACAAGCGCACGCGGCGCGGCAAGATCTACAAGGGTAGCTACGGCAAGACGCGCCCGCATCGGGCGAAAAAGAAGAAGGCCGCCTGAGTCCCAAGGCGCTCGTCGCGCTGGGCGCGCTGCTCGCGGCCGCGGGCGTCGCCCTGGGCGCATTCGGCGCGCATGCGCTGAAGTCCCGGCTGCCGGCCGAGATGCTGGCGGTCTGGAATACCGCCGTGCAGTACCACCTGTGGCACGCGCTGGGCGTGATTCTCGTCGGCCTGAGCGCGGCGAACATCGCGCAAAGCGCCTGGCTGCGCGCGTCCGGCGGGCTGCTGCTCGCGGGCATAGTCCTGTTTTCCGGCAGCCTCTATGCGCTGGCGCTCGGCGCTCCCAGGTGGACGGGCGCCGTCACGCCGATCGGCGGAGTGGCCTTCCTGCTTGGATGGCTAGCGTTCGCGCTCGCCGCGCTGCGCGGTTAGGTCTCGACGTAATCCGACAGCGGCCGCTCGCCGAGCGCCCGGCGCATCGCCGGCAGATGCCCAGGGTCGCGCATCTCGATCTGCACGCCGCTGGGCCTTTGCTCGCGAATCACGCGCGCCAGCTCCACCTGCAGCTGCACCCGTCCGACGCAGCACGGACACGCCGCGGGCCGCAGCAGCACCCAACCCCGAGGCAGGTCCGTGGCCGCGGCGACCAGCCTGACCGGGGTCCTGCTCACTTGCGCCAGAAGGCCGGCGTCAGCACCACCAGCAGCGTGAAAAGCTCGAGCCGCCCGAGCAGCATGGCGAAGGCGCATATCCAGGTCTGGAAATCGTTGAGCGTGGCATAGGTGCTGGCTGGTCCGACCTGGCCGAGGCCCGGGCCGGTATTGTTCATGGACACGACGGCGGCCGAGAATGCCGTTACGACGTCCGCGCCGCTCAGGGTCAGCAGCAGCGTGAAGACGATGATGCAGGAAACGTAGACGAACACGTAGGCGAGGACTGCGAATACCACGTTGTTCTCCACCGGCCGGCCACCCAGCTTCACCGGGTTGTAGACGCGGGGGTGGATGATGCGCAGCAGCTCGCGGAAGATCTGCTTGAACAGGATCTGCGCGCGGATCATCTTCATGCCGCTGCCTGTCGAGCCCGAGCAGCTGGCGAAGCTGCACAGGAACAGCATCCACAGCGGCGCGAAGATCGGCCACTGGTTGAAGTCGGTGTTGGCGTACCCGGTCGTCGTGGCGATCGAGACGACGTTGAAGGCGGCGTAGCGCAGCGCGACGCCATAGTCGGGATATGCGTCCGTCCACGCGAGATAGGCGGCGACTCCCAGCACCGACGCCACGGTCACGCCGAGGAACAGCTTCGCCTCCGGGTCGACGCGATAAGGGTGCAGGCTGCGCCGGCGCCAGACGAGGAAATGCGTGGCGAAGTTGATCGCCGCGATCAGCATGAAGACGATGGCCACTGCCTCGATGCGCGGCGAGTTCCAGTAGGCATAGCTTTCGTCGTGCGTCGAGAAGCCTCCCAGGCCGAGGGTGGTGAAGGCATGCATGAGCGAATCCAGCCAGGTCATGCCGGCCCAGTGGTACGCCAGGGCGCAGGCCACGGTCAGACCGAAGTACACCAGCCACAGCCCCTTGGCGGTCTCGGCGATGCGCGGCGTGAGCTTGGTGTCCTTCATCGGCGTCGGCGTTTCGGCCTTGAACAGCTGCGAGCCGCCCACGCCGAGCAGTGGCATGATGGCCACGGCGAGGACGATCACGCCCATCCCGCCCAGCCAGATCATGAAGCCGCGCCAGACATTGACCGAGGCCGGAAGACGGTCGAGCCCCGAAAGCACCGTTGCGCCGCTCGCGGTCAGCCCGGACGCCGCCTCGAAGTACGCGTCGGTGAACGAGAGCCCCGGCAACTGCATGAGCAGCGGCAGGGTGGCGAAACCCGGGAGCACCGTCCAGACTAGCGCGACCAGTAGGAAACCGTCGCGCACCTGCAGTTCGCGCCCGGCGCGATGCGATGCGGCCCACAGCGCCACGCCCGCCGCGGCCGTCGCTGCAAGCGCCTTGACGTGCGCCCAATGCGCGCCGTCCGCCAGGGCCAGCGAGAAACCGAGCGGCACCAGCATGCAGGCCGCGAACAGCACGAGGACCAGCGACAGCAGGTGCAGGACAGCGAGCAGGCGCACAGCGCGTGCGGGGCCTAGAGGAAGCGCGCGCCGACCTGGAACAGCTTCTCGACGCGCGGCATGGTCTTCTTGTCCGTGACGAACACGATGACATGGTCTTCGGCCTCGATGCGCGTGTCGTGATGCGCCATCAGCACTTTGCCGTTGCGCACCACGGCGCCGATGGTGGCCCCGGCCGGCAGCTCGATCTCCTCGACGCTGCGGCCGGTCACGCGGCAGGACTCGCGATCGCCGTGCACCACCGCCTCCAGCGCCTCGGCGGCGCCGCGCCGCAGGCTGTGCACGGCGACGACGTCGCCGCGGCGCACGTGCGCGAGCAGCTTGCCGATCGTCGCCTGCGCGGGGGAGATGGCGATGTCGATCTGCCCGCTCTGCAGCAGGTCGACGTAGCTGCGACGGTTGATGAGCGCCACCACGCGCCGCGCTCCCATGCGCTTGGCGAGCAGCGAGCTCATGATGTTGTTCTCGTCGTCGTTGGTCACCGCGACGAACAGGTCCATCTCGCCGATGTTCTCCTGCTCCAGCAGCTCCTCGTCGGTGGCGTCGCCGTTCAGCACCAGCGCCTGGTTGAGACGCGCCGAGAGGAACTCGCAGCGGCGCTTGTTGTGCTCGATCAGGCGCACCGAGTACTGTCCTTCGAGCGCGCGCGCCAGGCGCAGGCCGATGTTGCCGCCGCCGGCGATCATCACGCGCTTAACCGGCTGATCCATGCGACGCAGCTCGTGCATCACCTGGCGGATGTTGTCGGCAGCCGCCAGGCAGAACACCTCGTCGCCAGCCTCAATGATCGTGTCGCCGTCCGGCATCACCGCGCCGTCGCGCCGGAAGATGGCCACGATACGCGTATCGATGTTCGGGATGTGCGCGCGGATCTCCTTGACCGGCCGCCCCACCATGGGCCCGCCCTGGTAGGCGCGCACGGCAACCAGGCTCACTTTGCCGTCGGCGAAATCCAGCACCTGCAGCGCTTCCGGAAACTCGACCAGCTTGACGATGTACTCGGTGAGCACCTGCTCGGGACAGATGGAAAGGTCCACGTCAAAGCCGTCCGGGCCCAGCACGAGCTTGTTGTCGAGGAAGGCGTTGGCGCGGATGCGCGCCACGCGCCTGGGCACGTTGAACATGCGCGCGGCGAGCTTGCAGGCCACGAGGTTCGTCTCGTCCGACTGGGTGACCGCGATCAGCAGGTCGGCGTCGTCGATGCCCGCCTCCTCCAGCACCGCGGGGTGCGAGGCGCTGCCCGTCACGGTGCGCAGATCGAAGCGGTCCTGCAAGGCGCGCAGCCGTGCCGGCTCCACATCGACGACCGTGATGTCGTTCTGCTCGGAGACCAGGCTCTCGGCCACGGTGGCGCCGACTTGGCCGGCGCCTAGGATGATGACTTTCATCGATCGAGCCGCCTACTTGGGAAGCGCGGCATTGTAGACCGTTTTGCCGCGCGGCACGGCCACGCTCAGCCCTCTTCCCGGCGTCCCACGGGCAGGCCCAGCGCCTTCAGCTTGCGGTAAAGGTGCGTGCGTTCGAGCCCGCTGCGCTCCGCAACGCGCGACATGCTGCCGCTCTCGGCGGACAGCAGGTTCTCGAAGTACACGCGCTCGAAGGCTTCGCGCGCCTCGCGATAGGGACGGTCCAGGGGCAGCGCGGGCGCGCTCGCCTCGCGCGCATGCGCGGCGAGCACGCGCTCGGCATCCTGCAGGGTCACTTCCTCGTCGAGCGCGCTCAACGCGAGATTCTTCACCGCGTGCTCGAGCTCGGCGAGGTTGCCGGGCCAGCGATGGTGGCGCAAGGCGTTCAGCGCGCCCACCGAAAGGCGCCGCGCCGGGCAGGCGCGCGCCTCGACCAGCTGCGCCAGCATCTGCGCAGCGAGGTCCGGAATGTCCTCCGCGAACTCGCGCAACGCCGGAAGGCGCAGCGTCAGTTCGCCCAGCCTCGCCACGAGCGCGGCGTCCCACTGGTAGCGCTCGACGAGCGTCTTCGCGTCCACGGGCGAAAAGGAGACCACGCGTGCGCGGTGGCGGTCGGCGCGCGCCTGCAGGAACTCGAGGTTCTTCTGCTCGGCGCGCTGCAGGCCCGTGAGGTCGGCCACGAACAGAATCCCCCCGCCGGCGCGCTGCAGCACCTCGCTCGGCGCGTCCGCCAGGAACCCCGCGTCGCAAAGGAACGGCGCCCCGGGCGCCACCAGCGGGCGCGCGAAGATCTCCGCCAGCATGCCCTGCTCTCCCCGCAGCAGCAGCGGCGCCGACGCTTGCGCGAGCTGCTGCAGGCGCTTGCGCAGCTCGACCAGCGTGGGCGAGCGTCCGAGCGCCGCCAGCGACAGCCGGCGGGGTGCGGCCAGGTCATAAAGGCGCAGCGCGCGCTTCACGGTGCTCAGCAGCCGCTGCAGCGCGATCGGCTTCTCCAGGTAGTCGAGCGCCCCGATGCGCGTGGCCTCGACGGCCGTCTCGATGGTGCCGTGCCCGGACATCATCACCACCGGCATGGTCAGCTGCCCGTTGCTCGCCCACTCCTTGAGCAGCGTGATGCCGTCGGTATCCGGCATCCAGATGTCGAGCAGCACCAGATCGGGCCGCTTCGCCTCGCGCTGGCGGCGCGCGTCGCCGGCGCTGTCGGCGAGCAGAACATCGTGGCCCTCGTCGGCCAGGATCTCCGACAGCAGCTCGCGGATGCCGATTTCGTCGTCGACGACGAGGATCTGCGCCATGGTGCGCTCAGGCCGCCTGCGCGGTCCGCGGCAGCAGCACGCTCACGGACGCGCCGCGCTGCGGCAGGTTCTCGATGGCGATCGATCCGTGATGCTCGTCGACGATCTTCTTGACGATCGCCAGGCCCAGGCCCGTGCCGCGCGGCTTGGTGGTGACGTAAGGCTCGAAGATGCGCGCCATCAGCTCCTCGGGAAAGCCGTCGCCGTTGTCCGAGACCAACAGCCGCACCTTGTCGCCCACCAGCTCCGTGCACACCTCGATGGCAGGCTGGCGGCCCGATTCCTTGCGTTGATCGAGCGCGTCCTGCGCGTTCTGCACGAGGTTGTGAATCACCTGGCGGATCTGCGCGCCATCGGCCCATACCGGCGGCAGCGACGGCGCGAGGCGCCGGCCAATCGGCACGCGCGAGGTCTCGTAGAGGGTCAGCACATCGGCGATCAGCGCATTCAGGTCGAGGCCCGTCGGTACCGGCGCGGGCAGGCGCGCGTAGTCGCCGAAATCATCAACCATGGATTTCAGCGCCGTCACCTGATTGACGATGGTCTGCGTCGCGCGTCTGAGGATGGCCGCGTCTTCGGGCGCCAGCCGGTCGCCGAGCTTCATCTCCAGCCGCTCGGCCGACAGCTGGATCGGGGTGAGGGGATTCTTGATCTCATGCGCGAGACGGCGTGCGACTTCGGCCCATGCGGTGGCGCGCTGCGCCTGGATGAGCTGCGTGATGTCGTCGAACACCAGCACGTGGCCGCCGCCCGTGGCGCCGGGCAACGCGGCGCCGCGCGCCAGCAGCGTCTTGCCGGTGCCTTTGAGCGCCAGCTCCAGCTGCCAGGTGTGCTCGCCGTGCTGCAGGAACTGCTCTCGTACCGAAGCGGCGAACGACTCGAGCGGCCCGCTCCAGTCCTGCAGCGGTCGCCCGAGGAACGCGCTCAGCTCGCCGGTCAGGATCTGCGCGGCGCCGCGGTTGGAAATGGTCAGGCGCAGATCGCGATCGAACACCAGCACGCCGGCCGACAGGTTGGCGAGGATGTTCTCCAGCGAAGACTTGGCCGTCTCCAGCGCGACACGGTTCGATTCCACCACCTTGCGTGCCTCGTCCAGCTGCCGTGTCATGGAGTTGAAGGACTCGGTCAGCACGCCCAGCTCGTCGCGGCTGGTGACCGGCGGGCGCTGCGAAAAGTCGCCGCGCGCCACCGCCTGCGTGGCCTGCGCCAGGTTGGCGAGCGGCGCGGACAGGCGCGCAGACAGAATCGCCGCCAGCGATACGGCGACGAACAGCGCCATCAGCAGCGCCAGGGTCAGCGTCACGATGTAGATGCGCCTCAGCCCCTGGCGCGACAGCGCCAGCTCCCGGTAGTCGCGGTACGCCTCTTCCACCGCCTGCGCGCTGCGCGCCAGCCCCGATGGCACCGACTGGCGCAACTGCACGAAGCGCGCCTCGTCGGCAATCGCCAAACCGGTCACCGGCACGACCACGCGCAAGGCGAGCGGCCTGCCGTCCGCCGCGTCGACCGAGCTGTAGCCCTGCGCGGAACGCGCCTGACGCAGCATGTTCGCGGTCGGCAGCTCCGGGACGAAGCGCGTCACATCCTCGGTTGCGCTCGCCAGAAGCGCTCCGCCCGCGCCGAGCAGCACGATTTCCTGCACGCCGGCCTGCTCGCGCAACCGGTTGAGCATCGACACCTGCTGCGTCGGCGAGCGCTCCGCCAGCTCGAGCGCGGTGACCCGCGCCTTGGTCTGCATCTCGATCATCATGCGATCGATCACCGACTGGCCGAGGTTGATGCCGCCCTCGAGCGCCGCATCCACCTTGACGTCGAACCAGGACTCGATGCTGCGCGTGAGGAACTGCACCGAGACCGTGTAGACCAGGACGCCAGGCGCGACGGCCATCAGTGCGAACAGCAGCAGGAAGCGCAACGTCAGGCGCGAGCCGAAGGCGCGCGCTCGGTAGCGTCGCAGGATCCCCACGACCTGATAGCCGACCATGGCCGCCAGTGCGCCCGCCAGGGCGGCGTTCAGGCCGAGCAGCAGCGGAAAGTGCCGCGCCAGCAGCGTGGTATCGGCCGCGCTCGCCGTCGCCAGCAGGAAGAGCAGCACGCCCGCCAGCGCTGATCCGACGATGAGCAGCACTCTCATCGCGGCGCGCCCTCCTGGCCGTCACGGGCTCCCGCCGACAGCGCGGGGCTGGCCGGGGGCGGCGCGGAAGCGGGCGCGGGCAATGCGGTTTGCGACGGCTGGAAGATGATGGTCTTCCATGCGGATTCGAGGCGCAGCTCACGATTGGTGAGCGCGCTCACCTGCAGCGGCCGCGGCAGTTGCGCGGTATCCAGCCGCATGCGCACGGCCGCGTCGTAGGTCGATCCCGTCATGCGCACGGAGCGCTCGAGCACCTGCCAGTTGCGCAGGCGCCGCATGACGTCCAGCGCATCCTCCAGGTGGGCAAAATTCTGGTGCAGCGCGCCGGTGCTCAGCCGATACTGCCGGCTGAGCGCGTGGTAGGAAAGCCGCCACTGCGTACGTCGCGACGCGGTCACCTCGTCGAACCAGTACCAGCGCGGCCGCGTCAGTTCGAACTCGACGAGGAAGTGCAGGGGCACGCCGTTCGCCACCGCCTCCTGCAGCGGCCGGCTGAACTCGAAGGCGAAGTCCGCGCTGAGGATCAGCCCCTCTTCGGTCGACGCCAGCCTGACGTCGACGATGTCGATCTCGTCGGCGCGTGCAGCGGAAGCGCACGCAAGGACCATCACCAGCATCGTGCAGGCAAGTCGAACTCGCATCGCGCGCCGCTTCAGGCGCCCTTGGTCAACAGGGCGAAATAGAACCCGTCGTGCTCCGCGCACGGCAGCCAGCTGGACGCGGCGCCCGCCGGCAGCTCGCAGCGCCGTGCCTGCGAGGTGCGGTCGCAAAATGCCTCCGATACGGCAGCATTCTCGTCGCGAAAGACCGAGCAGGTGACATACAGCAATTTACCACCCGGCGCGAGGACCTGCCACAGGGCGTCCAGGATAGCTGCCTGGCGCAGCGCAAAGGCAGGCACGTCGGCCGCGCGGCGCAGCCATTTGATGTCGGGACGGCGGCGCACCACGCCGGATCCGGAGCAGGGCGCGTCAACTAGTATGCGATCGTACGGTTCTCTGTCCCACCAGACTTCGAGCGCGGTGCAATCGGCCACCTGCACGGTCGCGGAAAGCCCGAGCCGCTCGAGACCCGGACCGATGCGCGCCGCGCGTTGCGGGTCGATGTCAAGCGCCGTGAGCCGCACATCGGCAAGCTCCAGGATGTGCGCGCTCTTGCCTCCGGGCGCTGCGCAAGCATCCAGCACCCGTTGTCCGTCCGCCAGGTCGAGCAGCGGGGCGCACTGCTGCGCGCCGAAGTCCTGTATCGAGGCGAGTCCATCGCGGAAGCCGGGAAGCTTCGCGGCAGGTACGGGCGCATCCAGAAGAATCCCGCTGGCGCCGATGCAGCGGCCCCGCATGCCGGCCGATGCCAGCAGTTCCAGATAGGCGTCAGGCCGCGCGCGGCGGCGGTTGACGCGCAGGCACAACGGCGGGCGCTGGTTGCCCGCTGCCAGCACGTCCTCCCAGCGCAAAGGATGATCGCGACGCACGGCGTCGATCCACCAGCGCGGGTGCTGAAGTTTCGCTTGCGGGTCTGCGGCAATGCGTCGTTCCAGCGCCTGGCGTTCGCGCAGGTAATTGCGCAGGACGCCGTTTACGAATCCGCGGGCGCCGGTCTGCTCGAGCAGTCCGCAGGCGCGCACCGCCTGGTCCACGACGGTGTAGTCCGCGTACCGCCCGCTGTCGAGCGCGTAGAGCGCGCACCACACCAGCGCCTGCACGCGCGGCGCGGCGCGACCCCTGTGCGAAAGCGCATCGGTGATGGCCTGCACGCGACCGTAGCGCCGCAACGCGCCGTAGCAAAGATCGGTCTGTGCCTCGCGACCTGGACCCGCGAAGTCGGTGTCGCCCAGGCTGCGCCCTTCGGCCACTCCCGCGACCGCGCGCGCGGCCCCGGAGAGCGCCAGTGCGAGATTCCCGGAGGCTCTCACCCCAGTCGCTCGCCCGGCGCGAGCGCGCAGCCGCGCAGGAATTCTGCCGCCGGCAATCGCTTGCCGCCGGCGCGCTGCAATTCGGTGACGCGCAGCGCGCCGTCCC
>JAOUIL010000158.1 GCA_029883975.1 Betaproteobacteria bacterium
GGCTCGCTGCCGATGTCGAGCAGCACGCCCGAGAGCAGCGTCTCCACGCGCGCGCCGTCGCGTCGCGCGAACTGCGCCGGCTCCCCGAGGATGCGCTCGCCCGCCAGCGCACGCCGGCGCAGCGTCCCGATCGCCGCGGGGTCCGCCCAGTTGATGAGGCGGCTAGCCGCCGCGCCGAGCGCCTGCTCGCGCGTTGCACCGACCATCGACAACGCGGCGTCGTTGATCTCCACTATCAGGTCGTCGGCCCCGTGGCCCGGCAGTGCCCGCGACACCAACATCGCCACCGGGCTGGTCTCGAACATCGAAGCGAACTTGCGTTCCGACTGCTGCGCCTGCTGCTCGAGCTGCCTGACCTGGCTCAGATCGCGCCAGGTCCACAGCATGCAGGGCTCGCCCTCCACGTCGACCCGCGCCGCGGAGATCAGCGCATCGAATTCCGTCCCATCCGCGCGGAGGAGCCTGACCTCCGCGTTCGAGATCCCGTCCGCGGCAATGGCGCGCTGCAGCAGCGCCTCGCGCTGCAGCGGGTCGCGGAACAGCGTCGCAGCCACGGCCGGCCGGCCCGTGACCGTCTCCCGGCTGTGGCCGGTGGCGCGCTCCCATGCGCTGTTGGCCGCCAGGCGCACGCCGACCGCGATCCGGAACAGTGTGATTGGCTCGGGGCTGCTTTCGAACAACGCCGCGAACATGCGCTCGCCGTGGCGCGCGCGCTGCTCGAGGCGCTTCAGCTCGCCGGTGTCGCGCCAGCTCCACAGGATGCAGGGCTCGCCATCCAGGTCGATGCGCACGCCCGAGATCAGGGCGTCGAACGCGGAGCCGTCCACGCGCTTGAGCTGCGCCTCGACGTTGGAGACGCTGACCTCGCTCTCGAGGCGGGCGAGCACGGCGCTGCCTTGCGCATCGTCGTGCCACATCTTGGTGTCGTCCGCCGGGCGGCCGACCGCCAGTTCGCGGTCAAAGCCGCTCAACCTCTCCCAGGCGCCGTTCGCCGCCAGCCGCATGCCGTCGGAAATTCGGTACAGCGTGATCGGTTCGGGGCTGCTCTCGAACAGCGCGCTGAACATGCTCTCTGCCTGGCGCGCCTGGCCGAGCGCGCTGGACAGCTCGCCGATGTCGCGCCAGGCCCATACCACACAGGCCTCGCCGTCGAGCGTGATCTTCGCGCCGGAGACCAGGGCGGGAAAGTCCTCGCCGCGCGCGCGCGCGAAGCGGGCTGGCACACCATGCACCGCGCCAGCGGCGTCGAGCTGCGCGAGCACGTCGCGGCGCGCTGCAGGGTCCTGCCACAGTCCGAGCTCGTGCGACGAGCGACCGACGGCATCCTGCCGCGCGTGCCCGGTGGCGCGCACCCAGGCGTCGTTTACGTCCAGGTGCACACCGTCACGCTGGCGCGAGATGGCGACGGGGTCGGGACTGGTCATGAACACCGTGGCGAACTTGCGCTCCGACTGCTGCGCGCGGCGCTGCAGGAGCCGCGCCTCGGAGACGTCGTGCACCACGCTCACCACGAGCCGCTCACCGTCGTGCTCGACGAGCGAGGCGGACAGCATTCCCGAGATAACGGTGCCGTCGCGCAGCCGCAGCATCGTCGGCCGCTCGTGCACCACGCCGTCGCGTTGCAGATCGGTACGAAAGCGGTCGCGCTCCGCGGCGTCCCCCCACAGTTCGAGCTCGTCCACCGTGCGGCCGACGATCTCCGCGGCGCGAAAGCCGGTCACGCGCTCGAACGCGGCATTGGCGGCGACGAAAGCCCCGTCGCGCGCGCGCACCACGGTGATGTACTCGGGCGAGGCGTCGAACACGCGCGCCAGAAGGTGCTCGGCGCGCACGCGAGCCGCCTCTTCGCGCTTGGCCGCGCTGATGTCCTTGATGACGCCGGCCATGCGGACCGCGCGGGCGTCCGCGCCATACTCGGCGCGGCCGTAGGTTTCCAGCCAGTGCACGCTGCCATCAGGCCAGACGACGCGCTCCTCGGCACGATATTCGGGCGTGCGGCCCCTCATGCAATCGACATAGACCTGCTTCGCCTTCTCGGCATCCTCGGGGTGCAGGTGCGCGAGGTAATCGGCGAACCGCCCGGAAAATCGCCCCGAGTGCAAGCCGAGCAGCCGCGAAACATCGCCATACCAGCGCGCGAGGTCCGGCTCCAGATCCCAGATCCAGGTGACGATGCCCAGCGCCTCCTGCACGAGCTCGAACTGCTCGTGGCCGTCTCGCGGCCCGCGATCGCGCTTGCGTGCGTGCGCCAACCTCCCGCGCGATGATCGCGCGGCCGCTCGCCGCCTGACATCCTTGGGATCCGCCGCCACGACGCCCTTTCTGCCGCCCCTGCTCATGGTGCTACAGCCAGCTGCAGGAGGGAACTGCCCTCACCGCGGCGCCGAGCCGAGCACGCGCGCCACGGTTTGCGCCAGCCGCCGCGGGCTGAATGGCTTTCCCAGCACCTCTTGCACGCCCAGCGCGCGCATCTCGGCATCCAGCCGCTCGGGCCCGGCCGCGGTGAGGAAGATGGCCGGCACGTCTTTCAGCCCGTCGATCGCTCGCAGACCGCGCAACGTCGCGACGCCGTCCAACCCCGGAAGGTGCAGATCGAGCAGCAGCAGTTGGGGCAAGTCGACGCGCGCCATGGCGAGGGCCTCGAAGCCGTCGCGCGCAGACCGCACCCGGCAGGCGCCCTCCTGCTCGAGGGCGATGCGCACGAGGCTCTGCTGGCTGGCGTCGTCTTCGACGTGCAGGACGAGCGTGCGCTGCCGTTTCATACGTGCGCAGCCTCGCGGCGGCAGCCGGTAGAATAGGCTGACGGGGGCAGCGGATGCGCATGAAATCTCAGCGACCACAGCGACCGGCCGGAGGCGCACCGCGCATCGCCGTGCTCGAGGACGACGCGTCGCAAGCGAAGCTGCTGCAGCATTGGATCGAGTCGCAGGGGTTCGCCTGCCGCATCTTCCTCCGCGGCCAGGACATCCTGAAGGCCGTGCTGCGCGACACCTTCGACCTCGTGATCCTCGACTGGCGCGTGCCCGACGTGAGCGGCGAAGAGGTGCTGCAGGCGATCCGCGACCACGTGCGCGATCCGCTGCCCGTGCTGTTCACCACTGGCCGCGACCGCGAGGAGGACATCGTGCACGCGCTGAAGAGCGGCGCCGACGACTACCTGACCAAGCCTTTG
>JAOUIL010000017.1 GCA_029883975.1 Betaproteobacteria bacterium
GCACCGCGGGCAGCAGCGCCTCGAGGTCGGGAATGTCGTGCACCGGCGTGGGCGGGCCGAGGACCAGGCGCCCGTGCAGCCCGTTCGCGGCGGTGCAGTCGGGCAGCTTCAGCTTCCAGTCGGGATGGAAGCACTGCACGATCTCGATCGAATGCGCCACCCATTCGATGGCCGCGAGGATGGCATGCGGGTCGTGCGAGCGCGGAGGCGGGGCACGCAGGCCGAAGCAGATCTCCGGCTCGATGCGCGGCTGCGCCAGGCCTTCGAGCGGCACCTCGGCGCGCCCGTCCCTGGCGTGCAGCACGGTCTGGTCGTAGACGAAGCCCCAGATCGGCTGGTGCACGCCGTAACGCGGCCAGATCGTGCGGTTGGTGAATCCGATCTTGCGGCCGAGCGGCTTCCAGCCGATCGTCAGCCGGTGCTCGTGCAGCCGGCGCATGGCGCGGTAGCCCATCTCGGCGTCGAGCTTGCGGAAGCGCGCGCTGAAGGGCGCAGCCGTGTGGCCGCTCGCCGCCAGCTCGATCAGCTCCTCCGAGACCTTCTTCACGGTGCGTTCCGGCATGGGGAAAATTCTACCCTCGCGGGCCGGTTGCACCCCGGCGTTTCGCGTGCCACATTACCGCGCCATGGACGCGTACCTCCTCTGGCTGCTCGGCGGCCTCGCGCTGGTGATCGTCGAGCTGCTCACCGGGACGTTTTATCTGCTGGTCCTCGGCGCCGCGGCGTTCGCCGCCGGCGCCGCCGCCTGGCTGGGCGGCGGCTTCCCGGCGCAGGCGATCACCGCCGCGGTGATCGCGTTCGTCGGCGCGTATTTCGTCCATGCCTACCGCGCGCGCAACCTCGCCCGGCAGATGCCGTCCATCGACGCCGGGCAGCCGGCGAGCTTCGAGCACTGGGTGGACGAGGGGGCGCGGCTCGCCCGCGTGCGCTACCGCGGCGCGAGCTGGGACGCGCGGCTGGAGGACGCCGCCGCGCCGCAGCCGGGCGCGATGCTGTACGTGCTCGCCACCGAGGGCAACCGGCTCAGGGTCAGCGCCAAGCCGCCGGCCTGAGGGCGGCGTGTCACAGGAGGAGAGGAATGCTCACCAAGATGATCGTCGCCGCGGTGCTCGCGGTCGCCACCGGCATCCTGACCCGGCAGCCGAGCTACGCGGTCTATGTCTTCCTCATCGCCGCCGCGGTCGCCTTCGTGCTGGAAGGCGTGCGCGTCGTGCCGCAGCAGAGCGTGTTCGTGGTCGAGCGCTTCGGCCGCTTTCATGCGGCGCTCGAGCCCGGCCTGAATTTCATCGTCCCGGTGTTCGACCGCGTCGCCTACCGCCATTCGCTGAAGGAGGTGCCGCTCGACGTGCCCGAGCAGGTGTGTATCACCAAGGACAACACGCAGCTCGGCGTGGACGGCATCCTGTACTTCCAGGTCACCGACCCGCGCCTCGCCTCTTACGGCTCGTCCAACTACATCGCGGCGATCTCGCAGCTCGCGCAGACCACCTTGCGGAGCGAGATCGGCAAGATGGAGCTCGACAAGACCTTCGAGTCGCGCGAGGAGATCAACAAGCAGATCGTCAGCGTGCTGGACGAGGCCGGGCGCAGCTGGGGCATCAAGGTGCTGCGCTACGAGATCAAGAGCCTCACGCCGCCCGAGGCGATCCTGCGCTCGATGCAGCAGCAGATCACCGCCGAGCGCGAGAAGCGCGCGCTGATCGCCAAGTCCGAGGGCGAGCGCCAGCAGGAGATCAACGTCGCCGACGGCGAGAAGCAGGCCGCGGTGCTGCGCTCCGAGGGCGAGAAGCAGGCGGCCATCAACCGCGCGCAGGGCGAGGCGACTGCGCTGCGCGTGATCGCCGAGGCCAACGCGGCGGCGGTGCGCGCGGTGGGCGAGGCCATGTCGGAGAAGGGCGGCATGGACGCGGCCAACCTCAAGGTGGCGCAGGAGTACGTGGCGGCGTTCTCCGAGCTCGCCAAGCAGTCCAACACGGTGATCGTGCCCGCCAACGCGGCCGACGTCGCGTCGCTCATCACCACGGCGATGACCGTGCTCGACAAGACGCGTCAGACCCAGGCCGCGGCGAAAGGAGCCTGAAATGCCGGTGCAGCGGATGGACCACTTCAACATCCTGACCGACGACCTGCCGGCGACGCTTTCGTTCTACGAGGAGCACCTGAACCTCAAGCCCGGTGCGCGCCCGCCCTTCAGCTTCCCGGGCGCCTGGCTCTACGCCGACGGCGGCAAGGGCAAGGACCCGATCCTGCACGTGGTGGCCGGGCGGCCCAAGTCCCAGTTGGTGAAGGGCGTGATCGACCACATGGCGTTCTTCGGCAGCGACCTCCCGGCGACGGTGGCCAGGCTCAAGGCGAAAGGCATCGCCTACGAGCTGCGCAGGCTCCCCGAGTACGGCACCTGGCAGCTGTTCTTCTTCGATCCGAACGGCGCCAAAGTCGAGATCGACTTCGACAAGTCGGAGCCCGCGCCGGCTTGAACTTGCTCCAGCGCATCATCGGGGCCGTTATCGGTCTCGCGCTGTTCGTCCTCGCGCTCGTCTTCGCGTCCGTGATCCTCGCAGTCGCCGGCGCGATCGCGCTGGTGATCGGCGCCTGGCTGTGGTGGCGCACGCGCAACCTGCCGCGGCCGCGCCCCGGCGGCGGCACGGTGATCGAGGGCGAGTACCGCGTCGAGCGCGAGACGCGGCGCATCGACGACGACGTGCGCTAGGGGCGCGCGGCGCTCTCGGCGACGCGGCGCAGGCCGATCAGCTGCGTCACGGCAACGACGGCGAGCAGTCCCAGCCCCGCGATGTCGGTGTAGAGGCCCGGCTTGATCAGGCACAGCGCGCCGACGACGAGCATCGCGCGCTGCCACATCGAGGCGAGCGAGAGAAACCAGCCGAACAGTCCGCCGGCGAGCATGATGACCCCGACCGAGGCCGACCCCACGGCCCACAGCACCCAGAGCCAGTCGGTCGCCCAGTCCTTGACGATGAGCAGCAGCCGCGGCTCGTAGACGAACATGAACGGCACGATGTAGGCGGGCGCCGCGGCGCGCATGGCGGCGAAGCCCGACTGCCACATGTTGGCCTTCGCCAGTCCGGCGGCGGCGAAGATGGCGAGCGCCACCGGCGGCGTGATGGCCGACAGGATGGCGAAGTAGAACGCGAACATGTGCGCCGCCGGCGTGATCGACTTGGCGTCGAAGCCGATGTGCACGCCGAGCTTCACTGCCGCGGGCACGAGCAGCGCCACCATCATGATGTAGGCAGGCGTGGTCGGCATGCCCATGCCGAGCACGATGCCCGCCATGGCGGTGAGGATGAGCGCGAGGATCAGCTGGTCCTGGGCGAGGGCCACCACCAGCTGCGTGAAGACGATGCCCAGGCCCGTGATGGTCACGCAGGCGATCACGATGCCCGCGCACGCGCAGGCCATGGCGACCGCGAGCGCGTTGCGCGCGCCTTCGTCGAGCGCCTCGAGCACCGTTTTCCAGCGGATACCGGCGCGCGTCGCGGCGCGCGACAGCGCGATCGGCAGGCAGGAGAGCGCCGCCACCAGCGCGCACAGCGGCGCCGAGTAGCCCAGGATCAGCCCGAACAGCACGATGAGGATGGGAATGAACAGGTGGCCCCGCGCCAGGATCACCGCGGAGAATCGCGGCAGCTCGGAGGCCGGCACGCCGGCGAGCTTGTAGCGCTTGGCCTCGAAGTGCACGGCGAAGAACACCGCCAGGTAGTAGAGGAATGCCGGCACCAGCGCCCACATGGCGACCTGTGCGTAGGGCACCGCGAGGAACTCGGCCATGACAAAGGCCGCGGCGCCCATGATGGGCGGCATCAACTGCCCGCCCGTGGAGGCGACCGCTTCGACCGCCGCGGCGAACGGCGGCCGGAAGCCGGTGCGCTTCATGAGCGGGATGGTGATCGGGCCGTCCACCATCACGTTCGCCACCGCGCTGCCCGAGACGGTGCCGAACAGGCTCGAGCTCACCACCGCCACCTTGCCCGGCCCGCCCGCGTAGCGCCCGGTGATCGACAGCGCGAAATCCATGAACAGCTGCCCGGTGCCGCTTTTTTCCATGAACGCGCCGAACAGCACGAACAGCATGACGTAGGACGCAGAGACACCGAGCGTCTGGCCGAAGATGCCCTCGGTGGACAGGTACACCTGCTCCATCAGCACCGGGAGCTTGACCTGCGTGTTGAGCGCATAGGCGAGGAAACAGATCGCCGTGAGCGGCAACGCCCAGCCGATGACGCGCCGCGTGCCCTCCAGCACGACGATCACCGACACCACCGCCCAGAACTTGTCGGCAAAGGTCAGGTCGTCGATGTAGATGATGCGGTTGGTGTAGTACTCGTAGTGAAAGAAGATGTGCAGCACGAGGCCCAGGCCGGCCAGCAGGAACGCGGCGTCGAGCGCGCGCCAGGCGAGAGCACCTTCGCGCCGGAACGGGTAGAGCAGGAAGACCAGCGTCGTGGCGAACATCAGGTGCGTGCCGCGGAAGATGAGCGCCTCCGGCGGCCCGAAGGCCGCGACGTACATGTGGTAGAGCGACATCGTCACGGCGATGGCGAGCGCCATCCAGCGCAGCACCGTCGCGGCGGGCGTGGTGGCCGCGTTCTCGTCGCTCATCGGTCCCCCTCGATGTGAAAACGGGGCGGCAGGCGCCGCCCCGTTCCGCTCGGGCCCCTGCGGGCCTTACATCGCGCCGACTTCCTTGTAGTACTTGGCGGCGCCCTTGTGGAACGGCACGCCGATGTCGAGCGCCATGTCCTTGGGCGTCGAGCCGGCGATGGCCTTGACCACCGCCGCCATGTCGCCGACGTTCTCGGCCATGGTCTTGGTCATCTTGTAGACCACGTCCTCGGGCAGGTTACAGGCGACGACCACGTGCGTCGAATAGCCGATCACCGGCACGTCCTTGTCCTGCTTCGGGTAGGTGCCGGCCTTGATGATCAGCTTGTTGTGGCCCGGGTTCATCTTCTTCACTTCGTTGAAGGTCTTGTCGTCCACCGGCACGAGCCTGACGTCGCGTGCGCTGGCGAGGTCCATCACCGCGGAGGCGGGCGCCGTGGTGCCGAGCGTGAACACCTGCGCGTGGCCGTCCTTCATCATCGCCACCGCGTCGTTGTAGCCCGCCTGGAAATTGGCCTTGGCGAGCGACTGGTAGGTCATGCCGTTGATCTTCAGCACCTGCTCGGTGAGCAACTCGCCCGTGTTGCCCTTGGGCTGCGTCACCAGCGTCTTGCCCTTCAGGTCGGCGAGCGAATTCACGCCCGCATCCACCGAGGCCACCACCTGGAAGTACTGCGGGTAGAGGTTGGCGAGCTGGCAGACGTTGGTGACTTTCTTCGGATAGGGCTTCTCGCCCTGGACGCCGAGCACGGCGGTGTTCGAGTTCGACAGGCCGATGTGCGCCTTGCCCTCGTCCACGCCGCGGACGTTGGCGATGCCCGCGCCGGGCGTTTGCGTGATCTTCAGGCCCGGGATGCTTTTCTCCCACATGCCCTTCAGCGCGCCGCCGAGCGGGATCCACGAGCCGCCCTGCGGGCCGGTCATGAACGTGACTTCCTGGGCCGCCGCGGGCGCGGCGAATACGGCGCCCGCCGCAAGGGCGAGCAGTGACATCTTGATCCTCATGGACTCCTCCTCGTGAAACGACGTTGATTTCCGAATCGCCGGGGGATGATAGCGCGACTGCGCGCAGCGGAGTGCTGCGTTGCAGCAGGCAAATCGGCTTTCCGCCGTCAGCGCAGGCGCAGTCCCGCGCAGGGATCCTTGCGTGCCGCCCGCGCCGTGAACCAGGCGTAGTCGTAGCTCGCGACGCCGGCATAGTCCTGCGGCGCGCGCTGCTCGTCGTCCACCTCGACGAAGGCAACGCTCAGAACCCGCGCCGCCGCAGGCAGGTAGAGAGGCACGCCGCGGTCGCGACGCGCATGGCCGCTGCCCGTGATCAGCACGGCGGCGGGATGGGCGGCGAGCGCGCGCGCCAGCGCCGCATCCCGCGCGCGCTGCGCCTCGACCATTCCCTCGAGGCGCTCGGGCCGCTGCCCGCAGTGGCCCTCGACGATGTCGCGCTCCAGCGCGGCGCGGACCGGGGCGTCGGGCGCCGCGAGGCCCGAGCGCGCCGGGTCGCGCACGATGGCGCGCGCCTCGGCGCGCGACAGGTTCGCCGCGACGATCGGCAGCCCGTGCTCGAGCGCGAGCGTCACCAGCGGCGCGTAGTCGGGCCAGCGCCAGGCGTCACGGTCGAGCTTGCCCGCGGCGGCGACGGACTCGGCATCGCGTCCCGGGGCGGCCTGCGCGCGGGCGAGCGCCGCCTGGTGCTCGCGGTCGAACTGCTCGAAGGCGAGCGCGGGCCGCGCGCCGCGCGCGAGCATGCCTTCCACGATCTCGCGCTGCAGGCGGTGGTGCCCGGCGTTGTCGTGGCGCTCGCCGAGGAGCACGTAGGGCGTGGCGGCGGCTTCGTCGAGGAGCGCCGCGCGCCCGACGAACGCGGCGCTGCGCGCGTCATAGATCCGCCCCTCGAGCGGATGCGGGGGCGTCGCGCAGGCGACGAGGGCGAGGGGCGCGCAAACGCGCGCCGCGGCGAGCAGCCATGACATTGCGACCGATTCTAAGCGTGCACGCGTGTTGCGCGATCAATGGACGGGGCCCGCACCGCTGCTGGTGCCGATCGCCGATTCGCCCCAGGCGCCGTGCAGGCTCGCACAGACGTCGCGCACCACGGCGGGCGCGTCCGGGTGCAGCGCGAGGCACTGCATGTGCCGCGACACGCACACGGCGAGCTTGGGGCAGCCCGTGCGCGCGTAGTGGGTCATCAGGTACAGCAGCGCCGCCATGACCGTCTCGGCGCGGGTGGCATCGGGTTCGGGTTGTCGCATGTCAGCGAGCTCCTCGCTCCTGGAAGGAATTGCGCTGGCGGGCAGTGAATCGCCGCTACGCGGTGAGTATCAGCCTTCCGTTCTGTGTCAGCGCGCAGGCGGTACTCGCGGCCGTTGCGCACGATCACCAGTTCCTTGCTCAGCCCCAGCAGGCTCTCGCTCGTGACTCGGCGAGGCGACGGCGGGACTTGAGAAGTTCAGGGAAGGCGGCCTTCATTAATGCGAACGATAATTGTTCGCATTAATTGTGTCAACAGAGGGATGAAACGTCGGTTAGCCAGATTATCGTAAGTGGATACTAACTAATGTGGGCTCAGACGACCCGCGTCAGCAGCGGCTTGCCCGCGAAATGGGCAAGCAGGTTGTCCACCTGCAGGTTGCCCATCGCGGTGCGTGTCTCCTCGGTCGCGCTGCCCACATGCGGCAGCAGCACCGCGTTCTCCAGCGCGAAGAACGCCGGCGGCACGCGCGGCTCGTCGGCAAAGACGTCCAGGCCGGCGCCGGCGATCTTCTTCTCCTGCAGGTACCGGAGTAGCACGGGCTCGTCGACCACCGAGCCGCGCGCGATGTTGACCAGGTAGCCCTGCGGCCCCAGCGCATCCAGCACCCTGGCGTTCACCAGCTTGTCGGTGGCCGCGCCGCCGGGAGTGACGACCATGAGGACGTCGGAATTCTTCGCCAGCGCCGCCGGGTCCGCATCATACGGATAGGCGACGTCCTTCCTGTTGCGGTTGTGGTAGCGGATCTTCATGCCGAAGGCCTGCGCGCGCTTCGCGATCGCCTCCCCGATGCGCCCCAGTCCGAGGATGCCCATGGTCTTGCCGCCCAGCGACGTCGTGAGCGGATAGCCGCCCTTGGCCGCCCAGTGCCCGGCGCGCAGGTAGACCTCGGCCTGCGGGAAGCGGCGCATCACGTTGACGGTGAGCGCCATGGCGGTGTCGGCCACGCAGTCGTTCAGCACGTCGGGCGTATTGGTGACGATGATGTTGCGCTTCTTCGCCGCCTCGAGGTCGATGGCGTCCACGCCGACACCGAAATTGGAGATGATCTCGAGCTTCGGCAGCGCGTCCATCAGCGCCGCATCCGCGCCGGCCGGCCCGAACGTGGCGAGCCCCTTCGTCGTCGCCGCGTGCTCCTTCAGGAACGCGGCACGATCCTTGGCCTCGTACACGCGGTGGCACTGGAACTCGCGCTCCAGCCGCTCCTGCGTGGGCGCGAAAAGCCTGGTGGTCAGGATGATCTCTGGTTTCATGGCTTGAACCTGGCGAGGAGATTCTCGGCGCCGCGCGCGAGCAGCCCCACGTCGGCGCCCACGGCGACGAACTGCGCGCCCGCGGCGAGCATGCGCTTGGCGTCGGCTTCGACGGGGGAAAGATAGCCGGGCGCCTTGCCCGCCTTGCGGATGCGGCGCATGGCGTCCTCGATGAGCGGCAAGATCGCCGGGTTGGCGGTCTCCCCGGGGTAGCCCATCGAGGCGTGCAGGTCCGCCGGGCCGATGAACACGCCGTCCACGCCCTCGACCGCGCAGACCGCCTCGAGCTGATCGAGCGCGCTCTTGGTTTCCACCTGCACCAGCAGGCAGATTTCCTCGTGCGCGCGCTTGGCGTAATCCTTGATGCGGCCGAAACGCGTCGCGCGCGTGGTGCCGGCGACGCCGCGCACCCCAGCGGGCGGGTAGCGCGTGTTCGCCACCGCGGCCTTCGCTTCCGCCGCGTTCTGCACGTAGGGAACGAGCAGCGACTGGGCGCCGGCATCGAGCACGCGCTTGATGGTCACCATGTCGTTCCAGGGCACCCGCACGATGGGCGTCGTCGGGTAGGGCGCCGCCGCCTGCAGCTGGGCGAGCAGGCTTTCCAGGTCGTTCGGCGAGTGCTCCATGTCGAGCAGGATCCAGTCGTAGCCGGCGCCGGAGATCACCTCGACCGTGTAGCTCGACGAAAGGCTCGACCACAGGCCGATCTGCGACTTGCCTTCGCGCAGCGCGCGCTTGAATGCGTTCTTCGGCAGTTCCATGGAAGAAGGAGGGGGGCTACGGGTGGCGGAGCGGCGATTCTACCCCGGGCAAGTGGCCCTCCGCGGCCATCCAGGCGGCGCAGTCCCATGCCGGACGCGGAGAGCAAGCGCCCGAGGAATACTGCGTCGCGGCGCAGCGTTTGCGGGATGTCCGGGACTGCTACAGTGCGCCGCATGAACCTGCTGGCAAATGCGCTGCTCGCTTGGGCCATAGCCTCGCCTGCCGCGCCGAATCTGTCCGTGGAAACGACGCGCCACGGCCCCGCCGTGGAAGTGCGCGCCTACGCGCTGGTCGAAGCGCTGCACGCGACGGTCTGGGGGACGGTGACGGACTACGATCGGCTCGCGCAGTTCGTGCCCGGGATGCGCAGCAGCCGCGTCGTCGCCCAGCGCAACGGCGACCTGGTGGTCGAGCAGCACGGCGAGACGCGCTTCCTGTTCTTCCATCATCCGGTCGACGTCACGCTGCTGGCCACCGCGCGGCCGCCGGACGCGGTCGAGGTGCACCTGCTGAGTGGCAACCTGAAGCGGCTGGACGGCGTCTATCGTCTGGAGTCGGCGGGCCCAGGCCGGATCGCCCTGCGCTGGACCGGACTGATCGAGCCCGACAACTTGCCGCCCCTGCTCGGCGAGCTGGTGATGCGCGCTACCATCGAAGCGCAGTTCACGGGCATGGTGCGGGAAATCGAGCGCCGCGAGGCGCTCCGGGGCAAGGCGCGTTGAACGTCTTCCGGCTGGCGTGTCTGGCGCCGTTGCTGGTCGCCGCCTGCGCCACCCGGCCGCCCGTGCCCGCCGGCCTTCAGGACTGCGCGCAGTGGTACGAGGATCTCGATGCGCGCGTGGCCGCGCAGGGCGTGCGCGATGCGCAGGCACGCCCGGTCGAGGGTTTTCCGTACCTGCGCGTGAACCGGCTGCTCGCGGCGCTGCGCGACGAGGCCGCCGCAGATGTACGCAAGCGCGATGCACTGGTGGTGCGCATGCAATCGCTCGATGCCGCGGCGCGCGGCGTCGAACTGGCGAATCTCGGCGCAGCCCTGGACGAGGCGCGGGCGCGCGACTGCGGTGACCGGCTGCGGGTGGCGCACCTCGAGGACGCGGAGGCTGCCGCGCGGCTGCTGGAGCGCGCGACCGTGCCGGACGACTATTCCAGCGTCTCCCGGTTCTTCGGCCTTTACGCCCTCACCAAGTACCCGTTCTTCTCCGGCGTCAGCCAGTATCAGGCGGACGTGCGCGCGTCGTTCGCAGCAGGCCTCGCCGGCAGGCCCGCGCGCCGCTACGCGCCGCCCGCGGCGCCGCCGTTTGCGCGCTCCGCGCAGGCCGAGGCGCTCGCGCGCGGCGCGGCCGATCCGCTCGGCATTCCCGAGCCGCAGGGTGAGACGCTCGAGCGCCTGTTCGCCGCGCATGCGCCGGTGTTCGAGGTCGAGCAGACCGGCGAGTTCGATTTTCCGGGGGCGCTGCATTGGCCGCGTAGCGCGTCCATGCCAGCGGTCGACCCGTCGGACGTGGCGGTGTACCGCATGGCCTCGTGGACGCGCTACCGCGGCCGCGTGCTGCTGCAGCTCGTGTACACGATCTGGTTCGCCGAGCGCCCGCCGGCCTCGTCCCCCGACCTGCTCGCCGGCAAGCTGGACGGCGTGACCTGGCGCGTGACGCTCGCGCCGGACGGCGAGCCGCTGGTCTACGACACGATGCACCCCTGCGGCTGCTATCACATGTTCTTCCCCACGCCGCGCGCGCAGCCGGTGGAGGCGCCCGAAGCCGTGCTCGAGTGGATGTTCTCGCCGCAGCCGCTGCGGCGCGTAGCCGAGGGCGAGCGGCCCGTGCTGCGCATCGCGACGCGCACGCACTACGTCGAGCGCGTGACGCTGGTGCGCGACGTCGGCGCTGGCGCGCGCTACGCGCTGCGGCCCTACGACGAGCTGCGCTCGCTGCCGCGCCCCGAGGGCGGCCGCGCGAGCGCCTTCGGGCAGGACGGACTCGTCGCCGGCACCGAGCGGGCCGAGCGCTGGCTCTTCTGGCCGATGGGCATCGACTCGGCGGGCGCGATGCGCCAGTGGGGCCGGCATGCCACCGCGTTCGTCGGCAGGCGCCACTTCGACGACGCCGACCTGCTGGAAAAGCGCTTTGTCCTGCAGCTGCCCTGAGCGGCCGACTACTCGCCCTTGAACGGCACGCGCGGGTTCATGACCGCGAACCACAGCGGCGGCAGGAAGGCGAGCGGCACCATGCCGGGGTAGCCCATCGGCAGCCTCGGGCTCTCGGGCTGCGGTTGCAGCGCGGCATAGGGCCGCATCGGGTTGAGATGATGATCGGCGTGGCGTTGCAGGTGCACGAGAAAGCTGTTGCTGAGCCAGTGGTACGCGTCCCAGGAGTGTTGCGCGGCGGGCCGCTCGTAGCGGCCGTCGGGGAGCTTCTCGCGCCGCAACCCGTAGTGCTCGATGTAGTTCACCGCCTCGAGCAGCGTCACCGCCATCGCGCTCTGGCCGAAGAAGAAGGCGACGGCGAGCGGGCCGAAGGCGGCGCCGAGCGCGGCGGCGGCGGCGAAGGTCGCCGCCCACGACCAGGCTACCTCGCGCCGATCGAGCTGCCATGCGTGCGCGAGCGAGCCGATCAGCGTCCTCGGCAGGAAGGCCCAGAACGCTTCACCGTAGCGCGCGCTCGCCGGGTCCTCGGGTGTCGCCACGCGCACGTGGTGGCCGCGGTTGTGCTCCAGCGTGAAATGGCCGTAGCTCACGGTGACGAGCAGCACGCGCGACAGCAGCCGGTCGAGCGCCGAGCGCTTGTGGCCCAGCTCATGCGCGATGGTGATGCCCGCCCCGCCCGTCGCGAGGCCCACCGAGAGCGTGAAGAGCGCTGCATCGAACCCGGTCACGCCCCCCGTGCCGACGAGCCAGGCACCCCAGCCGATCACGCCCAGTTGCAGCGGGACCCAGGCCTGCAGGACCAGGCGGAAGAAGGGGCTGCGCTCAAGCCGCTGCATTTCCTCTGGCGTCCCGGGATGCGCGCTGCGGCCGATGAGGAAGTCCAGCGCCGGCACGACGACCCAGAACACGAAGAACGCGTGCCAGTACTGGCCGAGCGCGTGTCCCGCGACCGGCGCGGCGGCCGTGGTGAGCGCGAGGAGGAAGCGGCTGTCCTTCAGCGCGTTGCGCATCGCTGCTAGTGGATCTCGGGCTCCGCGGTCGGTGCCGTGCCTTCGAGGAAGTCGAAGTCGCAGCCTTCGTTCGCCTGCTTCACGTGGCGCGAGAAGATGGCGCCGTAGCTGCGCTCGTATTTCGGCGGCGGCCGCTGCCAGGCGGCCTTGCGCCTCGCGAGCTCCTCGTCGCCGACCTTCAGGTTGAGGAGCTTCCTCTCGACGTCGAGCTCGATCGGGTCGCCGTTGCGCACGAAGGCGAGCGGCCCGCCGACGTAGGCTTCGGGCGCCACGTGCAGGATGCAGGTGCCGTAGCTCGTGCCGCTCATGCGCCCGTCCGAGAGGCGCACCATGTCCTTCACGCCCTGCCGCACGAGCTTCTGCGGGATGGGAAGCATGCCCCACTCGGGAAAGCCGGGGCCGCCGAGCGGCCCGGCGTTCTTCAGCACCAGCACGCAAGAAGCGTCGACGTCGAGGTCGTCCCGGTCAATCCGCGCCGCCATGTCGTTGTAGTCCTCGAACACCACGGCGCGGCCGGTGTGCTTCATGAGCGCGGGCGTCGCCGCGCTCGCCTTGATCACCGCGCCGTCGGGCGCGAGCGAGCCGCGCAGCATGCCGATGCCGCCCGCGGCGAGCAGCGCCTTGTCGCGCGGCAGGATGACGTCCGGGTTCCACACCTTCGCGCCTTCGATGTTCTCGCCGAGCGTGCGGCCGTTCACCGTCCTCGCCGAGAGATCCAGCAGGTCGCGCAGCTGCCAGAGGAGCGCGCGCAGCCCCCCGGCGTAGTAGAAATCCTCCATCAGGTACTGCTTGCCCGACGGGCGCACGTTCGCGATCACGGGGGTCATCGCGGATATTTCGTTGTAGCGCTCGAGCGGAAACGGCAGCCCCGCGCGCCCCGCCATGGCGACCAGGTGCACGATCGCGTTGGTCGAGCCACCCATCGCCATCAGCGTGGTGATCGCGTTGTCGAACGAGCCGCGCGTGAGGAAATCTCTCGGCTTGAGATCCTCCCACACCATCTCGACGATGCGCTTGCCCGTGAGCGTCGCCATGCGCGCGTGATTCGAGTCCGGCGCGGGAATCGAGGAGTAGCCCGGCAGCGTGAAGCCGAGCGCCTCGGCGAGCGACATCATGGTCGCCGCGGTGCCCATCGTCATGCAGGTGCCGGGCGAGCGCGCGATCGAGTCCTCGATCTCCCGCCAGTCCTTCTCGGTGATGCGCCCGGCGCGCAGCTCGTCCCAGTACTTCCAGGTGTCCGAGCCCGAGCCGAGCGTCTGGTCGCGCCAGTGGCTGTTCAGCATCGGCCCGGCGGGCAGGTAGATCGCCGGCAGGTTCATGCTGGTCGCGCCCATGACGAGCGCGGGCGTGGTCTTGTCGCAGCCGCCCATCAGCACGCAGCCGTCCAACGGGTAGGAGCGCAGCAGCTCCTCGGTCTCCATGGCGAGGAAGTTGCGGTACAGCATCGTGGTGGGCTTCTGCATGGTCTCGGCGAGCGCCATCGCCGGCATCTCCAGCGGAAAGCCGCCCGCCTGCCAGACGCCGCGCTTCACTTCCTCGGCGCGCTGCCGGAAGTGGGTGTGGCAATGGTTGATGTCCGACCAGGTATTGATGATGGCGATCACGGGCTTGCCGGCGTAGTCCGACCGGTCGAAGCCCATCTGCGCGGTACGCGAGCGGTGGCCGAACGAGCGCAGGTCCTTGACGCCGTACCAGCGGTGCGAGCGCAATTCTTCCGGGCGCTTCTTCATGGCGCGATTGTATATACTCCGCGCCGGAGGGGAGCCATGAAGAAACGGCGCGCGGAACCGAGGATCGTCCGCCCGGACGACATCGACCCGCAGCATGACTGGCGGCGCCCGTTGCAGGCCCCGGGGCACACGCAGGTCGATTTCGAGGAGCGCATCAATTTCCGCCGGCTGCACGAGTACCGGCTCGCGCGCACGCGCGCGGCGCTCGCGGGCTCGGGCTTGGGCGCGCTGCTCAGTTTCGACCAGCACAACATCCGTTACACGACGAGCACGGTGATCGGCGAGTGGGCGCGCGACAAGCTGACGCGCTATTCGCTGCTCACCGGCAACGGCGACCCCTACATCTGGGACTTCGGCTCGGCCGCGCGCCACCACAAGCTGCACGCGCCCTGGCTCGCGCAGGACCACTGCCGCGCCGGGCTGCTCGGCATGCGCGGCGCGGTGGGCGCGGACACGACGCTGTTTCGCGACGCGGCGAAGGAAATCAAGGCGATCCTGGTGGAGGAGGGCGTGGCGAAGATGCCGCTCGGCGTGGACGTGGTCGAGCCGCCGATGCTGTTTGCGCTGCAGAAGGAAGGCATCGAGGTGCGCGACGGCCAGCAGGTGATGCTGCAGGCGCGCGAAGTGAAGAACGTCGACGAGCTGACGCTGCTCAACATGGCGGCGGCGATGGTGGACGGCGTCTACCAGGACATCGCCGAGGCGCTCAAGCCCGGCGTGCAGGAGTCGCAGATCGTCGCGCTCGCCACCAAGCGCCTATACGAGATGGGCTCGGACTGCGTCGAGGCGATCAACTCCATTTCCGGCGAGCGCTGCTCGCCGCACCCGCACAACTTCACCGACCGCCTCATCCGCCCCGGCGACCAGGCGTTCTTCGACGTCATCCAGTCGTTCATGGGCTACCGCACCTGCTACTACCGCACGTTCAACGTAGGGCGCGCGACCGGCCCGCAGCGCACGGCCTACCGCAAGGCGCGCGAGTGGATGGACCGCGTGATCGACCTGCTCAAGCCCGGCATGAGCACCGACAAGGTGGCCGCCGCGCTGCCGAAGGCGCAGCAGGCCGGATTCGCCAACGAGATGGACGCGTTCGGCCTCAATTTCTGCCATGGCCTGGGCCTCGGCCTGCACGAGCGGCCGCTGATCTCGCGTCTCAACTCGTTCCGCGAGCCGATCGAGCTGAAGCCGGGCATGGTGTTCGCCGTGGAGACGTATTGCCCGGCCACCGATGGCATCTCGGCGGCGCGCATCGAGGAGGAGGTGATCCTCACCGACAAGGGCGCGAAGATCATCTCGCTCTATCCCGCCGAGGAGCTGCCGATTGCCAACCCCTACTAGGCCGACGATCGGCTGGATCGGCGCCGGGCGCATGGGCTACGAGATGGCCGCGCGCCTGGCGAAGGGCGGCGCCGACGTGCTGGTGTGGAACCGCACGCGCGCCAAGGCCGAGCCGCTCGCGCAATACGGCGCGAAGGTGGCCTCGGCGCTGCCCGAGCTCGCGGCGCGCGACATCGTGTTCTGCATGGTCGCGGCCTGGAAGGACGTGCAGCAGGTGATCGGTGAGCTGCTTTCGGGCAAGGCGCAGCCGCGCATGGTGATCGAGTGCTCGTCGATCTCGCTCGAAGGCTCCGCGGAGCTGCGCGCGCTGCTCGCCCGGCGCGGCATCGCATACTTGGCGGCGCCCGTGTCCGGCAACGCCAAGGTGATCAAGGCGGGCAAGCTGACGTTCGTCTGCTCCGGGCCGCGCGCGTCGTTCGACGAGGCGCTGCCGTATCTGAAGATGATCGGCCCGTCGGCGAGCTACGTGGGCGAGGCCGAGCTGGCGCGCATCGTCAAGATCTGCCACAACGTGTTCCTCGGCGTGGTCGCGCAGTCGCTCGCCGAGGTCACGGTGCTGGCGCAGAAGGCCGGCGTGCCGCGGCACGCGTTCCTCGAGTTCCTCAACCAGAGCGTGATGGGCTCGATGTTCACGCGCTACAAGACGCCGGCGTTCGTCAACCTCGACTTCAAGGTGACCTTCACCCCGGAGCTGCTGAGGAAGGACCTGGATCTCGGCCTGGACGCGGGCCGCCGCTTCGAAGTGCCGATGCCGCTGGCGTCGGCCACGCGCGACCTCATTCAGTCTATGATGGGGCGCGGCATGAGGGAGGAGGATTTCGCCACGCTGCTCCTGCAGCAGGCCGAGGCCTCCGGCTTGCAACTACAACCTGAAAACGTGGAGGTCAAAGATGGTCTTTCGTAAGCTGTTGATCGCTGCGCTCGCGCTGGCCGTCGCGCCGGCCTACGCGCAGAGTTTTCCGACCAAGGCGGTGCGCGCCATCATCTCGTTCACGCCCGGAAGCTCGACGGACATCGTCGGGCGCATCGTCATGGCCAAGGTTTCCGAGTACTGGGGCCAGCCGGTGGTGGCCGAGAACCGCGCCGGCGCGGGCGGCTCGATCGGCTCGAACGTGGTCGCGCAGGCGGCGCCTGACGGCTACACCCTGCTGATCAATTCCTCGGCGCACGCCGTCAACCCGGCGATCTACGCGAAGCTGCCGTACGACACGCTCAAGTCGTTCGTCGACGTCGTGCCGCTCACCTCGCAGCCCAACGTGCTGACGGTGGGTGTCAACTCCCCCCACAAGACCGTGATGGACCTGGTGAACTACGCCAAGGCGAACCCCGGCAAGATCAACTTCGGCCACGCGGGCATCGGCAGCGGCACGCACCTCAACACCGAACGCTTCCTGGCCGCGGCCGACGTCACGGTGACGCAGGTGCCGTTCAAGGGCACGCCCGAGGTGATCGCCAACATCCTGAGCGGCTCGGTGGACTGCTACTGGGCGCCGATCTCGGCCGCGCTGTCCAACGTGAAGAGCGGCAAGCTGCGTCCGCTGGCGGTGAGCACACCCAAGCGCAACCCGCAGATGCCGGACGTGCCGACCACGGGGGAGGCGGGCGTGAAGGGCGCCGACTCGCCGCTGTGGTTCGGGGTGTGGGCGCCCGCGGGCACGCCGACCGAGGTCGTGGCGAAGGTCAACGCCGACGTGCGCAAGGCGCTCGCCGATCCGGGCGTGAAGGAAAAGCTCGCCAACCTCGGCAACGACGGCATGGACATGTCGCCGCAGCAGTTCGCGCAGTTCGTGCGCGAGGAGATCGAAACCTACGGCCGCGTGGTGCGCAACGCGGGCATCAAGCCGCAGTAGCAAGCCGCTTCAGAGGGACTCCCGTGAGACGCTGCAACTCGTCGAACGGGAGCTCCCCGACGATCTCGACGACGTGCAGGCCGTCGGCCTTCACGTCGATCACGGCAAGGTCGGTGTAGATGCGGTTCACGCAGCGCGCGCCGGTGAGCGGATAGCTGCAGCGCTCGACGACCTTCGACTGCCCGTCCTTGGTGAGGTGCTCCATCATCACCAGCACGTTCTTCGCGCCGACCGCGAGGTCCATCGCGCCGCCTACCGCGGGAATCGCGTCGGGCGCGCCGGTGTGCCAGTTGGCGAGGTCGCCGTGCACCGAGACCTGGAACGCGCCGAGCACGCAGTAGTCCAGGTGCCGGCCGCGGATCATGCCGAACGAGTCGGCGTGGTGGAAGAACGAGCCGCCCTTCAGCAGCGTCACCGGCTCCTTGCCGGCGTTGATCAGATCCTCGTCCTCGGCGCCGGGCGCGGGCCGCGGGCCGATGCCGAGCACGCCGTTCTCGCTGTGCAGGACGATCTCGCGGTCCTTCGGCAGGTAGTCCGCGACCAGCGTCGGCAGCCCGATGCCGAGGTTGACGTAGGCGCCGTCGGGGATGTCGCGCGCCAGGCGCGCGGCGATCTGCTTGCGGTCGAGCTTCTTCATGCGGCTCTCCTCAGCGGCGCGATGCGCACGATGCGTTGCACGAAGATGCCGGGCGTGACGACGATCTCCGGGTCGAGTTCGCCGAGCGCCACGGTCTCGCGCACCTGCGCCACGGTGATCTTCGCCGCCGCCGCCATGATCGGCCCGAAATTGCGCGCGGTCATGCGGTAGGTGAGGTTGCCCCAGCGGTCGGCGCGGTCGGCCTTGATGAGCGCGTAGTCGGCATGGATCGGGGACTCGAGCACGTAGTCGCGCCCGCCGATGCGCCGCGTTTCCTTGCCCTCGGCGAGCCTGGTGCCGAACGCGGTCGGCGTGTAGAAGGCGCCAATGCCCGCGCCGGCGGCGCGGATGCGCTCGGCGAGCGTGCCCTGCGGTACGAGCTCGAGCGCGAGCTCGCCCGCGCGGTAGGCCTTGTCGAAGTGCCAGGAGTCGGTCTGGCGCGGGAACGAGCAGATGATCTTCCTCACGCGCCTGGCGCCGATCAGCGCCGCGAGCCCGGCATCGGCATTGCCGGCGTTGTTGTTCACCACCGTCAGCTGCTTCGCGCCCTGGGCGATCAGCGCGTCGATCAGCTCGGCCGGCATGCCGGCGTTGCCGAAGCCGCCGATCATTACGGTCGCGCCGTCGGGGAGATCGGCGAGCGCTGCGGCGGCGGAATCGATGAACTTGTCGATCATGGCGGGCGTGGGCGGGTCCGAGCCATTATAAACTCCGCCCCCATGTCCACCCCCCAAGTCTTCCAGCCAGGTCCGCTCGAGCGCGCGATCGAAGCGATCGTCGCCGCGGGCGGCAGCGACGCGCGCGAGGCGAAGCTGGTCGCCGAGAACCTCGTCACCGCCAACCTCACCGGCCACGACTCGCATGGCATCGGCATGATCCCGCGCTACGTGGACTCGCTCAAAGAGGGGGGGCTGAAGCCCAACCGCCACCCGGCAGTGAAGTTCGATGGCGGCGCGCTCGTCGCGCTCGACGGGCAGGCCGGATACGGCCAGGTGATCGGGCTGGAAGCGACCGATATCGCGATCGCGCGCGCGCAGCAGCACGGCGTGTGCGTGATGGCGCTCGCCAACTCGCACCACCTGTGCCGCATCGGCCAGTGGGCCGAGCAGGCGGTGGCGCTGGGCCTGGTGTCCATCAGCTTCGTCAACGTCATCTCGCGCGCGATCGTCGCGCCCTTCGGCGGCAGCGACGCGCGCTTCGGCACCAATCCCTGCACGATCGGCATCCCGCTCCCCGGCCAGCCGCCCTTCATCCTCGACATGGCGACGAGCGGCGTGGCGCAGGGCAAGATGCGCGTCGCGCACAACAAGGGCGAGAAGGTCGCGCCGGGCCTGCTGATCGACGACCAGGGGCGCCCGACGCTCGATCCGCGCTTCGTGGTGGTCGAGCCCTTCGGCGCGCTCACGACCTTCGGGCTGCACAAGGGCTACGGCCTTGCCGTGGTGTGCGAGCTGCTCGGGGGCGCGCTTACCGGCGGCGGTACATGGCACACCGAGGACCGCTCCAAGAAGCGCGTGCTGAACGGCATGCTTTCGATCCTCATCGACCCGAAGCGCCTCGGGACGGCGGTGACCTTCGAGCGCGAGGCGCGCGAGTTCATCGCCTGGGTGAAGCAGTCGCCGCCTGCGCCGGGCGTCGACCGCGTGCGCATCGCGGGCGATCCGGAGCGCGAGACGCGCGCCAGGCGCGAGCGGGACGGCATTGCGGTTGACGGGAACACCTGGCTCGAGATCCATGCGGCGGGTGCGAAAGTCGGCGTCGCCGCGGAAACCATCGACCGGCTGGCGCGCGGCGGATAGGGTGTCGCCCGGCGGCGACCCTCGGCCCCTCTGTTCTGAGATATCACTTTCAATAGGTTTTATAACCTATTGAAATAGATATCTATTTAAATCCAAGAATCTTCCTCTCAAAACATCGCTAAGTCTTTGTCAGGCCTGAATATTTGGCTTGACCTCGCCTCGCCTTTCTCCTAGAGTGGGAAAAGGTAGAAAAAAGTGGCGGACAAGGGGGGCGCACGCCCAGCCCGATCCGCCGTGGAGAAAACGGGGCATGGGTGGAACGTTTCACGGCGCGGCGGTGGTCACGCTGGACGCGAAGGGGCGCCTGGCCGTGCCCACGCGCCACCGCGAAGCGCTGCTCGGCGGCGCGAAGCACGTCGTGCTCACCGCGCACCCCGAGGGCTGCGTGCTCATCTATCCGCCGGCCGCCTGGGAGCCGGTGCGCGCGCGCGCCGAGACTTTCCCGAGCTTTCACCCGCAGGCGAGCTGGTGGAAGCGGCTGCTGCTTGGCTTCGAGGAGCACGTCGTGCCCGACGGCTCGGGCCGCCTGCTCGTCTCCGGCGCGCTGCGCCAGCACGCGCAGCTCGCGCGCGACGCCATGCTCGTCGGGCAGGGCGGCTACTTCGAGCTGTGGGACTCCGGCCTTTGGAACGCGAAGCTCCAGCAGGCGCTTGCCGGACCGGCGAGCCCGCCTGCCGGCATGGAGGATTTCTCCCTGTGAGCGCCGATGAGCGCGCGCACTGCCATGCACCGCGCCGTCCTGGCCGCCGAGGCGATCGCAGCGCTCTCGATCCGGCCGGAGGGTACGTATGTCGACGGCACCTTCGGTCGCGGCGGGCACAGCCGGCTGATCCTCGAGCGCCTGGGGCCGCGCGGGCGGCTCATCGCGCTCGACCGCGACCCGCAAGCCGTGGCAGCGGCGCGCGAGATCGCGGATGCGCGCTTTTCCATCACGCATGCGCCTTTCAGCAGGCTGTCGGCGGTGCTCGACGCGCAGGCCGTGACGCTCGTGCAGGGAATGCTGTTCGACCTGGGCGTGTCTTCGCCGCAGCTGGACGATGCGCAGCGCGGCTTCTCCTTCCGCGGCGAAGGCCCGCTCGATATGCGCATGGACCCTTCGCAGGGGACGAGCGCCGCCGACTGGCTGGCGAGCGCACAAGAAAACCAGATCAGAGAGGTCATCGGGGGGTATGGGGAAGAACGGTTTGCTAAACAGATTGCAGCGGCGATTGTTGCTGCTCGCCGGGTCGCGCCCATCCGCACGACCCGCCAACTTGCCGATCTCGTGGGTGCGGCGGTCCGCACACGGGAGCCGGGCCAGGATCCGGCGACGCGCACCTTTCAAGCTCTACGGATTCTCGTCAATCGGGAGCTTGAGGAAGTGTCGCTGATGCTGCCGCAGGCGATCGAGCGCCTCGCCCCCGGGGGGCGGCTGGCGGTGATCGCCTTCCACTCGCTGGAGGACCGCCTGGTGAAGCGCTCCCTGCAGGCCTGCGCGCGCCCGGCGCTGCCACGGGATTTGCCGCTGCGCGCCAGCGAGTTGCCACAAGCGCTGCTCAGAATGGTCGGCAAGCCGGTCCGCCCCGCGAGCGCCGAGACCGCGGCCAACCCGCGCGCGCGCAGCGCTGTGCTGCGTGTCGCCGAGCGCACCGACGCCCCCTTTGACCCGACCTTGATCCACCGAATCGAGCCCGACGCGTGGCGCCCCTGAACCGCCTCCTCCTCCTGGTTCACGCCGTCCGCGCGCTCGGGCTCGTCACCCTCGAGCCCGACACGTGGCGAAGCTGAACCTCCTCCTCCTCCTGGTTCTCGTCGTCTGCGCGCTCGGGCTCGTCACTTCGCAGCACAAGGCGCGCAAGCTGTTCTCCGAGCTGGAACGCGCCGAGGCGCGCGCGCGGGAGCTGGACGTCGAGTACGGCAAGCTGCAGCTCGAGGCGAGCACCTGGGGCCTGCACGCGCGCGTCGAGCGCGTCGCCACCGGCACGCTCGGCATGCGCGCACCCGACGCGCGCCGCGTGCGCGTGGTCAACCTGGCCGAGGGCCGATGAGCGCGGCGGCGCCGGCGCTGGTGCGCCTGCCGGTCTGGCGTGCGCGTTTCGTGCTCGCGGGATTCTTCGCGGCCTTCGCCGTCATCGCCGGGCGCTCGCTCTACCTGCAGGCCATGCATACCGACTTCCTGCAGGAAAAGGGCGAGGCGCGCTACAGCCGCGTGCTCACGGTGCCGGCCACGCGCGGCCGCATCCTCGATCGCAACGGCGAGGCGCTCGCCGTCTCGACGCCGGTGCAATCCGTGTGGGCGATTCCCGGCGACGTGAGCGCCTCGCCGGCGCAACTGCGCCGCCTGGCGTCGCTGCTCGGCGCCGACGCGGGCGAGTTGCGCCGCAAGCTGGGCGACGCGTCGCGCGACTTCGTCTACCTGAAGCGCCAGATCGCGCCCGAGACTGCCGAGCGCGTCGCGCAACTCGGGCTGGAAGGCATCTACCAGCATCCCGAGTACCGGCGCTACTACCCCGGGGGCGAAGTCACGGCGCACGTGGTCGGCTTCACGGGCGTGGACGAGGCGGGTCAGGAAGGCATGGAGCTCGCGTTCGAGGCGAGCTTGGGGGGTGTCCCGGGCAGCCGGCGCGTCATCAAGGACCGCCGCGGGCGCGTGGTCGAGGACATCGAGTCGATCCGCGCCGCGCAGGACGGCCGCGACCTCACGCTGTCGATCGACGGCAAGATCCAGAGCCTCGCCTACGCTGCGCTGAAGGAGGCGGTGCTCGCCCACCGCGCGACGGCGGGCGCGCTGGTGGCGCTCGACGTGCAGACCGGCGAGGTGCTGGCGCTCGCCAACGTCCCCTCGTTCAATCCCAACAATCGGGCGCGCCTCTCGGGCGCGCAGATCAGGAACCGCGCGCTCACCGACGTGTTCGAACCGGGCTCGACGCTCAAGCCCTTCACCGTGGCGCTGGCGCTCGAGTCGGACCGCCTGTCGCCGGCGACGCGCGTGCAGATCGGCAATGGCGGCCTGCGCGTCGCGCAGCACGTCATCCATGACCCGCACCCGGAGTCCGTGCTCACGGTCGCGCAGGTGATCCAGAAGTCCTCCAACGTCGGCGCCGCGCGCATCGCGCTCGCTCTCGGCCGCGAGGACATGTGGCGCCTGTTCCAGCGCGCCGGCTTCGGCGCCCCGCCACAGCTCGGCTTCCCCGGCGAGGCGGCGGGCAGGCTGCGCCCGGCCGCGACCTGGCGTCCGATCGAGCAGGCGACCATGGCCTACGGGCACGGGATCTCGGTGAGCCTGATGCAGCTGGCGCGTGCCTACACCATGTTCGCGCGCGACGGCGAGCTCGTGCCGGTGACGCTGCAGAAATCGCCGCTGCCGGCGCCCGGCACGCGCGTGCTCTCGGCGCAGACGGCGCGCGAGATGCGCGCCATGCTCGAGCTCGCCGTGCAGCCCGGCGGCACCGCGCCGCGCGCGCGCATCATGGGCTGGCGCGTGGCGGGCAAGACCGGCACCGCGCACAAGCAGGAGAACGGCGGCTACGCCGCCGACAGGTACATCGCCTCCTTCGTCGGCCTGGCGCCGGTGAGCGCGCCGCGCATCGTAGTGGCGGTCATGATCGACGAGCCGGCCGGCGGCCAGTACTACGGCGGCGTGGTCGCGGCGCCGGTGTTCGCGCAGGTGGCGCGCGGCGCGCTGCGAGCGCTCGGCGTGCCCTACGACGCCCCGCTCGAGCCGCTGCCGCTGCCGGGCGCGCACGAGGAAGCGCGGGAAAGCACGTGATGCGCGCATGGACCTGTTCGCACAGCTTGCGCGCCAGGGGGCGATGATCGCGCGGCTCTGCGCCGACAGCCGCCGCGCGGGCCCGGGAGTGGCGTTCTTTGCCTGGCCCGGGGAGCGCGCGGACGGCCGCGGCTACATCGCCGAGGCCATCGGCCGCGGCACTGCCGCCGTGGTCTGGGAGGCCGAGGGCTTCGCCTGGCGACCCGAGTGGCGCGTGCCGAACGCGGCCGTCGCCGGGTTGCGGCGGCAGGCGGGCGCGCTCGCGCATGCCTTCTACGGCCAGCCCTCGGAAGCGCTCTGGACCTGCGGCGTCACGGGCACCAACGGCAAGACGACCTGCTCGCAATGGATCGCCGCGGCGCTCGGCGGCGCGGGCAGGAAATGCGGCGTGATCGGCACGCTGGGCGCGGGATTTCCAGGGGCGCTCGAGGACGCCGGGCACACCACGCCCGATGTGCTCGAGCTTCACCGCCTGCTCGCGGATTTCCGGGGCGCGGGCGCCGGCGCGGTGGCCCTAGAGGTCTCCTCGCACGCGCTCGTGCAGGGGCGCGTCGACGGCGTCGCCTTCGACTGCGCGCTGTTCACCAACCTCACGCACGATCACCTCGACTACCACGGCACGATGCACGCCTACGGCGAGGCCAAGGCGCGGCTATTCGACGGTGCAGGCCTCGAGTGCGCGGTGCTCAACCTCGATGACGCCTTCGGCGTGCAGCTCGCCGCGCGCCTCGCGGCGCGCGGCGTGCGCACCATCGGCTATCGCCTGACGCCGGGGAACGCGCCGGGCGAGCATCTCGTCGCCTCGCGCATCGTCGGGCGCAGGGTGACGATCGACTCGAGCTGGGGCACGGCAGAGGCGACGGTGCCGGCGCTCGGCACCTACAACGTCGCCAACGCGCTCGGCGTCGCCGGCGCGCTGGTGGCGAGCGGCATGGCGTTCCCGGACGCGGTGCGTGCGCTGGAGCGGCTGCCCGAAGTGCCGGGGCGCATGCAGCGCCTCGGCGGCGAGCGCGCGCCCCTCGTGGTGATCGACTACGCGCACAGCCCGGACGCACTGGAGAACGTGCTGCGCGCGCTGCGGCCGGAAGCCGACGCGCGTAGCGGCGCGCTCGCGGTCGTGTTCGGCGCGGGCGGCGACCGGGATCGGGCCAAGCGCGCGCCGATGGGCAGGATCGCCGCGCGCCTCGCGGACCGGGTGGTGCTCACGTCCGACAATCCGCGCAGCGAAGATCCGCTGGCCATCCTGCGCGAGATCGCCGGCGGCATCGAGGGCCCCTGCGAGCAGGAGGCCGATCGGGCACGCGCGATCCAGGCTGCCGTCGCCGCCGCGCAGGATGTAGATGTTGTGCTGATCGCCGGCAAGGGTCACGAAGACACGCAGGAGGTCGCCGGCCGCCGGCTGCCGTTCTCGGACGCCGAGGTGGCGCGCGCCGCGCTCGCGCGACGGGGGAAGCGATGATGAGCCTCGCCGAAGCCGCCGCCGCGATGCAGGGCCGATTCGCCGGCGCCGACGCGCGCTTCGCCGGCGTCTCGACAGACTCGCGCGGCATTGGCGCGGGCGAGCTGTTCGTCGCCATCCGCGGCGAGCGCTTCGACGGGCACGACTTCCTCGCCATGGCGAAAGAGCGGGGCGCCGCCGGCGCGCTGGTCGACGCGCGGCACGCGCAGGCAGCGCCGCTGCCGGTGATCGTCGTGGACGACACGCGCCTCGGGCTGGGTCGGCTCGGCCGGCACTGGCGCGCGCGATTCTCTCCGGTGGCGATCGCCATCGCGGGCGCGAACGGCAAGACCACGACCAAGGAAATGCTCGCCGCGATCCTGCGCGCGCATGCGGGCGAGGCGTCGGTGCTCGCCACGAAGGGCAACCTGAATACCGACATCGGCGTGCCGATGACGCTGCTCGGCCTGCGCGCCGCGCATCGCTACTGCGCCATCGAGCTCGGCATGAACCACCCGGGCGAGATCGCCTGGCTCGCCGGGATCGCGCAGCCGACCATCGCGGTGGTGACCAATGCGCAGCGCGAGCACATGGAGTTCATGAAGAGCGTCGCGGCGAGCGCTGAGGAGAACGCCGAAGCGCTGCGCGCGTTGCCGCCCGACGGTACCGCGGTGCTCAATGCCGACGACGAGCACGCTGCGATCTTCGCCACGGCGGCCGGCGCGCGGCGCACCGTGACGTTCGGCCTGTCGCCGCGCGCGGACGTCAGCGGCGGCTACGCGCTGAAGCCGCTCTCGAGCGAGCTGGTGCTGCGCACGCCGAGCGGCGAGGCGCACATCACGCTCGCCATCCCGGGCCTGCACAACGTGCGCAACGCAGTCGCCGCCGCCGCCTGCGCGCACGCCGCCGGCGTGCCGGCCGAGGCGATCGAGCGGGGGCTCGCGGCATTCCGGCCCTATACGGGGCGCATGCAGGCCAAGCGCACGCGGGCCGGGGCCACGCTGATCGACGACAGCTACAACGCCAACCCCGACTCGGTGCGCGCCGCGATCGACGTGCTCGCCGGCTGCCCGCGCCCGACGGTGCTGGTGCTCGGCGACATGGGAGAGGTCGGCGAGCAGGGGCCGGCGTTCCACCGGGAGGTGGGCGCCTACGCGCGCGAGCGCGGCATCGGCGCGCTGCTCGCGCTGGGCGAAGCGAGCCGCGAGGCGGTCGCCGCTTTCGGCGGCGGCGGCCGGCATTTCGAGTCGCCGCAGGCGCTGGCCGCGGCGCTGCCCGCGGCCGGCACGGTCCTCGTGAAGGGCTCGCGCTTCATGCGCATGGAACGCGTGGTGGCCGCGCTCACCGGCGACGCGCAGGAGGTGCACTGATGCTGCTCGACCTCGCCCAGTGGCTGGCGCGCGACGTGCGCCTGTTCAACGTCTTCAACTACATCACGCTGCGCGCGGTGCTCGCCTGCCTGACGGCGCTCGCCATCTCGCTGATCCTCGGGCCGTACGTGATCCGCAAGCTGACCGCGTACAAGATCGGCCAGTCGGTGCGCGAGGAGGGCCCGCGCACGCATCTCACCAAGGCGGGCACGCCGACCATGGGCGGCGCGCTGATCCTGCTGTCCATCGGCATCACGACGCTCCTGTGGGGCGACCTGCAGAACCGCTATCTGTGGGTGGTGCTGCTGGTGACGCTGGGCTTCGGCACGATCGGCTGGATCGACGACTACCGCAAGGTCGTGCACCGCAATCCGAAGGGCCTCTCGGCGCGCGCCAAGCTCTTCTGGCAGTCGGCGATCGGCCTCGCCGCGGCCGCCTACCTCGCGAGCATCGCGCAGCAGCACCCGGCGCTGAACGAGCTGATCGTGCCGTTCTTCAAGTTCGTCGCCTATCCGCTCGGCCCGATCGGCTTCATCATCCTGACCTATTTCGTCATCGTCGGCACGTCCAACGCCGTCAATCTCACCGACGGACTGGACGGCCTGGCGATCATGCCGACCGTGATGATCGGCAGCGGCCTGGGCATCTTTGCCTACGTCGCGGGCCACAGCGTGTTCAGCAAATACCTGGGCCTGCCCTACATCGCCGGCGCGAGCGAGCTCACCGTGTTCTGCGGCGCGCTCGCCGGTGCGGGCCTCGGCTTCCTCTGGTTCAACGCCTACCCGGCGGAAGTGTTCATGGGCGACGTGGGCGCGCTCGCGCTCGGCGCGGCGCTCGGCACCATCGCGGTGATCGTGCGGCAGGAAATCGTGCTGTTCATCATGGGTGGCGTGTTCGTCGTCGAGACGCTGTCGGTGATGCTGCAGGTTGCGTACTTCAAGGCGAGCGGCGGGCGCCGCATCTTCCGCATGGCGCCGCTGCATCACCACTACGAGCTGGAGGGCTGGAAGGAATCGCAGGTGGTGGTGCGCTTCTGGATCATCACCATGATGCTGGTGCTGTTCGGCCTTTCGACGCTGAAGCTGCGGTGACCATGACGATGCGCGAGCCCCTGTTCAACCTGCTGCCGCGGCCCGAGCCGATGTCGCTCTCCGGACGGCGCGTGCTGATCCTTGGCCTGGGCGACACCGGACTGTCGGTGGCGCGCTGGGTCGAGCGCCAGGGCGGCCGCGCGCGCGTCGCGGACTCGCGCACGGCGCCGCCGCGCACAGCGGACTTCCGCGGCGAGCTGCACGCCGGGCCCTTTTCGCCCCGGCTGCTGGCGGACGTGGATCTGCTGTGCATCAGCCCGGGCCTGTCGCTCGAGGAGCCGGTCGTGCGCGCGGCGCTCGAGCGCGGCATCCCGGTGCTCGGCGACATCGAGCTCTTCGCCTGGCACGTGCGCGCGCACAACGGCACGCGCGTGCTCGCCATCACCGGCACCAATGGCAAGACCACCGTCACCGCGCTGACCGGCCACCTGTTGCGCGGCGCCGGCCTCGATGTCGAAGTGGCCGGCAACATCGGCCCGCCCGTGCTGCAGGCGCTTGCGGCGCGCGCTACGCCGCCCGCGGCCTGGGTGCTCGAGCTCTCCAGCTATCAGCTCGAGACCGCCTGGTCGCTCGAGCCCGAGGCCGCCGCGCTGCTCAACGTGAGCGAGGACCACCTCGACCGCTACGCCGGCATCGACGAGTACGCGGCCGCCAAGGCGCGCATCTTCCTCGGCCAGGGCGTCCAGGTGCTCAATCGCGACAACTGGCGCTCACTCGGCATGGGCCAGCCCAACCGCCGTCGCCTCACCTTCGGCCTCGATGCGCCGGCGTCGGAGGAGGACTTCGGTCTGGTGAACGGCGTGCTTCACGAGGGCTCGCATGGCTTCGCGCGCGCCGCAGAGCTGCCGATCCACGGCGCGCACAACGTGTCCAACGCGCTCGCCGCCTGCGCGCTGGCGCGCACGCTCGGGGTCTCGCGCGACGCGCTGGCCGCGGGACTGGCGACGTTCCGTGGCCTGCCGCACCGCCTGCAGCAGGTGGCGCTGCGCCGCGGCGTCGTCTGGTACGACGATTCCAAGGGCACGAACGTCGGTGCGGTGCTCGCGGCGCTGCGCGGCCTGGGACGGCCATCGATCCTGATCGCCGGCGGCGACGGGAAGGGGCAGGACTTCGCGCCGCTCGCGCCGGCGGTGGCCGCGCACGCGCGCGCGGTGCTGCTCATCGGCCGCGACGCGCCGCTGCTGGAGCGCGCGCTCTCGGCGGGAGGCGTGCCCGCTTCGATCCCGGTGGAGCGCTGCACTTCGCTCGAGCAGGCCGTGGTGCGCGCCGCGGCGCTGGCGCTGGAAGGCGACGCGGTGCTGCTGTCGCCGGCCTGCGCGAGCTTCGACATGTTCCGCGACTACCGCCATCGCGGCGAGGCGTTCGCCGCTGCGGTGCGCGCGCTCGGGAGCTGAGGTGGGCGCAACCTACGTATTCGCCAAGGATGCGGCCGAGCCGGAGTATGACCGCTCGCTCGCCTGGGCGGGGCTGCTGCTCATGGCGATTGGCGTCGTGATGGTCTATTCGGCGTCCATCGCCACCGCCGAGGCGAGCCGCTACACCGGCGCGAACGCGGCCTACTTCCTGCTGCGCCACGCGCTGTTCCTCGGCGGCGCGCTCGCCACCGCGCTCGTCGTGTTCCTGCTGCCCGTGCGCTTCTGGCAGAAGGCGGCGCCGCTCGGCTTCCTCGCCTGCCTGGCGCTGCTCGTGCTGGTGCTCGTGCCCGGCATCGGCCGCGAAGTGAACGGCGCGCGGCGCTGGCTCGATCTGGGCGCTTTCACGCTGCAGCCTTCGGAGCTCGTCAAGCTCGCCGTGGTGCTCTACGCGGCCGACTACACCGTGCGCAAGCACGCGGTGCTGAAGAGCTTCCGCCGCGGCCTGCTGCCGATGCTGGCGGTGATGATGTTCGTGTCCTGGCTGTTGCTGCGCGAGCCCGACTTCGGCGCGCTGGTGGTGATCGCCGTGACGACGTTCGGCATCCTGTTCCTCGGTGGCATGAACGGCCGGCACTTCACCGCGCTGGTGGCCATGCTCGGCATCGGCTTCGCGCTGCTGGTGCTCACCTCCGAGTACCGCATGCAGCGCATCTTCGGCTTCATGGATCCGTGGACCGATCCCTTCGGCCGCGGCTACCAGCTGTCGCACGCGCTGATCGCCTTCGGCCGCGGCGAGTTCCTCGGCGTCGGCCTGGGCGCGAGCGTGGAGAAGCTCTTCTACCTGCCCGAGGCGCACACCGATTTCCTGCTCGCGGTGATCGCCGAGGAGCTGGGCTTCATCGGCGTGGCGGCGGTGATCGCGCTGTTCGCCTGGGTCGTGCTGCGCGCCTTCGCCATCGGCCGCCAGGCGGCGTTGCGCGATCGGCACTTCGCCGCGCTCGCCGCGCAGGGCCTGGGCATCTGGCTCGGCTTCCAGGCGCTCATCAACATGGGCGTGAACATGGGCCTGCTGCCCACCAAGGGGCTGACGCTGCCGCTCATGAGTTTCGGCGGCACCGGGCTGATCGCCAACAGCGTCGCGCTCGCGCTGCTGCTGCGCATCGACTGGGAGAACCGGCAGCTGGCGCGGGGGTTGCACGCGTGAGGACCGCGCTCATCATGGCGGGCGGGACCGGCGGGCACGTATTCCCGGGCCTCGCCGTGGCCGAGGAGCTGCGCGCGGCCGGCTGGGAGGTCGTGTGGATGGGCGCCCGATCGGGCATGGAGGCGCGCCTGGTGCCGGCGCGCGGCTACCGCATGGCGTGGATCCGCGCTGCCGCCCTGCGGGGCAAGGGTGTGATCGCGGCGCTGCTGCTGCCGCTCAACCTGCTGGTCGGCTTCGCGCAGGCGGCGCGCGCCATCTTCGCGTTGCGCCCGGACGTCGTGCTCGGCATGGGCGGCTACGTCGCCTTTCCCGGCGGCATGATGGCTTCGCTCCTCGCGCGGCCGCTCGCGGTGCACGAGCAGAACGCGATCGCGGGCCTCACCAATCGCGTGCTGGCCAAGGTCGCCGACAAGGCGATGACGGCATTTCCCGATGCGCTGCGCGGCGCAGAATGGACAGGCAATCCGGTGCGTGGCGAGATCGCCGCGCTGGCGCCGCCGGAAGCGCGCGCCGCGGGACGCGAGGGGCCGTTGCGCCTGCTGGTCGTCGGCGGCAGCCTCGGCGCACAGGCGCTGAACGAGTGCGTGCCGAAGGCGCTCGCGCTGCTCGAGCCGCGGCCGCGCGTCGTGCACCAGGCGGGCGAGCGGCACCTGGAGGCGCTGCGCGCCAACTATCGCGCCGCGGGTGTCGAGGGTGAGCTGGTGCCGTTCATCGACGACATGGCGCGCCGCTACGCCGAAGCGGACCTGGTGGTCTGCCGCGCGGGCGCGATCACGGTGGCGGAGCTCTCGGCGGGGGGCGTGGCGAGCGTCCTCGTGCCGTTTCCCCATGCGGTGGACGACCACCAGACGGCGAACGCGCGGTTCCTCGCCGATCAGGGCGCAGCGATCCTGCTGCCGCAGGCCGCGCTCGGCCCGGAGTCGCTCGCCGCAATCTTGCGCACTCTCGACCGGCCGCGCCTGCTCGACATGGCACGCAAGGCGCGCGCGCTCGGCAAGCCCGGGGCGGCGAAGCTGGTCGCCGCGCGCTGCATGGAGCTCGCCGGATGAAGCACAAGGTCCGGCACATCCACTTCGTCGGCATCGGCGGCTCGGGCATGTCCGGGATCGCCGAGGTGCTGCTCAACCTGGGCTACCAGGTGAGCGGCTCGGATCTCGCCGAGAATGCAGCCACGCGGCGTCTGCGCGAGCTCGGCGCGCGGGTGTCCATGGCGCACGCGGCGGCGCACATCAACGGCGCCGACGCCGTGGTCGTGTCGAGCGCGGTGCAGGCCGACAACCCCGAGGTGCGCGCGGCACGGGCGAAGCGCGTGCCGGTGGTGCCGCGTGCCCTGATGCTCGCCGAGCTGATGCGCCTCAAGCAGGGGGTGGCCATCGCCGGCACGCACGGCAAGACCACGACCACGAGCCTCGTGGCGAGCGTGCTCGCCGAGGGCGGACTCGACCCGACCTTCGTCATCGGCGGTCGGCTGAACGCCGCCGGCTCGAGCGCGCGCCTGGGGCAGGGCGAGTGCATCGTCGTCGAGGCCGACGAGTCGGACGCCTCGTTCCTGCACCTGCAGCCGGTCATCGCCGTCGTCACCAACATCGACGCCGACCACATGGACACCTACCAGCACGACGTCGCGCGCCTCAAGCAGGCGTTCGTGCAGTTCCTGCAGAACTTGCCGTTCTACGGCAGCGCCATCCTGTGCGCCGAGGACACCAACGTGCGCGAGATCCTGCCGTTCGTGTCCAAGCCGGTGCTCACCTACGGCTTCGGCGCGGATGCGACGCTGCGCGCCACCCACGTCGAGCACGCCTCGGGTGCCATGCGCTTCAAGGCACTGCGCGAGGGGCGGCAACCGCTCGAAGTGACGCTCAATCTGCCGGGTGCGCACAACGTGCTGAACGCGCTCGCCGCCATCGCGGTGGCGACCGAGCTGGGCGTTGCGGACAGCGCGATCCTCAAGGCCCTGGCGGAATTCCGCGGCGTCGGCCGGCGCTTCCAGCGCTGCGGCGATGTCGCGCTTCCCGGCGGCGGGCGCTTCACACTGATCGACGATTACGGGCACCACCCGGCGGAAATGGCTGCGACGCTGGCCGCAGCGCGCGGCGCCTTCCCCAGCCGTCGGGTGGTGCTCGCCTTCCAGCCGCACCGCTACACGCGCACGCGCGACCTGTTCGAGGACTTCGTCAAGGTGCTGTCGACGGCCGACGCGCTGATCCTCGCCGAGGTCTATCCGGCCGGCGAAGCGCCCATCGTGGCGGCCGATGGCCGCTCGCTGGCGCGCGCGGTACGCGTGGCCGGCGAGGTCGAGCCGGTGTTCGTGGAGGAGGTCGGGCAGCTCGCCGCGGCGATCCGGCGCGTGGCACGCGACGGCGACGTCGTGGTCACCATGGGCGCAGGCTCCATCTCCGGCGTGCCGGCGCAGCTGACATGAACATGACCGACGCCCTGAGACTGACGGACCTGCGCGGCGTGCTGAAGACCGGAGAGCCGATGGCCCGGCACGTCAGCTGGCGCGCCGGCGGCCGCGCCGCGCGCTTCTATACGCCGGCGGACCTCGAGGACCTGCAGGCTTTCGTCGTGCAGCTGCCGCCGGGCGAGCCGTTGCTGTTCGTCGGCCTGGGCTCCAACCTGCTCGTGCGCGACGGCGGCTTCGCCGGCACCGTCGTGCTGATGCACGCGCCGGGCCTGCACCCGCAGATGCTCGCCGGCCGGCTGTACGCCGAGGCCGGCGTCGCCGCGCCGAAGGTCGCGCGCTTTGCCGCGCGCCACAACCTCGCGCAGGCCGAGTTCCTCGCCGGCATACCGGGCACGGTCGGCGGCGCGCTGGCGATGAATGCCGGCTGCTACGGCGGGGAGACGTGGGACCTGGTCGAGCGCGCAGTGACCGTCGACCGGCGCGGCGCGCTGCGCACACGCGCGCGCAACGAGTTCGACATCGGCTACCGGCACTGCGCCTTGCGCGACGGCCGGCGCCTGGGCGAGGACGAGTGGTTCGCAGGCGCCTGGTTCGCGCTGCGCGGCGGGGACGGAGACGCGGCGCGCGGGCGCATCCGCGAGCTCCTCGTGCGGCGCATCGCCTCGCAGCCGCTCGCGCTGCCCAACGCCGGCAGCGTGTTCCGCAATCCGCCGGGCGACCACGCCGCGCGCCTCATCGAGTCCTGTGGGCTGAAGGGCCTCGCGCGCGGCGGCGCGCGCGTGTCGGAGAAGCACGCCAACTTCATCGTCAATGCGGAGCGCCGCGCGAGCGCCGCGGACATCGAGGGGCTGATCGAAGAGGTGCGGCGGCGCGTGCTCGAGCAGGCGGGCGTCGACCTGGTGCCGGAAGTGCGCATCGTTGGGGATGCCACATGAAGGTCGCGGTGCTGATGGGCGGCACGACCGCGGAGCGGGAGGTTTCGCTGAAGAGCGGCAGCATGGTGCTCGCGGCGCTTCGCGCGCGCGGCGTCGACGCGCACGCCTTCGACCCGAAGAGCGCAGGGATCGCGGACCTGATGCGCGGCGGCTACGAGCGTGCCTTCATCGTGCTGCACGGACGATTCGGCGAGGACGGCACCCTGCAAGGCGCCCTCGAATGGCTGGGCCTGCGCTATACGGGCAGCGGCGTGCTCGGCTCCGCGCTCGCCATGGACAAGCTTCGCGCCAAGCGCCTGTGGATGGCGGAGGGGCTGCCCACCCCGCCCTTCGAGGTTGTCGACGCGGGCAGCGACTTCCGCAAAGTCGCGGAGCGCCTCGGCTTGCCGCTGATGGTGAAGCCGGTGAGCGAGGGCTCGTCCATCGGCATGAGCAAGGTGCGCGCCGCCGCCGGTCTCGACGAGGCTTTCGCGCTCGCGGTGAACTACGACCGGCGGGTGATGGTGGAGAAGTTCATCGAGGGGGTCGAGCTCACGGCCGGCATCCTCGGCGACGAGGTGCTGCCTCTGATCCGGCTGGAAACCCCCCGCGACTTCTACGACTACCAGGCCAAGTACGTCGCCGACGATACGCGCTACATCATCCCCTGCGGACTGCCGCCGGAGCGCGAGCGCGAGATCCAGGCGCTATGCCTGCGCGCGTTTCGGTCCTTGGGCTGCAGCGGCTGGGGCCGCGTCGACCTCATGCTCGACGCCGCGGGCCGGCCGTGGCTCCTGGAAGTGAACACTGCGCCGGGCATGACTGACCACTCCCTCGTGCCCATGGCGGCGCGCGCCGCGGGCCTGTCCTACGAGGACCTGTGCGTCAAGATCCTGGAGGGCGCGCATGTGGGATAACCCGCGCCTGCTGAACGCGGCGGCGGGCGCCCTTACCGCTCTCGCACTGATGGTGTTCGCCGTGGCGCTGGCGCAGCTACTGGTGCGCTCGCCGCTCTTCCCGGTGCGCGAAATGCTGGTGGTGGGCACCCTCACGCATACGGCGCGCGCGCAGGTGGAGTCCGCCGTGCAGGGGCGCATCGCGGGAAACTTCTTTGCCGTGGACCTGGACGAGGTGCGCGCCGCGCTCGAGGCGCTGCCCTGGGTGCGCCGCGCCCACGTGCGTCGCATCTGGCCCGACCGGCTCGAGGCCGCGCTCGAGGAGCACGAGGCCATGGCGCGTTGGGCGGAAAGCGGGCTGGTCAATGTGCAGGGCGAGCGCTTCCCCGGGACCACGGACGCGCCGCTGCCGCTGTTCGCGGGCCCCGCGGGCAGCGAAGGCGATCTCGCACGGCGCTACCTGCGGTTCCGCGAGATTCTCGCGCCCCTGCAGGCCGAGCCCCAGCGGCTGATGGTGTCGCCCCGGCGGGCGTGGGTCCTGCGGCTGGACGACGGCCTGACCATCGCGCTCGGCCGAGACGCGGCCAACGACCCGATCGAATCCCGGCTCGCGCGGCTGGTGGCGGCCTACCCGCAGACGCTCGGCCGGCTGGCGCGCAAGGCCGAGCACGTCGACGCGCGCTACCCCAACGGCTTCGCGCTGCGCGTGCCGGAGCACAAGGGCGGATAGGCGATGGCGCGCGAAACCAAGAACCTCGTCGTGGCCCTGGACATCGGCACCTCCAAGGTGGCCGCGCTGGTGGCCGAGCTGCGGCCCGACGGAACGATCGACATCCTCGGCATGGGCGCGCACGAGTCCAAGGGCCTGAAGAAGGGCGTGGTCGTCAACATCGAGTCCACGGTCAACGCGGTGCAGCGCGCGCTGGAGGAAGCCGAGCTGATGGCGGACTGCAAGATCGCGTCCGCGTTCACCGGCATCGCCGGCAGCCACATCAAGAGCTTCAACTCGACTGGCATGGTGGCGATCAAGGATCGCGAGGTCGGACCGCTCGATGTCGAACGGGCCATCGAGACCGCGAAGGCGGTCAACATTCCCACCGACCAGCAGATCCTGCACGTGCTGCGCCAGGAGTTCATCATCGACGGGCAGGAAGACGTGCGCGAGCCGATCGGCATGTCCGGCGTGCGCCTCGAGGTCAAGGTGCACATCGTCACTGGCGCGGTGTCCGCGGCGCAGAACATCGTCAAGTGCGTGCGCCGCTGCGGCCTGGAGGTGAACGACCTGATCCTGCAGCCGCTTGCCTCGGCGCGCGCCGTGCTGTCGGAGGACGAGAAGGACCTGGGCGTGTGCCTGGTGGACATCGGCGGCGGCACGAGCGACGTCGCGGTGTTCACGCACGGCGCCATCCGCCATACCGCGGTCATCCCCATCGCCGGCGACCAGATCACCAACGACATCGCCATGGCGCTGCGCACGCCGACCGCGGAGGCGGAGCTGATCAAGGTGCGCCACGGCGTGGCGCTGCGCCAGCTTGCCGATCCCAACGAGATGATCGAAGTGCCGGGCATCGGCGACCGCGGGCCGCGCGCGATGTCGCGCCAGACGCTCGCCGAGGTGATCGAGCCGCGCGTCGAGGAGCTGTTCTCGCTGGTGCAGCAGGTGCTGCGCGAGTCCGGTTTCGAGGAGCTGCTGTCCTCGGGCGTCGTGCTGACCGGGGGCAGCTCGGTGATGCAGGGCATGGTCGAGCTCGGCGAGGAGATCTTCCACATGCCCGTGCGCGTAGGCGTGCCCAAGTACGCGGGCGGTCTCGCCGACGTGGTGCGCAATCCGCGCCACGCCACGGCGGTGGGGCTGCTGCTCGAGGGCGTGCAGCAGGTCCGGCAGGGGCAGTTGTCGCGGCAGGACGGCTCGATGCGCGCCGTGCTGGCGCGCATGCGGGAGTGGTTCCAGCGCAATTTCTGACGTCGTTCCAACCGGCAAGGAGGAAACACATGTTCGAGATCGTGGATAGTCAGGCGGCGGGACCGATCATCAAGGTGATCGGCGTGGGTGGGGCCGGCGGCAACGCCGTGAACCACATGATCGAGCACGGCGTCGACGGCGTGGAGTTCATCGCCGTCAATACAGACGCGCAGGTGCTCTCGCGCAACAGGGCGCGCAACCAGATCCAGCTCGGCTCGAGCGGCCTGGGCTCGGGGGCGAAGCCCGAGGAGGCGCGTGCGGTGGCCATCGCGGAGCGCGAGCGCATCGAGGAGGCGCTCGCCGGAGCGCACATGGCGTTCATCACCGCGGGCATGGGCGGGGGCACCGGCACCGGCGCCGGTCCCGTGATCGCCGAGGTGGCGCGCACACTCGGCATCCTCACCGTGGCGGTGGTCACCAAACCCTTCTCCTTCGAAGGATCCAAGCGCATGAAGATCGCCGAACAGGGGCTGGCGGAGCTCGCGCCGCACGTCGATTCGCTCATCGTCATCCTCAACGACAAGCTGGAAGAGGTGCTGGGAGAGGACGTGACGCAGGAAGAGGCGTTCCGCGCTGCCGACGATGTGCTGAACGACGCGGTCGCCGGCATCGCCGAGATCATCAACCAACCGGGCCTGGTCAACGTCGACTTCCAGGACGTGCGCACGGTGATGTGCGAGCAGGGCATGGCGATGATGGGCTCGGCGAGCGCCGCGGGACTGGACCGGGCGCGCATCGCCGCGGAGCAGGCGATCGCCTGCCCGCTGCTCGAGGGCGTGAACCTCGCCGGCGCGCGCGGCGTGCTCGTCAATATCAGCGCTTCGCGCTCGAGCCTGAAGCTGCGCGAGACCAAGGAGGTCATGAACACCATCCGCGCCTTTGCCGCGGAGGACGCGACCATCATCTACGGCGGGGTCTACGACGATGCGCTGAGCGACGACCTGCGCGTGACGGTCGTGGCCACCGGACTGGGCGCTCCCATCGTGGCGCGCCAGGGCAAGCCGCAGCTGGTGATCTCGCAGAAGACCGGCACGGACGATCAGCCGCTCGCCCCGGCGGGCGCAGTCGACTATCAGCAGCTCGACGCCGTGCCCGCCGTGATCCGGCGCAACCGCGCGTCGACAGTCGAGGCGCTGCAGCAAAGCGGCGTAGACAAGTACGATATCCCGGCGTTCCTGCGCAAGCAGGCGGACTGAGCGTCGGGCAGCGCGCAGCGGGGTCGCCCTCCATCCTCCTTGCCGGAGGGCGCTCCGCCGTGCGCGTCTGCTAGAATTGCCGTCTGCTCAAGAAGTTAGGCATGGTCAAGCAACGCACGCTCAAGTCCCTGGTCCGCGCACAAGGCGTGGGCCTGCATACCGGCCAGAAGGTCAGCATCGCGCTGCGACCGGCGCAGCCCGATACCGGCATCGTCTTTCGCCGCGTCGATCTCGCCTCGCCGGTCGATATCCCGGCGCGCGCCGATCTGGTCGGCGAAACGCGCCTGTCGTCCTGCCTCGTGCACCAGGACGCCAAGGTGTACACGGTGGAGCATCTGATGTCCGCGCTGGCGGGATTGGGCGTGGACAACGCCTACGTGGATCTCGATGGTCCGGAAGTGCCGATCATGGACGGCAGCGCGGCGCCGTTCGTGCTGCTCCTGCAGCAGGCCGGCCTCGAAGAGCAGCCGGCGCCGAAGCGCTTCCTGCGCGTCATGCGCCTGGTGGAAGTGCGCGACGGCGACAAGTGGGCGCGGCTCGAGCCCTACGAGGGGCTGCGGCTGCAGTTCTCCATCGACTTCAAGCATCCGGTCATCGACCGGACGCGCCAATCCGTCAGTGTGGACTTCGCCAGCACCTCGTACCTGAAGGAGATCGCGCGCGCTCGCACATTCGGCTTCATGCACGAGGTGGAGCGCCTGCGCGAAGACGGGCTGGCGCTCGGCGGTGGGCTGGACAATGCGCTGGTGCTGGACGAGTTTCGCCTGCTGAACGCGGACGGCTTGCGCTTCGCCGACGAGTTCATCCGCCACAAGCTGCTCGATGCGATCGGCGACCTGTACCTTCTCGGGCGGCCCTTGCTGGGCGCCTTCACGGCCCACAAGTCGGGCCACGCGCTCAACAACCAATTATTGCGCGCGCTGGTGTCCGACACGAGCGCCTGGGAGATGGCGAGCTTCGAGCACGCGGCGCAAGCGCCGGCCGGCATCGCCGGCCTTGTGCGCCTGCCGACCTAGGTGCTGCTGGCGCGCGTCGTCGGCCTGCTGGCGGCGATCGCGCTCGGAGGCCTTGTCCTCACGTACGTCCTGACGGGCGAGCGCAAGTACTTGCGCTACGCCTGGCACGTCTTCAGGGCCGCCCTGTTCCTCGCTTTGCTGGTCCTCCTGCTGATCTTCGGGGAGCGGCTTGTGAACGATTTTTAGGGCGCCCCCGGCCCAGCAGGCGGCCGAGCGCCTCGCGGGCAGGCGAATCGGCCGGTAACCGCTCGTAAAGTGCTGATAATTCAGCCTTTCCTCCATCGGAAAGCAGGGCCTGCTTCGCTGCGGGCTGTGCCGACGCCTGTGACCGAGTTGGTTGCACCCTCACGGAAACTGAATTAACCTTCGACCCCTGTTGTAACAAGAACTTACGCAAACTCTCGGCGACGAGTTTGAGCTTTGCCGCCGCCGCGGAATTGGCCGCAAGAAGCGCGAGTTCGCCGTCCTTCAGGTTCGCGGCCCGCAGTTGCTGCGCCAGAGCGGGCGGAAGAAAGCTGGCGCAGGATCGGGTGAGCGTACGGATGTCCCGGGTCCTCGCGACGAGGGATTCCAGGGCCCGGTCGGCGATCAGGAATTGATCGGCTTTGGCTGGGTGCAAGAAGGGGATCGGAGAAAAGGGAGCTGCAGTTGCAGATTATCGTCATCCCGAATCGTCTGGCCAAGGCCAGGACGCTGAACGTGTCGACGCGGCACCTGCTCGCGTCGCTGTTCGGCGCGCTGGTGCTGCTGCTTGGCATGACGGCAGGCCTGTACTGGGTGACGTTCCGCTTCGCGGCCGACATCAAGGTGCCGCTGGTGCAGGAGCTGGTGCTCTCCGCGCAACAGGGCGAAGCCGAGCGCGCGCGGCAGTTCGTGCAGCAGAACCTGAATGCCATGGCGGTCAAGCTGGGCGAGATGCAAGCGCAGCTCGCGCGCCTCGACGCCCTGGGCGACCGTCTGTCCACGCTGGCGGGCATCCGCCCGCAGGAGTTCCGCTTCTCCGAGTCGCCTGGGCTGGGCGGCGCGCAGCCGACGGCCCTGCCGCCGCAGAATCTGTCGCTTGCCGAGTTCGGCGAGAAGCTCTACGCGGTCTCGCGCCACATGGAGAACCGGACCGACATGCTGGGCGTGCTCGAGGCGCAGCTCTTCGAGCAGGCGGTGAAGAAGAAGCTCATCCCGACCATGATGCCGGTGAACGCGCCGTTCAACGCGTCGGGCTTCGGCATGCGCATCGACCCGTTCACCGGCATGCAGGCCATGCACGAGGGCATCGACTTCCTCGCCGATCTCGGCTCGCCAATCCGCGCGGCCGCCGGCGGCGTGGTGATCTTCGCGGGTTTCCACCCCCAGTACGGCAACGTGGTGGACATCGATCACGGCAACGACCTCGTCACGCGCTATGCGCACGCCTCGAGGCTGCACGTGCGCGAGGGCGACGTGGTGCAGCGGGGTCGCCACATCGCGGACGTCGGATCGACCGGCCGCTCCACCGGCCCGCACCTGCACTTCGAGGTGCGCTTCAAGGGCGCGGCGCAGAATCCTGCGCGCTTCGTCCTCGGCTCGCCGGCGACGCAGCAGACCGCCCGCGCCGGCCGCTAGCTTCGCGTCTTCGCCGGGGCGTCCGCGTCGGCGTGCTAAAATTCTGAGTTTCAAGGGTATTTCCGCGCGTCCGTCGCCCGGGCGGCGACACCGCTAGATGGCCAACGTCCTCACCAAGATCTTCGGCAGCCGCAACGAGCGCCTGCTGAAGCAGTACGCGCGCGTGGTCGCGCGGATCAACGCGCTCGAATCCGGCATCGCAGCGCTCGCCGACGACGCGCTGCGCGCCAAGACCGGCGAGTTCAGGAAGCGGTTTCAGGAGCGCGTCGCGGCCGCACCGGAAGGCGACACGGACGCCGCCGAGCAAGCCGGCCTCGAGGAGTTGCTGCCGGAGGCATTCGCGGTCGTGCGCGAGACCGCGCGGCGCACACTGCGCATGCGCCACTTCGACATGCAGTTGATCGGCGGGATGGTGCTGCACGACGGCAAGATCGCGGAGATGAAGACCGGCGAAGGCAAAACGCTGGTGGCCACCCTGCCGGCTTACCTCAACGCGCTCGCTGGACACGGGGTGCACATCGTCACGGTCAACGACTATCTGGCGCGGCGCGACGCCGAGTGGATGGGCAAGATTTATGCGTTCCTCGGCCTGACGGTGGGCGTCAACGTCCCGCAGATGGAGCCCGAGGACAAGCGCGCCGCCTATGCCGCGGACATCACCTACGGCACCAACAACGAGTTCGGCTTCGACTACCTGCGCGACAACATGGCGATGCGGGTCGAAGAGCGCTTCCAGCGCCGCCTGCGCTACGCCATCGTGGACGAGGTGGACTCGATCCTGATCGACGAGGCGCGCACGCCGCTCATCATTTCCGGGCAGGCCGAGGACCGCACCGAGGTCTACGCGCGCATGAACGAGGTGCCGCCGCTGCTCGTGCGGCAGAAGGACGAGAAGGGCGAAGGCGACTTCTGGGTCGACGAGAAGAACCACCAGATCGCCCTGTCCGAGTCCGGCCACGCCCGCGCGGAGGAGATCCTGGCGCGCGTCGGCCTGCTGCCGCAAGGCGCGAGCCTGTACGAGCCGGCCTACATCAACCTCGTCCACCACCTCAACGCGGCATTGCGCGCGCACCACCTGTTTCATCGCGACCAGCAATACGTGGTACAGGCCGGCGAGGTGACCATCGTCGACGAGTTCACGGGGCGCCTGATGCACGGCCGCCGCTGGTCGGACGGATTGCACCAGGCCGTGGAAGCCAAGGAGAAGGTGGCCATCCAGAACGAGAACCAGACTCTCGCCTCCATCACCTTCCAGAACTACTTCCGCATGTACCGCAAGCTCGCGGGCATGACTGGCACGGCGGACACCGAGGCCTACGAGTTCCAGGAAATCTACCGCCTGGAGACGGTCGTCATTCCGACGCACAAGCCGATGATCCGCAAGGACCGGCTCGATCTCGTCTATCGCACGGCCGCGGAGAAGCACAAGGCGATCATCGAGGACATCAAGGACTGCCATACGCGCGGCCAGCCGGTGCTGGTCGGCACGACGTCGATCGAGAGCTCGGAGCTGCTGTCCTCGCTGCTCACCAAGGCGGCCCTGCCGCACCAGGTGCTCAACGCCAAGCAGCATGCGCGCGAGGCGGAGATCGTGGCGCAGGCCGGGCGGCCGAAGGTGGTGACCATCGCCACCAACATGGCGGGCCGCGGCACCGACATCGTGCTCGGCGGCAACGTGGAGAAGCAGGTCGAGCTGCTCGAGGCCGACGAGCGCGTCGCGCCCGGGGAGAGGCAGACGCGCATCGAGACGCTGCGCGGGGAATGGCAGGCGCTGCACGATCACGTGATCAAGGAAGGCGGCCTGCACATCATCGGCACCGAGCGCCACGAGTCGCGCCGCGTGGACAACCAGTTGCGCGGGCGCTCGGGGCGGCAGGGCGATCCGGGAAGCTCGCGCTTTTACCTGTCGCTCGAGGATCCGCTGCTGCGCATTTTCGCCGGCGAGCGCATCAACAAGATCATGGTCATGCTGCGCATGCCCGAGGGCGAGGCGATCGAGCACGGGATGGTGACGCGCTCCATCGAGGGCGCGCAGCGCAAGGTCGAGGCGCGCAACTTCGACATCCGCAAGCAGCTCCTGGAATACGACGACGTCGCCAACGACCAGCGCAAGGAGATCTACGCGCTGCGCAACGAGATGCTCGAGTCGCACGATGTGTCGGCGACCATCGCGCGCCTGCGCGCGGGCGTGGTCGCCGACCTGTTCCGAGTGCACGTGCCGGAAGAGAGCGTCGAGGAGCAGTGGGACGTAAAGGGCCTCGAGGCGGCTCTCAAGGGCGAGTTGCACCTGACGTTGCCGGTGACGCGCTGGCTCGAGCAGGAGCCGGATCTGGGCGACGAGGCACTGCTCGCTCGCATCACGCAGAAGGCCGGGGAGGCCTACGCGGCCAAGGTGCCGGCGGGCGCGGAGGAGTCCTTCCGCCAGTACGAGCGCTACGTCATGTTGCAGATCCTGGACGGGCACTGGCGCGAGCACCTGGCGGCGCTGGATCACCTGCGCCAGGGCATCCACCTGCGCGGCTACGCGCAGAAGAACCCGAAGCAGGAATACAAGCGCGAGGCTTTCGAGCTGTTCGGCGCCATGATCGAGTCGGTGAAGCTCGAGGTGACGCGCACTCTGGTGGCGGTGGAGATCCGGGCGAGCGACAGGGTCCCGGAGGCCGACGTCGCGCCGCACGTGGAGAACGTGCGCCTGCAGCATGCCGATTACGACACGGCGCTTGGTCAGGACGGCGAGGCGCCAAAGTCGCAGCCCGCGCGCGCCGGGCAGAAGATCGGGCGCAACGACCCCTGCCCCTGCGGTTCGGGCAGGAAGTACAAGCATTGCCACGGCAAGTTGTCCTGAGTCCATGGCGGTGAACCTGCCGGCGCCCGATCCGGCGCAGCTCTCTCCGGTGCGCGGCGTCGAGCTGGGCGTCGCCAGGGCGGGTATCCGCAAGCCGGACCGCCGCGACCTGGTCGTCATTCGAGTCGCGGCCGGCACCGCCGTCGCCGGTGTATTCACGCGCAATCTCTTCTGTGCCGCTCCGGTCGTGCTGGCGCGGGCACACATGCGCAAACGCGTCCGCGGGCTGGTTGTAAATACCGGCAACGCCAACGCCGGAACGGGGCGCGACGGCCTCAAGCGCGCGCGCCTCGTGTGCGCAGCCGCGGCCCGGGGCCTCGGCTGTCAGGCGAACCAGGTGTTGCCCTTTTCCACGGGCGTCATCATGGAGCCGTTGCCGGTCGAGCGCATCGTCAGCGGCCTGCCAGCCGCGCTGCAGGATCTCCGACCGGACAACTGGGCGGCCGCGGCCGAAGGCATCATGACGACCGACACGGTGCCGAAGGCGGTGTCGCGCCGGGTGAACCTGAGCACGGGGACGGCGACTGTCACCGGCATCGCCAAGGGCTCGGGCATGATCCGGCCGGACATGGCGACGATGCTCGGGTTCGTCGCCACGGACGCCAAGGTCGCGTTGCCGATGCTCCAGCGCATGACGCGGCAAGCCGCGGAAGTGTCGTTCAACGCCATCACGGTCGATGGGGACACGTCGACGAATGACGCCTTCCTGTGCCTCGCGACCGGAAAAGGCCCGGTCGCGAGATCGGGAAAAGACCTCGACCTGCTGCGCACCGCGATCACCGAGGTGGCGCAGACGCTCGCCCAGGCCATCGTGCGCGACGGTGAAGGTGCGACGAAGTTCGTCACCGTGCGCGTCGAGGGTGGGCGCAATGCCGCCGAATGCCGCAAGATCGCCTATGCCATAGCGCATTCGCCGCTCGTCAAGACCGCGTTCTTCGCCGGCGATCCCAACCTGGGCCGTATCCTGGCAGCGATCGGCAACGCCGGCGTGCCCGGCCTCGACACCGCGAAGGTGGATCTCTACATTGACGCAGTGCGCGTCGCGCGCGGCGGCGGGCGCGATCCCGACTACCGCGAGGAGGCGGGTGTTGCGGCGATGCGCAAGCCGGAATTCGCCGTGCGCGTCCTGCTGCGCCGCGGCCGCGCCGCGGCGAAGGTCTGGACCTGCGATCTCTCCTATGACTATGTGAAGATCAACGCGGACTACCGATCGTGAGCGAGGACCTGAAGACCCTGCTGCAGAGGCTCGAGCAACTGCTGCCTCCCGCGCCGCCGCCGACCGACTGGAATGCGAGCATCGCCTTTCGCTGGCGCAAGACCGCGGGCCTCAATGCGCGCGGTTGGCTGCAGCCGGTGCGCCACGTGCATCGCATGCGCCTCTCCGACCTGCAGGGGATCGGCCCGCAGATCGCCAGCGTGGAGCAGAACACGCGGCAGTTCCTGGAAGGCCGGCCGGCCAACAACGTGCTGCTCACCGGCGCGCGCGGCACCGGCAAGTCTTCCATCGTCAAGGGCCTGCTCAACAAGTTCCACAAGCAGGGGCTGCGGCTCGTCGAAGTGGAAAAGAACGACCTGATCGACCTGCCCGCGATCACCGACCTGGTCGCAGGGCGGCCGGAGCGCTTTCTCGTGTTCTGCGACGACCTGACGTTCCACGGCGCCGAGGACGGATACATCGCGCTCAAGGTCGCGCTCGACGGCTCGATCTCGACGACCTCCGAGAACGTCCTGATCTACGCGACGTCAAATCGCCGGCACCTGATGCCGGAATACATGCAGGAAAACCTCGAGACCCGCTACGTCGGCGAGGAGATCCACCCCGGTGAGACCGTGGAGGAGAAGATTTCCCTGTCCGAGCGCTTTGGCTTGTGGGTGTCGTTCTATCCCTTTGATCAGGACGAGTACCTGGAGATCGTGGCGCACTGGCTGAAGACGCTCGGCTGCGGCCCCCGGGAGGCAGATGCGGCGCGCGAGCAGGCTTTGCAATGGTCCCTGCAACGCGGTTCGCGCAGCGGCCGGGTCGCGTATCAGTTCGCCCGCGACTGGGCCGGCAAGCACGCCAAGAAGAAGTAGCGTGGCGCTCGAGGTGGCTGCGGCAGTGATTCAGCGCGCCGACGGCGCGTTTCTCCTCGCACGGCGACCGGCCGGGAAGGTTTACGCCGGATACTGGGAGTTCCCCGGCGGAAAAATCGAGCCCGGTGAGCCTGCCGAGCGGGCCGTGGCGCGCGAACTGCGCGAGGAGCTCGGCATCGAGCCCGAGAGCGCATATCCCTGGCTGACGCGCGAGTACGTCTATCCGCACGCCGCGGTGCGGTTGCATTTCTTTCGCGTGACTTCCTGGCGCGGCGCGCCGCATCCGCACGAAGGCCAGGAAATCGCCTGGCAGCGGCACGGCGAGCCGCTTGTTGCGCCGATGCTGCCGGCCAACGCGCCGGTGCTCGCGGCGCTGGCGCTGCCGCACGAGTACGCGGTGACCGACGCCACGCGGCTCGGCGTGGCGCGCATGCTGCAGATGATCCGGCGACGCCTGGCGGAAGGGCTGCGCCTGATTCAGGTACGCGACCGGAGCCTCGTGGGCCGCGACGCGTTTGTCCAGGACGTCGTCGCGCTGGCGCGCCCCTATGGCGCGAAAGTCCTGGTGAGCGGCGGACACCGGCTGGGGGACGGCGCGCACTACACCGCAGCGCAGCTGGGAACGCTGGCCAAGCGTCCGCACGAGGGTCTCGTTGCAGCTTCGTGTCACGACGCTGGGGAACTGGCGCGCGCAGCGGACCTTGGGCTGGACTTTGCGGCGCTCGGCCCGGTCAAGCCGACGGCCACGCACCCGGACGCTGCGCCCTTGGGTTGGGAGCGGTTTGCCGAGCTGGTGCGCGGCGCAACAATCCCGGTCTTCGCCATCGGTGGACTGTCGCCCTCCGATATGGAAAGCGCGTGGCGCGCAGGCGCCCATGGTCTGGCGATGGTCCGCGGCTCGTGGGGCGAAATGCGGAACGTCGTTTGACCGGCCGCACCCCCGCATTTACATTTCCTCACATCGGGGGCTGCAGGCTATTGCGTCATAAGACCGATGCATGGAGCGAGCGACGCAGCCGTGCTCCTGAAGTAACCTGACGCGAGGCGGACAACCGCTGACATTGGCCGTTGCGCGTCGGCGTACAGTCCCGAGTGGAGAATAACGAAGGGAGCGAAGACAGCGTCGCCATGGAAAACGCGCTAGCAATGGAGCAGGCAGGCGCCCAGGAATTCCTGACTTTTCGCCTGGGCGGCGAGGAGTACGCGATCGAGATCCTCAAGGTGCGGGAGATCCGCAGCTGGGAGGCGCCCACGGCGATCGTCAATGCGCCCGAGTACATCAAGGGCGTGATCAACTTGCGCGGCACGATCGTGCCGATCGTCGATCTGCGCGTTAAGTTCAAGGGCGAGGCGAAGTACGACGAATTCACGGTGGTGATCATCCTGAGCGTGTCCGACCGGGTGCTGGGGATCGTGGTGGACGCGGTGTCCGACGTGATGACGCTGTCGCCCGAGCAGATCCGCCCGGCGCCGCCGCTGGGCGGGGAGGCGGACACGCAGTTCATTACTGCGCTGGGGACGGTCGGCGCGCGCATGCTGATCGTGACCGACATCGAGCGCCTGCTCGGGGCTCGCGACCTGCAGTTCATGCACGCTCACTGAGGGACGGGAGGGCACTCATGCGATTCGCCAATCTGAAGGTCGCCACCCGGCTCGCGCTGGGCTTCTCCATCGTGGTGCTCGGGGCGCTCGTCCTGGCTGCCGCCGGCTGGTACGGCATCCAGCGGCAGTCCGAGGTCACCTCGGTGGCGCTCGACCGCGACATGGAGTTCGCCCGCTCGGTGGCCAAGATGCGCACCAGCGTGCAGATGATGCGGCGCTTCGAGAAGGAAATGTTGCTTGGCGTCGGCAATCCGGAGGCCCTGCAGGAGGCGCGCAAGAACCATGGCACGAGCCGCGGGGACATCGACGAGCTGCTCGCGACTACTCATATCAATGCGACGTCGGACGAGGAGCGCGACCGCCTGGACCAGCTGGCGTCCATGCTGCAGAACTACGACGGCGGCATCGAGACCGTGTACGCGCTGATCACGCAGAACATCCTCACCACGCCCGAGCAGGCGCACAAGAAGGTCGAGGAGTTCAACAGCGTGATCCGCGAGACGGAAACGGTCATGGACAGCTTGTACGCGGGGGCCAACAAGCGCATCGAGTCGGTCAAGCCGGAGCTCGCCCGGATCCAGAACGAGGTGGTGCTCACCCTGCTGATCGTCGCGGCGGCGGTGCTGGCGAGCGCGCTGGTGGTGAGCGTGCTCACGTCGCGCTCGATCGCCGGTCCCGTCGCCATGGCGGTACGTGTCGCGGAGTCGCTGGCCAAGGGCGACCTCGCCGTGAGGGTCGAGCCGCGCTCCAAAGACGAGATCGGGCGCCTGATGTTCGCGCTGCGCGACACGGTGCGCCAGTTGGCGACGATCGTCGGACGCATCAAGACCTCGAGCGACATGGTGGCCACGGCCTCGCGCGAGATCGCTCAGGCCAATACCGACTTGTCGGCGCGTACCGAGCGCCAGGCGAGCGCGCTGGAGGAGACATCCTCCTCTATGGAGGAGATGACGGCGACAGTCGGGCAGAACGCGCAGAATGCGGAGAAGGCGAACGAGCTCGCCGCCCAGGCCTCGAGCGTGGCCACCCGCGGTGGCGACGTCGTGCGCGCCGCGGTGAGCACGATGAACGGCATCACCGAGTCCTCGAGGAAGATCGCCGACATCACGAGCGTGATCGACGGCATCGCATTCCAGACCAACATCCTGGCGCTCAATGCTGCGGTCGAGGCGGCGCGCGCGGGCGAGCAGGGACGGGGCTTCGCCGTGGTGGCCTCTGAAGTCAGGAGTCTCGCGCAGCGCTCCGCGGCGGCTGCCAAGGAGATCAAGCAGCTGATCAACGAGTCGGTGTCCAAGGTGGACGCCGGCTCGCGCCAGGTGAACGACGCCGGGCGCACGATGGACGAGATTGTCGACTCGGTCTCCAAGGTGAGCAGCCTCATCGCCGAGATCACGGCAGCGAGCCGAGAGCAGGCCCAGGGCATCGCGCAGGTGAGCGAGACGGTGACGCAGCTGGAGAAGGTGACTCAGCAGAATGCCGCCATGGTGGAGGAAGCGAGCGCCGCCGCTGGCAGCCTCGAGGACCAGTCCAGGTCGCTGGGCGACGCGGTGTCCGCATTCCGCCTCGCGAGCGATGCGCAAACCGGTGCAACGCATCGCCCTGCGGCGGAGCCCGCGCAGGGCCAGCCGCAAGCGCCGGCGCTTGCGCGCGACGACGCGGCGGGCAAGGCCCGTGCAGGCGAAGCGCAGCGGCGCCTGGAGGCCGCCCGAGCGGCCCTGCAGGCGCCTGCGCCCAAGGCGTCCAAGCGGCGTGGCGACGGCGAAACCGAAGAAGAGTGGCGCGAAATCTAGGCGCCCGGAGAGATTCCCCGAAGGTCCCGCTGCAAGTTCTTTGCCCCGCATGAACAGTTGCTGACATTCGCGGTGCCCCTACGCCCGAAGATGCACGGCCCGCAGACAAGACGGGTGCGATGCAGCGGAAGGGGCGAGGATGACTGCGAATGAGGCGCTGAACGATTCGAATTTCACGAAGCCGGCAATTGCAGGTCCCGCGTGAACGCGCTGGCGACCCGCGTGACCGGATTTTTCCGTGAGGAGCACGATTTCGCCCAACTGACCGAGCGCGTGCGCGCGATGCCGAGGCGCGCAACGCCGGTGAAGTTGTGGAGCTGCGCTTGCTCGACGGGCGAGGAGCCCTACTCGGCCGCCATGGTGTTGCGCGAGGTGGGCTGTGCGGGCGAGATCCTTGCCACGGACGCCGAACCCGAGGCCCTCGCCGCCGCGCGGCGCGGCATCTACGCGCTGGAGGCGGCGGAGAAGCTGGGCGAGGAGCGGCTGCGCAGGCACTTTTTCATGCGCGGTGAGCGCGAGGGTGGGGCCGCCGCGCTCGTGCGCACCGAGTTGCGTGCCATGGTGCGGTTCGAGCAGCGCAACCTGCTGGACCCGGATTGGCGGCCGGTCGAGCGCTTCGACTTCGTCTTCTGCCGGAACGTGATGATCTACTTCGATCGCGCGGGCCAGCGCAGGCTGCTCGACCGTCTCGCCGCGGTCATCGCGCCCGACGGCTTGCTGTTCCTCGGCCACGCTGAAGCCAGCGCGCTGGGGCACCCAAGTTTTGTGCCCTGCGGCAAGACCGCCTACCTGCGCTGCGGCCCCGATCCCTAGGCGGGGCGCTTCCGTTCCTGCCATCGCCAGCGGCTGACATTGGCTGACGCTTGGCGGGCTGAGCCAATGAGACCATGAAGGCCCCTATGGGCCGCCCCGTGCCGAGGACCGGATCAGCGCGCGCGCTTCGCTTGTCGCCGACGCGGTGCGGCGGCCTTCTTCTTCTCCGCAGGCGCTGCGCCCAGCTTCTCCAGCCGGTAGCCATGCTGGTACACCGCGCTCAGGCGCCAGCCGTTCTCCGGGTACAAGCCCAGCTTGCTACGCAACTGGCTGGCGTGGGTGTCGACCGTTCGCGTGCTGACGTCGGCGCTGATGCCCCAGACCGTGTCGAGCAGGTAGGAGCGCGACAGCAGACGCCCGATGTTGCGGAAGAGCAGCGCGGCCATTTCGAACTCCTATTGCGTCAGCTCGACCATGGCGCCGTCGCGCATGAGCGTGCGACCCTGGGTGTCGATCGAAAAATCGCCGGCTTCGATAGGGGCCTCGGCGTCGCGCGCCAGAACGCGGGCGCGACGCAAGAGCGCGTCCACGCGCGCGAGGAACTCCAGGCGCCGCAAAGGCTTGGTCAGGTAGTCGTCGGCGCCGCACTTCAGCGCGTGCACGATGTCCTCCTCGCGGTCGCGGCCAGTGGTGAACAGCACGGGCAGCGGATCGCGCACGTGGTCGCGGATCGCCTGCAGCACCTCTTCGCCGCTCACGTCGGGCACGCGCCA
>JAOUIL010000086.1 GCA_029883975.1 Betaproteobacteria bacterium
CGATGCGCTTGAGGCGCTCTTCTTGGAGTTGCCGCGTGCTATCGCGCATGAACTCGGCGCCGAACACGTAGGCCTTGTCGGTCAGGCCCCCTGCGCGGATGACGAGCTGGCGCAGGGTCTCGCCCGGCAGCGCCTGGTACACGCCGGCGTGGTTGAACTCGCCTTCCAGGCTCACCACGACCGGGCGCCGCCCCGCGGGAGCGCGCACGTCGGCCTTGGAGAACACCGTGACGGTGTCGCCCGGCTTGAGCGGCAGGTTGTGCGACGGATCGCCCTCCAGCACGGCCTTGCCGAGGTTGAAGGGGATGAGCTGGGCCGAGAGGTCCTGCTCGTTCTGCCGCTCGATGACCGCGTAGTCCCAGTTGATGGTGTCCACGAGCTGGCGCACGTCGGCGGCGAGCTGGCCCTGCGCCACGGCGTCCACGCGCGCCGCGAGGTTCTTGCGCAGGTAGTAGTCCGGCTTGACGAGCGCGTCCTTCTCGGGAATGAGGTCTAGCACCCGCATGCCGGGCCGGAACGGATAGCGCAGCGGCGCCGCGACGTTGCCGCGCAGGGACACGGCGTTCTCGAACTTGGGCGAGATGGAGTACACCGTCAGCAGGTCGCCGTCCTTGACGGTGCGCGCCATGCCGCCGACATCGAGCGCGAACTGGTCCACCATGCGCGACTCGCGGTTCTCGATGCGCTCGATGGAGGCGCGCCGCTTCTGCGCGGTGGTATTGAGGCCGCCGGCATAGTCGATGAGCGAGAGCACCGACGCGCCGCCCTTCAACTCGTAGATGGCCGGGTTGCGCACGCTGCCCGAGACGGCGGCAAGTGCGCCGACGGGCGGGAAGTAGATCACGTCGCCGGGCAGCAGCGCCGCGTCCCTCGACTTGTCGCCGCGCAGCAGGAGGTCGTACAGGTCGAATTCCGTCACTACCTTGCTGCCGCGCTTGAGCTGGATCGAGCGCATCGTACCGTGAGGAGATGGCCCGCCCACCGCGAAAATGGCGTTCACCAGGGTGGCGAGCGAGCTCACCGTGTAGCTGCCGGGCTGGCGCGCCTGTCCGACCACGAAGACCTGGACCGAGCGCAGCTGCCCGAGCGTGACGATCAGCTCGAAATTGCGGAAATTCCGCGAGATCTCCTTCTTCACGTAGGGCGTCAAGTCCGCGTAGCGCAGGCCGGCCACCTGCACCGTGCCCACGCGCGGGATATTGATGGCGCCGTTGCGGTCGACCACCGCGCGGTAGTCCACGTCGATCTGCCCCCAGGCGCGGATCAGCAGTTCGTCGCCGGGTCCGATGAGGTACTCCTGCGACACGGGAACGTTCTGCAACGGCGCGAAGGTGGAGGGCGCGGCGAACAGATTGTGGCCATAGAGCGGCAATTGCTGGCCTGTGCTCTGCGAGACGAAATCCTGGAAGTCGTGGCGGTCGACGGCGTCGGAGAGCGGACGCGCGGCGCGCGGCTCGGCGCCGGTAACCCGCTTTTGCGCCTCCGATTCCGCCTGACCCGGCGCCTGCACCGGCGCGATCGCGGGCAACTGGACCGGCGGCGTATTGGTGATGACAGGTGTCTGCACCGGGGAGAGCTGAATGGCCGCGCCGCGAGGCGCCGCCGAGGCGGGCGCTGCCGGCGCAGTCGTCGCCGTGCCCCCCGCCTCCTGGGCCTGGGCGACCGGAAGGACGAAAAACAGAGCCAAAAGAAGGGCTCGCCGCATTTTCTTCATTCGGTTAACACAGTCACCGGACGATTCTATCCCTCCCGGTGAAACCTGCACGGCTTCAGAACCGTTCTTTACCCGGGGAGCGAGCTGAAATAGGCGATCGTTTTCTCGAGCCCCCGGTCGATTGAGGTGGTCGGCGCCCACCCCAGCACCGCTCTCGCTTTGCCGACGTCTGGCCGGCGCTGCAGCGGGTCGTCGGACGGCAGCGGGCGGTACTCGATCTTCGAGCGCGAGCCGGTCATGGCAATCACTTTCTTCGCGAGCTCGAGGATGGTGTGCTCGTGCGGATTGCCGAGGTTGACCGGGCCGGTCTCCTCCACGGGCGTCGCCATCAGCCGGATGAGCCCGTCGACGAGGTCGTCCACGTAGCAGAACGAGCGCGTCTGCAAGCCTTCACCGTAGACCGTGATCGGCTCGCCGGCGAGCGCCTGGACGATGAAGTTCGAGACGACCCTCCCGTCGTTGGGGTGCATGCGCGGGCCGTAGGTGTTGAAGATTCGCGCGACCTTGATCGGCAGCCGGTGCTGGCGCCAGTAGTCGAAGAACAGGGTTTCCGCGCAGCGCTTGCCTTCGTCGTAGCAGGCGCGCGGCCCGATCGGGTTGACGCTGCCACGATAGCTCTCGGGTTGCGGGTGCACCTCCGGGTCACCGTACACCTCGCTGGTCGAGGCCTGCAGGATCTTTGCCTTCACACGCTTGGCGAGACCGAGCATGTTGATCGCGCCGTGCACGCTGGTCTTGGTCGTCTGCACCGGGTCGTGCTGGTAGTGCACCGGAGACGCGGGGCAGGCGAGGTTGTAGATCTCATCCACCTCGACGTACAGCGGAAACGTCACATCGTGGCGCATGAGCTCGAAATGCGGATGCGCGAGCAGGTGAGTGACGTTGTCGCGCGTCGCCGAGTAGAAGTTGTCGACGCACAGCACGTCGTCGCCCGCTTCGAGCAGGCGCTCGCACAGGTGCGAGCCGAGGAAGCCCGCGCCGCCGGTGACGAGGACGCGCTTGCGGTTGGATACCTTCTTCATGAGAGGCCTGGTCTACGGGGGCTGGGGATCCGCCGCAGAGTCTAGCCGAACCTTCATGGCTACATCGGATCCAGCACCGGCTAGCCCCGCACGCGCGCATAGATAGGCGTGAAATCGGGCGCCGTCTCGCGCATCGCCTGCGCACAACAGAGCCAAAGGATGGGCTCGGCGCACAATCTTCATCCGGATGACCCGGATACGGGGATTCTGTCCCTTTCGTCATGGACGAGGGGCTGGCCGACGCCGCGTCAATCGCCCGCCGCGTCCCATTCCGCCCGCGCCAGCCGGTGAGCCACTTCGGGCATCACGCAGCGGGGTTGCCAGCCAAGCTCACTCGCAGCGCGCGCTGGGTTGCCGCGGCTTAGCCTCAGGTCCAATGGGCGCACCAGTGCTGGATCGAAATCGACATGATCCCGCCAATCGAGCTCAAACTCGGCGAAAGCCTCCTGCACGAACTCTTCCAGAGCGCAGGAGCGCCCGGTGGCAATCACGTAGTCACGCGGCGCTTCGCGCTGCAGCATGAGCCACATGGCATTGACGTACTCGGGCGCCCAGCCCCAGTCGCGCACCACCGAGAGGTCGCCGAGCGGCAGGCGTTCGCGATGACCTCGCGCGATTCGGCTTGCTGCCGCCGCGACCTTGCGCGTCACGAACCTGTCCGGGCGCAGCGGCGATTCATGGTTGAAGAGGATGCCGGAGCAGGCCCACAGACCATAGGCCTCGCGGTAGTTCTCCACCGACCAGTGCGCCGCGGCCTTTGCGGTCGCATACGTGCTGCGCGGACGGAACGGCGTCTCTTCGGTGGCAGGCGCGGCGCTGCAGTCGCCGAAGCACTCCGATGAGCATGCGTTGTACAGCCTCGCGGGCATTCGGCGGAAACGGATCGCTTCGAGCAGATTCAGCGTGCCGATCGCGATGCTGTCAAATGCTTCGACCGGCTGCTCGAATGAAAGGCCCACCGAAGTCTGGCCGGCGAGGTTGTAAATTTCGTCGGGTTCGCTGCGCTCGAGCGTCTGCAGGACGCTGCGGAAGTCAGCCAGGTCCATCGACCGCAACGTGACTTGCTCACGTACTCCGAGCCGGGCGAGGTTCTGGAAATGCCCCGCGCCTGCGTCGCGCGAAGTCCCGTGGACCTCGTAACCCTTGCCAAGCAGCAGCTGCGCAAGATAGGCGCCGTCCTGGCCGGAAATTCCACAGATCAAGGCGCGACGAGCCATCGCCGCAGATTGTAGGGTAAGTCAATCTCCAGCAGGCGCCGTGCCGTCGTCGCCGAGAAACAGAGGGGCCTAGGGAGCGGCAGGATCCAGCACCGCCATCCCCCGCACCCGCGCGTAGATCGGCGTGAAGTCCGGCGCGGTCTCGCGCATCAGCTGCCCGAACGAATCGATGACGAAGTAGCAGTCCTGGTAGCGGTCGATGCGGTAGTCGGTCCGCAGCATCCGCTCAAGCTCGAAGGGCCGGCGCCGGGGCTTCGGGTCTTCCACGCAGTAGGCGAGCTCGCCGCCGGAGGAGAGCAGCCCCGCCCCGTATGCGCGTACGCCCGCGGGCGTCTTCATCAACCCGAACTCGATCGTGTACCAGTAGAGCCGCGCGAGCATCCTGATGGCGTCGAGCCGCATCGCCTTCAGCCCGCCCTTGCCGTACTCGGCGAGGTGATCGGCGTACACCCGGTCATAGAGCAGCGGCACGTGGCCGAAGAAGTCGTGGAACACGTCCGGCTCCACGATGTAGTCGAACTCCTCGGGCTTGCGCAGCCACACCGTCACGGGAAAGCGCTTGCTGGCGAGGTGCGTGAAGAACGGCTCGTCGGGGATGAGGCCCGGCACCGCGACGATGCGCCAGCCGGTCGCGCGCGACAGGCTGCGGTTCACTTCCGCGAAATCCGGGATGCCGCGCCCCGCGTCGAGGCGCGCGATCGCGTCGATCCACTCGGGGCAGGCGTAGCGCGGCACGAGCTTCGCCTGGCGCTCGTACAGGCGCCGGAAGAGCGCGTGCTCGGCTTCGCTGTAGGCGCCCCAGTCCTGCTCGACGGTGTAGTCGGGCGCGGCGTGCGAGTAGTCGCCGCGGAGGTTGGATCTGGCTTCGGCGGTCATTTCCGGCCTTCGCGCTTTTCGCCTTTCTCCGATCTCCTGTTTTCCGGCGCGCGCTTCTCGCGCCGGAAGACAGGAGACATGACCGAGTCTATACCCGCGATGAGCTCGATCGAGGCAGCGGCGCCACGAGCGCAGCAAACTGCTGTCTCGTGGTTTCGGGCGAAAAGCAGCCCGAAACCACGAGATCGGATAAAGGCGAAAGGCGCCGAGCCTAGAGCGAAAGGGCGGGCTTCACGAGGCCGGCGGCTTCGCCGAATCCGATCGATACCTCCCCCTCCTTCTCGCACCGCCCGCGCTGAATCACGAGATCGCCGTCCTCGAGGAACGCACGTCTCTCGCCGCCGGGCAGGTGGATCGGGCTCTTGCCGCCCATCGTCAGCTCCATCATCGACCCCGCGCCGTCGGGCGTGGGGCCGGAGATGGTGCCCGAGCCGAGCAGGTCTCCCGGCTGCAGGTTGCAGCCATTCGACGTCTGGTGCGCGACCATTTGCGCGAGCGTCCAGTAGGAGTCGCGGAACGTGCAGCGCGAAAGGAGCGCGGGCGGGAGCTTCGCCGCGCGCATCTTGGCCGAGGACAGGAGCATCTGCGTACCGATGTCGTAGCCGCCGCGCTGCTGGTCGGCTTCGTCTGCGAGGTAGGGCAGCGGTCGCGGGTCTTCGCCCGTGCGCTGGAACGCCGGGCAGCGGAAGGGCTCGAGCGCCTCCAGCGTCACGATCCACGGCGAGATGGTGGTGGCGAAGCTCTTGGCGAGAAAGGGGCCGAGCGGCTGGTACTCCCAGGCCTGGATGTCGCGCGCCGACCAGTCGTTCAGCAGCACGACGCCGAAGACGTGATCCAGCGCGCGCCGGATGCCTGCGGGCTTGCCGAGCGCGTTGCCCGGGCCGATGACGAAGCCGAGCTCGACCTCGTAATCGAGGCGCTTCGCGGGGCCGAAGCCGGGCGCGGCGGCGTCGGGCGCCTTGGTCTGGCCGTTGGGGCGCACGACGGGCGTGCCCGAGACCACCACCGAGGAGGCGCGCCCGTGGTAGCCGATCGGCACCCACTTGTAGTTCGGCAGCAGCGGCGCGTCGGGGCGGAACATCTTGCCGATCGCGTGCGCGTGGTAGATGCCCGTGTAGAAGTCGCTGTAGTCGCCCACCTGCACCGGGACGAAGAGCTCGGCCTTCTTCATCGGCACGAGGTGCTTCGCGAAGCGCTTGGCCTTCTTCGGGTCGGAGAGCGCGAGCGTGAGGACTTTCCTCAGCTGCTTCCATGCCGGGCGCCCGGCGGCGGCGAGCTTGTTGAGGTTGGGGCCGGTCTTCAGGCCGAGCGCGGCGAGGTCGAAGACCTGGTCGCCGATCGCCACGCCGCCGCGCGGCGCCTCCTTCGTGCCCTTGCGGCGAAACACGCCGAACGGCAGGTTCTGGATCGGGAAATCGGTGGCCGGGTCGTTCGCCGACTCCACCCAACTGGGGACAGTCCCTATTTTTCTCATTTGCAAGTGATTCGCGAATGCGAAAAATGGGGACTGTCCCTATTTAGAAACCGTCCCATACCTTGTCGTAGCCTTTCTGCAGCTCCTTCGCCGCGAGCGCAGTCTTCGTCGGGCGGAAGACGTAGCGCGACTCCCACATGAAGGCGAGCGTGTCCTCGATCTTGTGGGGCTTCAATGCCGCGCTCGAGGCCCTGTCGTAGGTGGGGCGGTCGGGGCCGTGGCCGCTCATGCAGTTGTGGATCGAGATGCCGCCCGGCAGGAACCCTTCGGCCTTGGCGTCGTATACGCCGCGCACCAGGCCCATCAGCTCGCTCATGAAGTTGCGGTGGAACCACGGTGGGCGGAAGGTGTGCTCGGCCACCATCCAGCGCGGCGGGAAGATGACGAAGTCGCAGTTGGCCACGCCCGGCGTGCCCGAGGGCGAGGTGAGCACGGTGAAGATGGACGGGTCCGGGTGGTCGAAGCTCACGGTATTGATCGTCATGAAGCGCGCGAGATCGTACTTGTAGGGCGCGCAATTGCCGTGCCAGGCGACGACGTCGAGCGGCGAATGGCTCAGCTCCGCCGCCCACAGGCCGCCGAGGAACTTGGCCACCAGCTGGCACTTGCCCGCCTTGTCCTCGTAGGCGGCGACGGGCGCGAGGAAGTCGCGCCGCTGCGCGAGGCCCTGCGAGCCGATCGGGCCCAGCTCAGGCAGGCGGAAGGGCGCGCCGTAGTTCTCGCACAGGTAACCACGGACTCCGTCCGGACCGCCGCGCGTTCCGCCCTGCAGCTCGACGCGGAACTTGACGCCGCGCGGCACGACCGCAACCTCGCCCGGCTGGACTTCCAGCCGCCCGAGCTCGGTGGCGAGCAGGAGCGCGCCCTGCTGCGGGACGAACATCAGCTCGCCGTCGGCGGAATAGAAATAGCGGTCCTTCATCGGGCGATTGGCGCGATACAGGTGCACCGCGATCCCGCCCTGCGCCGCAGGGTCGCCCGAGCCGGCGATCGTCACCAAGCCGTCGAGGAAGTCGGTGGGCTTCGCGGGGATCGGCAGCGGATCCCAGCGCAGGCGGTTGGGCGAGGCTTCCGCCTCGTCGAACGGCCCCGAGCGCACCAGTCCCTGCGGCAGGCGCCGGAACGGCGCGTGCATGGCCGAGGGGCGCAGCTTGTACAGCCACGTGGAAAGGTTCTCCGCGCGCGGCGCGGTGAACGCGCTGCCCGAGAGCACCTCGGGGTAGAGCCCCTTGGGCGTTCTTTGCGGCGAGTTCTGCCCGACAGGCAGCGCGCCCTTCTCGGCTTCCGTGGAGAAGGTGTTGCCGAAACCCGCCTGATAGGCCAGCTTCGCGCGGCGGGCAGTGGCCGCCCGGCGCAGCTTCGCTGTGGCGCTCATGTCCATCGCGGACTCCTTGGCCTCAGTCCTTCAGGTTGACGAGCGACAGGAACTCGCGGCGCAGCGTCGGGTCCTGCAGCATCGCGCCGCGCATCACGCTGTTCACCATCTTCGCGCCGCGGTCGCGCACGCCGCGCCAGTGCATGCAGAAGTGGTCGGCCTCCATGACCACCGCCAGCCCGTCGGGGCTCACCTTGCGCATCAGCAGGTCGGCGATCTGCGTGATGGCCTCCTCCTGGATCTGCGGGCGACTGAGGATCCATTCGGCGAGCCGCGCGTACTTGGACAGCCCGATCAGGTTGGATTTCTCGTTGGGCATCACGCCGATCCACAGCCGCCCCATGATCGGGCAGAAGTGGTGGCTGCACGCGCTGCGCACCGTCATCGGCCCGATGATCATCAGCTCGCTCAGGCGCTCGGCGTTCGGGAACTCGGTGACCGGCGGCGCCGGCGCGTAGCGGCCGCGGAACACCTCGGTCAGGTACATCTTCGCCACGCGGCGCGCGGTGTCCTCGGTGTTGTGGTCGCCCGCGGTGTCGATCACCAGGCTCTCCAGCACGCCCTTGAACTTCGCCTCGACCTCCGCGATGAGCGCTTCGAGCTCGCCCGGTTCGAGGAACTCGGCGATGTTGTCGTTGGCGTGGAAGCGGCGCTTCGCCTTCAGCAGGCGTGCGCGGATGCGCGCCGACACCGGGGCTTGCGCTTTGCTATCCGGCGCGGGCGGGCGGTCGTTCATGCGCGTGGAAATCATAGCAAAGGGAATTGGGGACAGACCCCATTTTTCTCATCTGCGAATCGTTCCTGAATGAGAAAAATGGGGTCTGTCCCTATTTAAGGACGCCGCGACGCATCTGATCGAGCTCGATGGATTCGAACAGCGCCTTGAAGTTGCCCTCGCCGAAGCCCTCGTCGCCCTTCCTCTGGATGAACTCGAAGAAGATCGGCCCGAGCTGGTTCTCGGAGAAGATCTGCAGCAGCAGCGCGCCGGCCTTGCCGTCGACGAGGATCTTGCGCTTCTTCAGCTCGGCCACATCCTCGCCATGCCCCGGGATGCGCCTGTCCACGAGCTCATAGTAGGTGTCCACCGTGTCCAGCAGCTTCACGCCCTGCGCGCGCAGCGCATCGACCGTGCGGAAGAGGTCCGTCGAGCCGAGCGCCACGTGCTGGATGCCTTCGCCGCGGTACATGTCCAGGTACTCCTGGATCTGCCCGGCCTTGTCGGTGCCTTCCTCGTTGATCGGGATGCGGATCTTGCCGCAGGGGCTGGTCATGGCCTTGGATTTCACGCCCGTGACCTGTCCCTCGATGTCGAAGTAGCGGATCTCGCGGAAGTTGAACAGCCGCTCGTAGAAGTCCGCCCACTCCTTCATGCGCCCCTTGTGCACGTTGTGCGTCAGGTGGTCGATGTATTTCAGGCCGTGACCTTCGGGGTCCAGCGTGGCGCCCGGCAGGGGCTCGAAGTCCACATCGTAGAAGCCAATGTCGCCGATCTCGCCGGGCTGCTTGCCACTCTTGCCGCGCCAGCGGTCGATCAGATAGATGAGCGAATCGCCGATGCCCTTGATCGCCGGGATGTTGAGCTCGCCTGGCCCCGCGACGCCCGCGTAGCCCCAGGCGCCCAGGCCGACCGCGCGCTCGTAGGCGGCCTTCGCGTCGGCCACGCGGAAGGCGATCGCGCAGATGCTCGGCCCATGCAGGCGCGCAAAGCGCTGGGCGAAGGAGTCGGGCTCGGCATTGACGATGAAGTTGATGCCGCCCTGGCGGTAGAGGAGCACCTCCTTGTGGCGGTGGCGGGCGATCGCCTTGAAGCCGAGGCGCTCGAACAGCGCGCCCATCGCCTTCGGGTCCGGCGCGGCGTACTCGATGAACTCGAAGCCGTCGGTGCCCATCGGGTTGTGCATGGCGGCATTGTAAATGGGGACAGACCTCATTTTTCTCATTTGGCCGTCAACCGGCCGTCCCCTGAACTCGTTCTAGGATTCGTGCCCCGAACCGCCCGTCTCGTCGTTCCTGGCGTCGCGCTGCATGTAAGGCAGCGTGGCCACAATCGCGGGCGATGCTTCTTTGGCGACGGGGACTACGCCCTCTATCTAGAGCTCCTTGGCTCCTTCGCCTGGGAACATGCCTGCGCGGTGCATGCGTACTGCCTGATGACCAACCACGTGCACCTGTTGGTTACCCCCCAGTCTGAACGGGGGTGCGCGCAAATGATGAAATTTCTCGCGCAGTGCTACACGCAGCACGTCAATCGCGCCCGCAACCGCACCGGCAGCCTGTGGGACAGCCGATTTCGCTCGTGCCTTGTGACCACCGAACGTTATGCGCTTGCGTGCTATCGCTATGTGGAGCTGAATCCAGTGAACGCACGAATGGTTGAGCACCCGCGCGACTACCGGTGGTCGAGCTACCGGGCAAACGCCGAGGGAGAGCCGGACCCTCTCGTGAGGCCCCACCCGGCATATCCAGGCGTCGAGAACTACGAAAGGCTCTTCGATGACGCGCTCGACCCGCTGGTCGTCGAAGACATACGCAAAGCGACCAACGGCGGTTTCGCGGCCGGCAGCATCCGCCCGCGCCGGGGTCGTCAAATGAGAAAAATGGGGACTGTCCCTATCTAAGCATCGTGCCGGGCAGCCACAGCGCGAGCTGCGGCCAGGCCATGACGAGAGCCAGGCACAGGGCGATCAGCAGCACGTACGGCAGGGCGCCGGCGATGATCTGCCCGATCGGAGCCTTCGCCACCGCCTTGATGGTAAAGAGGTTCATGCCCACCGGCGGCGTGATGAGCGCGAGCTCGAGGTTGATGGTGAGCAGCACGCCGTACCAGATCGGGTTGATGCCCAGGTGCGCCATCGCCGGCAGGATGACCGGCGTGGTGATGAGGATGATGGCGATCGTCTCGAGGAACATGCCGAGCACGAACACGAGCGCCATGATGCCGAGCAGGAACCCCAGCACGCCGATCTGCTGCGCCACCACCCACTGCACGATCTCGTGCGGGATGCGCATCTTGGTGAGCACGAAGCCGAACACCGAGGCGCCGGCGAGGATCATGAAGAGCATGGCGGAAGTGCGGCTCGCGTCGAGCGCCGAGGCCCAGATCTCGCCCCAGCCGATCGTACGGTACACGACGATCCCGACCAGCAGCGCGAGCGACGCGCCCGCCGCGGCCGCCTCGGTGGCGGTGAATACGCCCGCGTACATGCCGCCCAGCACGAGTGCAGGCAGCGACAGCGCCCACACGGACTTTCTCAGCGCGCCGAGCGACTCGCCGAGCGAGGCGCGCGGCTCGCGCCGCACGGCGCGCCGCCCTAGCGCGCTCGTGCCGAGCGTCCAGGCGGCGAAGATGCCCGCCATCAGCAGCCCGGGCACGACGCCCGCCATGAACAGCGCGCCGATCGAGGTGTCGCTCACCACGCCGTACAGCACCATCGGGCCCGAGGGCGGGATGAGGATGCCGAGCGTGCCGCCCGCCGCCACCAGCCCGTAGGCGGCGCGCGGCTCGTAGCCGAAGCGGATCATCTGCGGGATGGCGACCGAGCCGATGGTGAGCGCAGTGGCGACGCTCGAGCCGGAGATGGCGGCGAACACGGTGCACGCCGCGATGGTGGCAATGCCCACGCCGCCCGGCAGGTGGCGCGTCAGCGTGTACGCCGTGCCGTACAGGTCGTCCACGATGCGGCTGCGGATCATGACGTGCGCCATGAACGCGAAGAGCGGGATCGCCACCAGCAGGTAGCGGTTGAGTTCGCCGTAGATCACCTCCGAGATCGAGCCCAGGCCCCCTTGCGTGGCGACCAGCAGCCCGCCGCCGAACAGCATCAGCCCGGCGAACACCGGCAGCCCGGTGAAGAGCAGCAGCACCAGGCCGGCGAGGATGAGCGCCAGCGTCACTCCGGCCGCTCCTTGATGCCGTGCGGCGCCTCCGCGGGCGGCGCTCCCGCGGCGAGGCGCGCCAGCGACTCGAGCGCGACGAGCGCCATCATCAGCCCGCCGAGCGGCAGGAAGAGCTGCACCCAGTAGACCGGGATCTCCACGTTGCCTTCGGCGACGATGCCCAGCTGCCGCGAGAATAGGGACGTGCTCCAGCCGTTCACCACCATTACGAGTGCCGCGGCGAGCACGGCGAGCGCCGACCAGGCGTCGGCCCAGGCGCGCGCGCGCGGCGAGAGCCGCGAAGTCAGGAGGTCGACGCCGATGTGCTCGCCGCGGCGCAGGACCTGCGCGGCGGCAAGCATCACCACGCCGACCAGCAGGAACCCCACCGCGTCGTCCACCCACGCCGGCGGGCGGTTGAGCGCATAGCGCATCACCACCGCCCAGGCGATCAACGCGAGCGAGACGAGCACGCCCGCCGCGGATAGCGCGACCGCGGCGCCCGTCAGCGCGCCGAGCAGGCGCGCCGCGAGCGCGAGGGCGCGCGCCTTCATGCGGCGGCCCTTAGAGCTTGCGCATCATCTCGATCAGCCGCGCGCCCTCCGGGCTCGCCTCGATGAACGCCTTGATGACCGCCGGCTGCATGGCGTCGGCCATGACCTTCTCCTGCGCCTTGGTGAGCACGGTGACGTTCATGCCCTTGTCGCGCAGCACCTGGATGTCCGCCGCCGGGATGTCGTCCTGCGCGGGAATGGCGCGCTCCTCGGCCTTGGCGACCGCGTCCTGGATGCCTTTTCGCAGCTCGGCGGGCAGGCCGTTCCACCAGGCCGGGTTCACGATCAGGTTGTCGTAGGCGAGGATGATGTTGGAAGCGACGCCGAACTTCTGCACCTCGTAGAACTTGCGGCTGTTGGCCGCCTTCACGCCGGTGAAGCCCGCGTCGATGACGCCGGTCTGCAGCGCCTGGTAGACCTCGGGGGCGGGCATGGGCGAGGGCGCG
>JAOUIL010000159.1 GCA_029883975.1 Betaproteobacteria bacterium
CCTTGACGAAGCGGCCTGCCGCGAGGAGCAGGCTGGAGAAGAGCGGCAGTTCCGCGTGCAGGTCCTCATAGACGCCCGCGAAGCGCGGCACGACGTAGAACAGCAGGAAGGCGAGCACCGCGCCGCCCACGCCGACGAGGATCGCCGGGTAGATGAGGGCGGACACGACCTTCTTCCGCACCCGGTCTACTTCCTCCTCGTAGGCGATGTAGCGCGCGAGCGCTTCGCGCACGTTTCCCGTGCGCTCGCTCGATTGCACCGTGGCGACGTACAGCGGCGGGAAATGGCGCGGATGGCGCGCGATTGCCTGGGAGAAGGACTCGCCTTCGCCCAGGCGCTGCAGGACGTCCTGCAGGAGGTGCATCGCGTCCGAATCGTTCTGCTTCTCGGCAAGCGCCTGCAGCGCTTCGACGAGATTCAGCCCCGCCTCGAGAAGCGCGAGCAGCTCGATGGAAAAGAGCGTCGCGCGGAATCTCGTGCGCCGTGCAGGCCGCATGAACTGTGCCAGTCCCGCGCCGCGCACGGCGAGCACCGCCAGCCCCTGCCGGCGTGCGGCTTCCCGCGCCGACGGCTCGTCTGCGGCTTCGAGCTCGAGCGCCACGACGTTCTGGCTGGCGTTCACGGCCTTGAGGAGATAGCGCATGGCTAGTTCGAGATGTCCGCGTCCTCGCCGCTGCCGCCGGGCTTGCCATCGCGGCCGTAGGAGATCAGGTCGAACTCGCCCTTCGTGCCGGGCTGGCGGTAGACGAATGCGTTGCCCCACGGATCCGCGGGGATCGCCTTCTTGAGATAGGGCCCGCGCCAGTCCTTCTCGTTCGCAGGTCTTTCGATCAGCGCTCGCAAGCCCTGCTCGGTGCTCGGATAGCGGCGCATGTCGAGACGGTAGAGATCGAGCGCCTTGTCGAGTGAATCGATCTGCGCCTTCGCGACCTGCACTTCCGATTTGCCGACTTGCGAGAAGTAGCGCGGTGCAACGTAGCCGGCGAGCAGGCCGATGATGACGATCACGACGAGCAGCTCGAGAAGCGTGAATCCTATTTCTCTTCCCGGGACTTGAGTTCGCTTCGTCATACAAATCGATAATCTGCGCGCGAGATAGCTTGAAGATAGATAGTGACTTTATTCATGGCGTAAGCAAACTAGCAAGAAAGTTCGCGCGCGGATAGGGGATCGCGCGCGGCGATGCAGTAGCTGAACAAGGGGAGTCGTCCAGTGAAATCGTTGCTCCGCATCGCGGCGTTTGCCGCAGCGTGCGCGCTCGTGTCCACGGCCGCGCTGGCGATCGACCGCTCGGAATGCAAGCAGTACGGCGGCACTCGAGACTGCTGGCCGATGCTCATCGGTCCCTGGAAATACAACGAATGCGGCGAGGTTGGCGCGTTCAACGCCTACGAGCAGGCGGTCTGCAGGGCGCAGGGCGGCACAGGCGGTGGTCTCTTTGCCGAATGCGTGGGACTGCCCGCGCCCGAGTACCAGCGCCCGACGTCCGAGGGCGACATCGCGCCATTCGCAGAGGACATCTTCAGGGAGTACTTCGGCCCCCTGTGTGAGGGGCCGAGCGCGCAGGCCTTTGGGTGGGGTGGCGTCTTCTCCAGCGTCAACTGCGGAAATGGCAGCGGCGCGGTGTACCAGTACGGGTACGAGAAGGGCAACTCAACGACGCCCTTCGGGGTCACCGGCAAGCGCGTCATCTCGGGAAGCTGCTCGACCACCGACACGACACTGATGTTTACTGCCGGCCGCAATAGGGCCGTGCATTGCTCTTCCGTGAACACGGGCCCCACCGGTGGCGGAGAGGACTTCTACCCGACGAGCGGCACCACCCCTGCGCTGTGCTACGAAGGTATTCGCCAGCCCATCAATCCCAAGCAGGATTGCGAGACCTGCAAGTCGTCAGTACGCGTCGGCAATCCGATGGACCCGAGCACAGGGGTCAGGCGCTTGGCAGAACTCGACTATTCGGCGAGCGGGCCGCACCCACTGCGCTTCGAGCGCATCTACAACAGTCGCATCTACACGCGGGACGGTCGCCAATGGCGGCACAACTACTTCGCGCGCATCGAAAACCAGGAATTCGGCACGGTGCCGGTGGCTGTCGCCATGCGGCCGAGCGGCCGGGTTTTCCTCTTCCAGCAGGTGAGCGGTGTCTACGTCGCGCCTACCGACATCGACGACCGGATCACACGCGTCAATGACGGCGGCGGCGCGCTCGCGGGGTGGCAGTACTACGACGCGGCGACGGACAACATCGAGAGCTACGATGCCGAAGGCAAGCTCCTGTCCGTCACCAACCGGGCGGGCCTTGCCCATACGCTCGAGTACAGCACCGCGGCGACGCCAGTGGGTGTCGCGCCCGCGCCCGGGTTTCTCGTCAAGGTCACGGATGCGTTCGGGCGGTCGCTGAATTTCACTTACGACCAGTTCGGGCGCATGGCCACCATGCAGGACCCCGCCGGGCAGAGCTACGTCTATGCGAGCACCACTCAGAACCACTTCGCGAGCGTGACCTACCCTGACGGCAAGAAGCGCACCTACCTCTACAACGAACCGGCATTCCTGGACAGCACCATCTCTGGCCAGAAGAACAGTTACGACGGTCGGATGACCGGCATCGTGGACGAGAACGAGGTGAGGTTCGCCTCCTACTATTACGACATCTTCGGCATTCACAAGCGCAGCACGCAGCCGAACGGTGTGAACGATACCGTCGTCGGCGGCACCTGGCCGAGCCCGATCACGGTCACGGACGCACTGGGTACGGTGCGCAGGTATTCCTACGTCTATTCCAACGGCACCTACCGTAGCAGCACCATCTTCCAACCGGCGGTCTCCGGTAGCGGCGAGGCGCAAAGCTCGCGGACCTACGACGTGAACAGCAACGTGATCATTCGGCGCGATTTCAACGGCAATCGCACGAATTACGGCTACGACCTGTCCCGCAACCTGGAGACTTCGCGGACCGAGGCGCTGACGAGCGCCGGGGCGACCACGCCGCAGACGCGCACGATCAGCACGCAGTGGGACGCGACCTTCCGCCTGCCCACCGTAGTCGCCGAGCCGCTC
>JAOUIL010000018.1 GCA_029883975.1 Betaproteobacteria bacterium
GACGTTCCTGAATTCTCCCGCCTTGCCGCCGCGAAAGCGCACCGTGCCGTCGATCTCGGGCGCGTCCGCAGCGCAGCGGCCGACGCCCGGTGCGTCGACCAGCACCTGCATTGTCTTTCCGACCCTGGCCTGCAGCTTGCGCGCGCTGATCGCCTCCTGCGCCCGCATGAACCGCTCCCGCCGTTCCTCCTTCACCGCCTCTGGCACCGGGTCGGGCAGCGCGTTCGCCGCCGCGCCCTCGACCGGGGAGTAGGAGAAGCACCCGACGCGATCGAGCTGCGCTTCCTCCAGGAACGCGAGCAGCTCCTCGAACTCGCGTTCCGTCTCGCCCGGAAAGCCGACGATGAAGGTACTCCTCACCGTCAGCTCTGGACAGCGGGCGCGCCAGCGCGCGAGCCGCTCGAGCACCTTCTCGCCGCCGGCAGGACGCTTCATCAGCTTGAGGATGCGCGGGCTCGCGTGCTGGAACGGCACGTCGAGATAGGGAAGGATCCTGCCTTCCGCCATCAGCGGGATCACCTCGTCCACGTGCGGGTACGGGTAGACGTAGTGCAGGCGCACCCACACGCCGCTTGCGGCGTCCTTGCCGGCGAGCTCGCCAAGCGCCTTGCACAGCTCGGTCATGCGCGTCTTTACCGGCCGGCCCTTCCAGAAGCCGGTGCGGTACTTCACGTCCACGCCGTAGGCGCTGGTGTCCTGCGAGATGACGAGCAGCTCCTTCACGCCCGCCTTCACGAGGTTCTCCGCCTCCTGCAGCACCTCGCCGATCGGGCGCGAGTCAAGGTCGCCGCGCATCGAGGGGATGATGCAGAAGCTGCAGCGGTGGTTGCACCCTTCGGAGATCTTCAGGTACGCGTAGTGCCGCGGCGTGAGCTTCACGCCCTGCGGCGGCACGAGGTCGGTATAGGGGTCGTGAGGCTTCGGCAGGTGCGCGTGCACCGCGCGCATCACGCCCTCGGGATCGTGCGGCCCGGTGACCGCCAGCACGCTCGGGTGCGCCGCCTGCACGACGCCGTCCTTGGCGCCGAGGCAGCCGGTGACGATCACCTTGCCGTTCCCGGCGAGCGCCTCGCCGATGGCGCCGAGCGACTCCTCGACCGCGGCGTCGATGAAGCCGCAGGTGTTGACGATGACCAGGTCGGCCCCCGCGTAGTCCCGGGCGGTCGCGTAGCCCTCCGCGCGCAGCTGCGTGAGGATGCGCTCCGAGTCCACCAGGGCCTTGGGGCAGCCCAGGGAGACGAAGCCGACCTTCGGCGAACGCACTACTTGGTGTCGGGCTCGGGCTTGGCGGGCGGCTGCGCAGGGAAGCCGGGGAAGGAGAAGCCGGCGAACATGCTGCGCGCCTGGTTCTGCATCTGGTCCTGGAACTGCGCGAACACCTTCTGGCTCTGCTCCATGTAGGCCTGCATCAGGCTCTGCATGGCCGGCCCCTGCAGGTTCATGAACTGCGTCCACAGGTCCTGCGAGGCGCGCGTGTTGTCGCCGTACATCTTCTGCGACTGGTCCTGCAGCGACTTCTGCAGCTGCTGGAACGCCTCGATGTTCTTCTCCAGGTAGGTGCCCATGAAGCCCTGCATGGCGCTGCCGTAGGAGCGGATCATCTGCGACAGCAGGTCGGAGGAGAACATCGGCACGCCGCCCGACTCCTCCTCGAGGATGATCTGCAGCAGGATCTGGCGCGTGAGGTCGTCGCCGCTCTTGGCGTCCACCACGCGGAACTCCTCCTGCTTGAGCACCATCTGCTTGACGTCCGCGAGCGTGATGTAGCTCGAGGTCTTGGTGTCGTACAGGCGCCGGTTCGGGTACTTCTTGATCAGGCGCAGCTGGGATTCCATCTTCGCTTCCGGGTTTGCAGCCATGGTTCAGTCTACTCCTTAATACATGTGCTGACCGCCGTTGATGGAGATGTTGGCGCCGGTGACGAACGCCGCTTCTTCCGAGCACAGATAGATGATCAGTCCCGCGACTTCGTCGGGCTTGCCGAGGCGCCCGACCGGGATCTGCGGCAGGATCTTGGAGTCGAGGATCTCCTTGGGGATCGCGGTCACCATCTTGGTGCCGATGTAGCCCGGCGAGATGGTGTTGATGGTGACGTTCTTCCTCGCCACCTCGAGCGCCAGCGCCTTGGTGAAGCCGTGGATGCCGGCCTTGGCCGCGGAGTAGTTGGTCTGCCCGAACGCGCCCTTCTGCCCGTTCACCGACGAGACGTTGATCACGCGCCCCCAGCCCCGGTCGACCATGCCGTCCATGACCTGCTTGGTCATGTTGAAGCAGGAGTCGAGGTTGGTGCGCATCACGGCGTCCCAGTCCGCCTTGGACATCTTCTTGAAAGTCATGTCGCGCGTGATGCCGGCGTTGTTGACCAGGATGTCGATCGGGCCGATCTCCTGCGCGATGCGCGCGCTCTTCGCCGCGCAGTCGTCGAAGTTGGCCACGTCCACCGGGTAGGCGCCGAAGGCGTAGCCTTGCGTCTTCATCTCGTCGAGCCACGACTTGTACTTGGTGTTGGACGGCGAGTAGGTGACCACCACCTTGTAGCCGGCATCCGCCATCTTGGTGGAGATGGACTCTCCCAAGCCGCCCATGCCGCCGGTGACGACGGCGATCCTCTGCTGTGCCATGTGCTTCCCCCTCCTCCGAAATCAGTCTACTACATCATGTGCATGCCGCCGTTCACCGAGATGTTCGCGCCGGTGATGTAGCCCGCCTCCTCGGAGACGAGGAACGCGACCACCGCGGCGATCTCCTCCGGTCGCGCCAGGCGCCCCATCGGGATCGAGGCGACGATCTGCTCGCGGATCTCCGGCCGGATCGCCATCACCAGGTCGGTCTCGACGTAGCCGGGCGAGACCGTATTGACGGTCACGCCCTTCCTCACCACTTCCTGGGCCAGCGCCTTGGCAAAGCCCGCCATGCCCGCCTTGGCCGCCGAATAGTTCGTCTGCCCGAACTGGCCCTTGATGGCGTTCACCGACGAGATGTTCACCACGCGCCCCCAGCCGCGCTCGACCATGCCGTCGATCACCTGGCGCGTGACGTTGAACACGCTGTTGAGATTCGTGTTGATCACCGCCATCCAGTCCTGCTCGGTCATGCGCTTGAAGAGCGAATCGCGCGTGATGCCAGCGTTGTTGACCAGCATGTCCACCGGCCCGACGACCGAGCGCACGTGGTAGAACATCTCGGCGCAGGAGTCGAAGTTCGCTACGTCGCCTTCGGCGGCGTGCACGCGAAAGCCCTGGTGCCGCATCGCCTCCAGCCACTCGGCCTTGCGCTCGTAGCCCGGCAGGCAGCCGGCGACCACCGTGTGGCCGGCGGCGGCCAGGCGCGTGCAGATCGCCGTGCCGATGCCGCCCATGCCGCCCGAGACGAACGCGATGCGCGCCAGCGCCGGCTGCGTCGCCGCGCCCCGCACCCGCTCCAGCACCGCGCTCATCGCTCCACCGCCAGCGCCACGCCCATGCCGCCGCCGATGCACAGCGACGCGAGGCCCTTCTTCGCGTCGCGCTTCTGCATCTCGTGCAGCAGCGTGACGAGGATCCGGCAGCCCGAGGCGCCGATCGGATGCCCGAGCGCGATGGCGCCGCCGTTCACGTTCACCTTCGACGTGTCCCAGCCCATCTGCCGGTTGACGGCGATCGCCTGCGCGGCGAACGCCTCGTTGATCTCCATCAGGTCGAGGTCCTTCGGCTCCCAGCCGGCGCGCGCGAGGCAGCGCTTCGAGGCCGGCACCGGGCCCATGCCCATGTACTTCGGGTCGACGCCCGCCGAGGCGAAGGACTTGATGCGCGCGAGGGGCTTCAGGCCGAGCTCCTTCGCCTTTCGCGCGCTGGTGACGATCACCGCCGCGGCGCCGTCGTTGATGCCCGAGGCGTTGGCCGCAGTGACCGTGCCGTTCTTGTCGAACGCGGGCTTCAGGCCCTTCATCGCCTCCAGCGTCGCGCCATGGCGCGGGTACTCGTCGTCGGCGAACACCACCGGGCCTTTCTTCGAGGGGATCTCGAACGGAATGATCTCGTCCTTGAAGCGCCCGCCCTTCTGCGCGGCCTCGGCCTTGTTCTGGCTCTTGACCGCGAACTCGTCCTGCTCCTCGCGCGTCACCACGTACTCCTTGGCGACGTTCTCGGCCGTCACGCCCATGTGGTACTGGTTGAAGGCGTCCCACAGGCCGTCGACGATCATCGAGTCGACGAGCTTCGCGTCGCCCATGCGGAAGCCGTCGCGCGAGCCGTTCATCACGTGCGGCGCGATGCTCATGTTCTCCTGGCCGCCGGCGATCACCAGTTCCGAGTCGCCGTTGGCCACCGATTGCGCGGCGAGCATCACGGCCTTGAGGCCCGAGCCGCACACCTTGTTGATGGTCATGGCCGGGATCATGTCGGGCAGGCCCGCCTTGATCGCCGCCTGGCGCGCGGGATTCTGCCCAACGCCCGCGGCCAGCACCTGGCCGAGGATGACTTCCGAGACCTGCGCGGGCTGCACGCCCGAGCGCTCGAGCAGCTTCCTCAGCACGTGCGCGCCGAGGTCGGCCGCCGGCGTCCTCGCCAGCGTCCCGCCGAACTTGCCGATGGCGCTGCGCGCCGCCCCCACGATGACGATGTCTTCCATGCTCTTCTCCTTGCTCTCTAGGCTGCCTTCTGTTTGACGTAGCGCCCGGGTGCGGGCTCGATCGCCTTGTATTTCGCGTTGCCCGGCTTCGCCGGCGCCTTGCGCTTGCCACCGCCGTACTGCGCGAGCCAGCCGGCCCACTGCGGCCACCAGCTGCCGGGCTTCTCCGCGGCCTGCGCGAGCCAGGCATCCGGATCCGCGGGATACGGCCCGCCGGTCCAGTAGCTGCGCTTGCCCTTGGACGCCGGGTTGATCACGCCGGCCACGTGCCCGGCCGCGCCGAGCACGAACGTCTTCTCGCCGCCGAGCAGGCCGAGCGAGCGGTACGCCGAGCGCCAGGGCACGATGTGGTCCTCGCGCGTGGCGACGACAAAGCTGGGCTGAACCACCTTCGTCAGGTCCACCTTCACGCCAAGGTTGGTCACTGCACCAGGCTCGCGCAGCCGGTTCTCCAGATACGTGTTCCTCAGGTACCAGCAGTACATCGGGCCCGGCAGGTTGGTGCTGTCGGCATTCCAGTAGAGCAGGTCGAACGCCGGCGGCCGGCCGCCGCGCAGGTAGTTGTTCACCACGTAGGGCCAGATGAGGTCGTTGGCGCGCAGCGCGGAGAACACGGTGGCGAGCTCGACGCCCGGCAGGATGCCGCCGCCCCCGAGCGTCGCCTCGCGCTGGCGCACGCTGACCTCGTCGACGAACAGCCCGATCTGCCCGGCGTCCGAGAAATCGAGCATGGTCGTGAGATAGGTGACGCTCTCGACGAGGTCTTCGCCCTTCGCCGCCAGCACCGCGAGCGCCGCGCCGAGCAGCGTGCCGCCGACGCAAAAGCCGAGCGCGTTGACGCGATCCGATCTGGCGATCGCCCGCGCGATGCCCAGCGCCTCGAGCACGCCGATGCGCAGATAGTCGTCCCACGTGTAATGCCCCTCGCCGGGGCCGACATTGCGCCAGGACACCATGAACACCGTGTGCCCCTGCTCGAGCGCGTAGCGCACGAACGAATTCTCGGGCTGCAGGTCGAGGATGTAGTACTTGTTGATGCAGGGCGGGATCATGACCAGCGGGCGCTTCGCCACCTCCTGGGTGAGCGGCGCGTACTGGATGAGCTGCATGAGCGCGTTCTCGTGCACCACCGTGCCGGGCGTGACCGCGAGATTGCGCCCGACCTCGAACGCGGATTCGTCGGTCTGGCTGATGCGGCCGCGCCCGGCGTCGGCCAGCAGATTGGCGAGGCCCTTGGTCAGGCTCTCGCCCTTGGTCTCCCGCGCCGCGCGCAGCACTTCGGGGTTGGTCGCCGCGAAGTTGGCCGGGCTCATCGCGTCCACCCACTGGCGCACCGTGAAGCGCAGCCGGTCCTTCGCCTGTCCCTCGAGATCCGCGGCCTCAACCAGCTTCTCCAGGAATTCGGCGGCGAGCAGGTACGACTGCTTCAGGTAGTTGAAATAGGGGTCGTCGCGCCATTCGGTCGCCGAGAAGCGCCGATCGGCCGGCGCGGCGCGCGCCGCCACCGGCGTGCCCCCGGCGGCGAGCTCGCTCCACAGCCGGCGCTGCTTCTCCAGGTAGTCGGCCTGGATCGCGCCGATGCGCCTCGAATCCGCGCTCAGGCGCGCGAGGTACTCCGCCGGCCCGCTCTGGCCGGGGGCGCCGGCTGCGAGACGCAGCCAGTTCTTCGCCATGTCATTGCCGGACTGCGCGATCGACGCGACGAAGTCTGCAGGCGAGGGTTGCTCTGTCAAGGGGCGGTATTTTGCGCCGCACAATCGCCCCCGGTCAAACACCCCTGCGTTCGGTGAGCCATAGGCCCACCCCCATGCTAATGGCCGTGTCCGGCGACGACCCGAACCAGCGCGATCACCGCTACCCCGGCGGCGATCAGCAGCGCCTGCTGCGCGGTCGCGCGCAGCTCCGGCCGCTTGTGCAGGCCCGGGATCAGGTCCGCCACCGCGACATAGATCATGCTCGCCGCGACGATCCCGAGCAGCGTCGGCTCCCAGCCCTCGAACCGCTGCAGCGCGAAGTAGCCGAGCACGCCGCCCACCACGCTGCCCATCGAGGACACCACGTTCAGGGCGAAAGCCCTCGCCTTCGAGTAGCCAGAGTGCAGCAGCACGAGGAAGTCGCCCACCTCCTGCGGGATCTCGTGCGCGACGATCGCCACGGCGGTCACCAGGCCGAGTTCCGGGCTCTGCAGGAAGGCCGCCGCGATCAGCACGCCGTCGATGAAGTTGTGCACAGTGTCGCCGACGAGGATGAGCGTGCCGGCGGGCGTGTGCTCCAGATGGTGCGCGGACCCGGTCTCGTCGCCATGGTCGTGCGAGTGCCGCCACAGCAGCAGCTTCTCCAGCAGGAAGAAGCCGAGGATGCCGCCCAGGATGGCCGCCGCGACCCCTTGCGGCTCGCCTGTGCCAAAGGCGTGCGGAACCACCTCGAGGAAGGAAGCGCCGAGCAGCGTGCCGATGGCGAAGGACACCAGCATCGGCACCCAAGTGGCGCGCAGCACGAGCGCAAAGGCGGCAGCGAGCACCGACAGCACGCCGCCCGCGAGGCACGCCAGCACGATCCAGGCGAGGGTCATGGGGTGCGCGATTCTAACCAGACGAACGCGGCGATGCGCTCGCGCGTGCGGTCGCGCCGCCACGATGGAAAGCGCGCGGCGTCCGAAAACGTGCAGAACCCGCCGCCGTGCACGCGCACCACGCCGCGCGCCGCGAGCCTCTGGCGCGCCACGGCGTACAGGTCGAGCAGCCAGTGTCCCGGGCGATTCCCCGAAAACGCGGCCGCAGCCGCCGCGTTGCGCACGAGGAACGCGTCGCGCACTTCGTCGCCCACCTCGTAGTGCGCCGGGCCGATGGCCGGCCCGAGCCAGGCGAGCAGTCGCTCGCCCGGCGCCTGCATGGCATCGATGGTGGCTTCGATCACCCCCGCCGCGAGGCCGCGCCATCCCGCGTGCGCCGCGCCGACGACGGTGCCGGCCTCGTCGGCGAGCAGCACCGGCAGGCAATCGGCGGCCTGCACCGCGCACACCACGCCCGGCGCGCGCGCCACGGACGCATCGGCCTCCGGCCGCCCGAGGGCCGCGGCCGCGTCCACCACGCGCGTGCCGTGCACCTGCCGCAGCCAGGCGGGCGCCGCGGGCAGCAGCGGCTCGCCTTCGCCGCGCGTGGTGACCAGCGCGCGCACGCGCGGCGCGACCGGCCAGTCAGGAATGATCACGCCGCAGGCTCGCCAGCAGGCGCTTGAAGTCCGCCGGCGGCTCGACGCGCCAGCTCATGGGCTTGCCCGTGCGCGGATGCGCGAGCGAGAGCTCCACGGCGTGCAGCGCCTGGCGCGCGAAAGCGATGCCGTGGCGCGTGCCACGCCGGTAGGTCGCCTCGCCGACCAGCGGATGGCGGATATGCTGGAAGTGCACCCGGATCTGGTGCGTGCGCCCGGTCTCCAGCCGGCATTCGACCAGCGCCGCGCGCCCGTATCGCTCGAGCACGCGATAGCGCGTCACCGCGTCCTTGCCGCGCCGCGTCACCGCCATGCGCGTGCGCGCGCGCGCGTCGCGGCCGACCGGCGCGTCGATCACGCCGCCCGCCGGCGGGTCGCCCTGCACCACGGCCCAGTACACGCGGCGCATCGTGCGCTCGGCGAGCTGGCGCACGAGGCTCACCTGCGCCTCGATGGTCTTCGCCACCACGATGAGGCCGGTCGTGTCCTTGTCCAGGCGGTGCACGATGCCGGCGCGCGGCACGCCCGCGAGCTGCGGCGCATGCGCGAGCAGCGCGTTCATGAGTGTGCGGTCGGGCACGCCGGCGCCGGGATGCACCACCAGCCCGGCGGGCTTGTCGAGCACGAGCAGGTCGTCGTCCTCGTGCACCACCTTGAGCGGCATGCGCTGCGCTTGCGGCGCGGCGCCGGCCGGCGGCACCGGGGGCGCGAGCTCGACGCGCTCGCCCCCCCGCACGATCTGCCGCGCGGCGCCGCGCGCGCCGTCGATCCGCAGGTGGCCGCTCGCCAGCCAGGCCTGCAATCGGCTGCGCGAGTACTGCGGGAACATGCGCGCCAGCGCCTGGTCCAACCGCAGGCCCGCAAGGGAGCGCGGCGCCTCGGCGCGCATGGGCGCGACGAGGGCCGCGTCCCAGTCGGCGTGTGATTCGTCCTTATAATCGCGCCCCATGAGAAGAAGTGTACTGGCTCTGCTCGCCGCCGCCCTGCTCGCGGCGGGATGCGCGGCGACGGAGCCCGCCGACGAGACGGCGGGCTGGACCGTCGAGCGCCATTACGGCGAGGCGCGCGACGCCATGAAGTCGCGCGACTGGCAGAAGGCCATCCAGCTGCTCGAGAAGCTCGAGGCGCGCTTTCCCTACGGGCGCTACGCGCAGCAGGCGCAGCTCGACCTGGGCTACGCGCACTTCAAGCACGACGAGCGCGCCGCGGCCATCGCCTCGGTCGACCGGTTCATCAAGCTCTATCCGAACCACGAGGCGCTCGACTACGCCTACTACCTGAAGGGCCTCATCAACTTCACCGAGGACCAGGGCCTGCTGGCAGTGCTCTCCGATCCCGACATGTCCGAGCGCGATCCGCGCTCTACGCGCGAAGCCTACGCCGCGTTCCGCGAGGTGGTCACCCGCTTCCCGACCTCGAAGTACGCCGAGGATTCCGCGGCGCGCATGCGCTACCTGGTCAACGCGCTCGCGCGCCACGAGGTGCACGTGGCGCGCTACTACATGAAGCGCGGCGCCCATCTCGCGGCGGTCAACCGCGCGCAGCAGGTCGTGCAGAACTACCCGGACGCGCCGGCGACCGAGGAGGCGCTGTTCGTGATGATCAAGGCCTACGAAGCGCTCGGCATCAAGGACCTGCGCGACGACGCCGAGCGCGTCATGCGCCACAACTTCCCGGACAGCCCCTATTTCAAGGGCCCGGTGAGGCGCGACGTGGCCTGGTGGCGCGTCTGGGACCCGGACTGGTAATCAGACCTTGATCCGTTCGTCCGCGAGGTAGTCGCGGATGACGGTGTCCACGTCCGGGTCGGCGCGAAAGCCCATCTGCAGCGCGCGCGGCGTGCGGAAGTTCACCGGCCAGGTCTTGACGATGGCCTGGATGCGCGCGTCGGGCTTGAACACCACGCGCCCGGCGACCTTCGCGCCGGCGACGCGCTTCAGGGCCTCGAGCATCTCGGCCACGCTCGCCGTGATGCCGGGCAGATTCAGCCAGCGCTGCGTGCCCCAGGCGTCGGCCGGCAGCTCCCACGCGTGGATGAACGCGTCCACCACGCGGCGCGGCGACAGCAGCCACACGCCGGTCTCGGGCGCGACCGGGCACTCGGACAGCTCGCCGTTCAGCGGCTCGCGCAGGATGCCGCTCGCGAACGACGAGGCCGCGGCGTTCGGCTTGCCGGCGCGCACCACTATGGTCGGCAGCCTGAGCGACCTTCCATCGAGGAAGCCCTTGCGCGAGTAATCCGAGACCAGGTACTCGCCGATCACCTTCTGCGTGCCGTAGGACGTCTGCGGGTTGGCGATCGTGGCATCGTCGAGCACCGCGGGCAGCACGCCGCCGAACGCCGCCACCGAGCTCGTGTACACGAGGCGCGGCGGCGTGGCGCAGCGGCGCATCGTCTCCAGCAGGAGCTCCGTGCCTTTCAGGTTGACGCGCATGCCGAGGTCGAAATCGGCCTCCGCCGCGCCGCTCACCACCGCCGCGAGGTGAAAGACCGCATCGGTGTCGGGCGGGCACACCTGCGCGAGCGTCTTCGCGTCGGACACGTCGCCGGTGACCGCCCTGAGCCTCGGCTCCTGCGCCGCGGCGGGCGGAAACGCGCCGTCGAGCAGCGTGAGCGAGGTGATGGGCTTGCCGCCGAGCTGGCCGCGCGCCAGCAGCGCCTGCGCGAGCCTGAAGCCGAGAAAGCCGCCGCCGCCGGTGATGAGGATCTTCATGCGCGGATTCTAGCGAAGAACTCGCGCACCTCGGCCAGCTCGCGCACCGGTTTCATCGGCGGCAGGCTGTCGCGCACCGTGCGCCCGTAGGGGCGCGAGTAGAGCCGCGGGTCGCAGATCATCAGCACGCCGCGGTCGGTCTCGTCGCGGATCAGGCGCCCGGCGCCCTGCTTGAGCTGCAGGATCGCCTGCGGCAGCTGGAACTCGGTGAAGGGGTTGCCGCCGCGCGCGCGCAGCGCCTCGATCCTCGCGGCGAGCACCGGATCGTCGGGCGGCGCGAAGGGCAGCTTGTCGATCACCACCAGCGAGAGCGCCTCGCCGCGCACGTCCACGCCCTCGCGGAACGACGCGCTGCCCAGCAGCACCGCGTTGCCCAGCTCGCGAAAGCGCGCCAGCAGCGCGCTGCGCGAGCCGGTGCCCTGCACGAGCAGCGGGTAAGGCAGCCGGTCACGCAGCAGCGCCTCGGCGCGGCGCAGCGCGCGCAGGGTGGTGAACAGCAGAAATGCGCGCCCGCCGCTTGCCTGCAGCACGGGCAGCGCGGCCTCGACCACCGCGTCCGTATAGCCCGGATCGTTCGGATCCGCAGGCATGCCCTTGGGCACGTAGAGCAGCGCCTGGTGCGCGAAATCATAGGGGCTCGGCCAGCTGCGCGCGGGCGCCGCCTCCAGTCCCATCTCGCGCTGGTAGTGGGCGAATTCGCCTCCTACCGAGAGCGTGGCCGAGGTGAAGATCCAGGCGCGCGGCGCTTCCTCGAGCTGGCGCCTGAAGAGCTCCGCGCAGGAGAGCGGCGTCAGGTGCAGCTGCACGGCCTGCCCGAACACCTCCGCCCAGCGCACCCGCTCGCCGTCCGGCTGTCCGGCGATGCGTGCGAGGAGCACGCGCGCCTCGGCCGCGCGCTTCGCGCACGACTGCAGGCCCTCGCTGCGCTCGGCTTGCGCGGCGAGCGACGCCGCGAGCGCCTCGAGCGCCGTCTCCAGCGCGGCGAGCGCCGCGCCGAAGCGCGGCCGGACCGCGGCCTGCGGCCAGGCGAGGCGCGCCGGCTCGTCGCCGAACGCGAGGCGCAGGTCGCGCGCCGCCTTGTCCAGGCCCGCCGCGAGACGCTCCAGCTCTGGCGAGGCGCCGCCCGCGGCGGCCAGCTCGAGGCGCGCGTCGCGCGCGAGCTCGACGAGCCGTCCGCTGGACAGCGTCTCGCCGAAGAACAGGCGCGCGGTCTCGGGCAGCTGGTGGGCCTCGTCGAGGATGATGGTGTTGCACGCCGGCAGCAGCTCGGCCACGCCTTCGTCGCGCAACACCACGTCGGCGAAGAACAGGTGGTGATTGACGACGACCACGTCCGCGGCGAGCGCCGCGCGGCGCGCCTTCATGACGAAGCAGTCCTGGTAGCGCGGGCATTCCTGGCCAAGGCAGTTGTCGCGCGTCGAGGTGGCGTGCTGCCAGACCGGCGCGTCCTCGGCGACGTCGGGCAGCTCGGCCCGGTCGCCGCTCGCGCTCGCCGCGGCGAAGCGCTCGATGCGGCGCAGCTGCGCGCTTTCCTCGCGGCTCGCGAGCCGCGCTTCGGCCGCGGCGCGCTCCAGGCGGTGCAGGCACACGTAGTTGGCGCGGCCTTTGAGCAGCGCGCTGGATGCGCCCGAGGCGAGCGCGCGCCGCACCGCCGGCAGGTCGCGGTCGTAGAGCTGGTCCTGCAGGGTCTTGGTGCCGGTGGAGACGATCACCTTGCCGCCGGCGAGCAGCGCCGGGACGAGATAAGCGAGCGTCTTGCCGGTGCCAGTGCCGGCTTCCGCGACCAGCGGCGCGTCGCCCTCGATCGCGGCGAGGATGGCGCGCGCGAGCTCGAGCTGCTGCGCGCGCGGCCGGTAGCCCGGGATCTGCGCGGCGAGAGGCCCGTCCGCCGCGAACAGGCGCTCGAGCGCGCGCGCGGCGGCCGCGCTCAGGGCCGGACCTCGTCCACCCGGACCCAGACCCTCCGGCTCGCCGCGTCTCGGCCGGTCGCGCCTGCGCCGAGGGCGCGATCGCGACGCGCCGAGGACTGCTCGATGCGCGCGATCTCCACCCACTCGCCCAGGCGCGCACGCACGGTGGTCGCTGAATCCAGGCTGTCCACGCTTCCCGGGAGGGCGCCGGTGCTCTGGCGCTGGGGCGCGATCTGCAGGATGACCGTCCCTCCGGCCAGGCGCGGGATGACCTCGAAGCCGCTCGCCGCGTCGCGGATCTGGACCCCGTCCGCATGCCGGATCGGGAAGCTGGTGCCCGTCGCAATGTAGGCGCGCCCGCCTTCCAGCACCTGCAGGCGCTGATCGACGCGCTCGCCGGAGACACCGCGCGATTCGCCGGCACGCAGCTCGACCCGGCTGCCGCGATTGGAGATGCGCGCGTCCACCGAGGCTTCGGACTGCTCGGCTTGCCCTGCCGCATCGAAGCGCACCGAGATCACCAGGCGGCGCGCGGGCGCGTCGAGCGTCTGCAGCGCGCGGCGCAGTTCCTCGAGATTGCGCGGGCTCGTGCGTACGATGAGCTGGCTGCGCTGGCCGGTGAGCACGCCGCCTGGCTCGAGCAGGGGCCGCAGTGAAGGCAGCACCTGCTCCGCCGTCGTATGCCGTAGCTCGATGACCTCGAGGCTCGCCTGCGCAAAGGCCGCCCCGGCGCCCAGGAGCAGGAGAAGGTAAGTGGTTGCTTTCACTGGAGATGTGGGCTAGATTACTTTAACTATGATTCGCAAGTCCATGTATTTGTTGATTTTAACTCTTCCGATGGGCTGCGCGACGCTGCCGCCGGAACCGCCGCCGCACGACACCGGGCCAATGAGCGCGGAGCGCGCCGAAGCGTTGCTGCAGACCCTTCTTGCGCTCGGAGTCGATTACCGGTACGGCGGAAAGTCCCCGGAGTCGGGGTTCGATTGCAGCGGCCTGGTGGCGCATGTGTATCGCGAGGCCTACGGCATCGAGCTGCCGCATAACGCCCGCGCGCAGAGCGAGATGGGGGTGCGCGTGAGTCTATCGGAACTGCGTGCGGGCGATCTCCTGTTCTACAACACGCTCAACCGGCCGTTCTCGCACGTGGGCATCTATCTCGGCGACGGACGGTTCGTGCACGCGCCCAAGACCGGCGCACAGGTGAGGGTCGAGCCGATCAACGGCCGTTACTGGATACGGCGCTTCGATGGGGCACGGCGAATCCGGGCTGCATCGCTCTAGATAACAATAATAGTTCTCATTACGGTTGACCAAATTAATGAGAGCAACTACCATCTGGCCTCCCTTCGAGTCCGAGGCCCAAATGTCCTTCGTGAAACGGTTTCTCCTGTTCCCCGCGCTGGCGGGGGTAATCGCGCTTCCCGCGCTCGCCGAGGACAAGGTCCTCAACATCTATTCGTCCCGGCACTACCAGACGGACGAGGCGCTCTACGAGGGCTTCACCAGGCAGACCGGCATCCGCATCCATCGCATCGAGGCGGGCGAGGACGCGCTCATCGAGCGCATCCGCAACGAAGGCGCGCGCAGCCCCGCGGACGTGCTGATCACCGTGGACGCCGGCCGCCTCTGGCGGGCGGAGCAGCTGGGCTTTTTCCAGGGCGTGAAATCGCCGGTGCTCGAGCAGCGCATTCCGGCCAGCTTCCGCCATCCCCAGGGCCTGTGGTTCGGCTACTCGATGCGCGCGCGCGTGCTCGCCTACGCCAAGGGGCGCGTGCAGCCCTCGGAGATCCCCACTTACGAGTCGCTCGCCGAGCCGAAGTGGAAGGGCCGCGTCTGCGTGCGCTCCTCGACCAACATGTACAACCTGTCGCTCATGGCCTCGCTGATCGAGCAGCTCGGCGAAGCGCAGGCCGAAGCCTGGGCCGGGGCGGTGCGCGCCAACATGGCGCGCGAGCCCAAGGGCGGCGACACCGACCAGCTGAAGGCGGTGGCTGCGGGCGAATGCGACGTGGCGATCAGCAACCACTACTACTACGCGCGCCTCGCGCGCTCGACCAAGGCCGAGGACCGCGCGCTGGCCGGGAAGGTGGGCGTCGTGTTTCCCAACCAGTCGGGGCGCGGCGCGCACGTGAACGTCTCGGGCGCCGGCGTCCTCAAGCACGCGCCGCACCGGGAAGCCGCGGTCGCGTTCCTCGAGTACCTGGCGGGCGACGACGCGCAGCGCTACTTCGCCGACGGCAACAACGAGTGGCCGGTGGTGCCATCCGTGCGAGTGAACAACCCGGTGCTCGCGCAACTCGGCGCCTTCAAGTACGACCCGCTGAACGTCGCCGCGCTCGGGCGCAACCAGCCGGCGGCGCAGAAGATCTACGACCGCGTGGGCTGGAAGTAGCGGCGCGCGAGGATCACGAGCGGCACCAGCCCCACGGCGACGATCACCAGCGAGGGCACCGCAGCCTCGGCGAGCCGCTCGTCCTTGGCCAGGTGATAGGCCTCCACGGCCAGGGTGTCGAAGTCGAACGGCCGCAGCGCGAAGGTGGCCGGCAGCTCCTTCATCACGTCGACGAACACGAGCAGCGCCGCGGTGGCGAGGCTCGGCGCGAGCAGCGGCGCGTGCACGCGCGCCAGCGCCGCCGCGGGGGAGGCGCCAAGGCTGCGCGCCGCGTCCTCCATGCTCGGCGTGATGCGCTGCAGCCCTGCGTCGACGGTCTGCAGCGCGACGGCGAGAAAGCGCACCAGGCAGGCGTACACCAGCGCGGCGATGCTGCCGGTGAGCAACAGCCCTGCCGGTTTGCCGGTAGCCGCCTCGACCATCCCCGCGAGCCAGTTGTCCAGCCGCCCGAGCGGCACCAGCACGCCCACCGCGACCACCGCGCCCGGCACGGCGTAGCCGAGCGCGGCCAGGCGGTTGGCGCCGGCGGCGAGCCCGCTCCTCGTCAGCCGCGCCGCGTACGCCAGGCCCACGGCCAGCGCCACGGCCGCCACGGCGGTGACCCCCGACACGGTGAAGCTGTTGGCCATTAGCGCGAGCAGGCGCGCCCCGCCGCGCGCCTCGGGGCTCTCGAGCGCGAGCTGCGCGAGGATGGCCGCGGGCAGCACGAAGCCCGCCAGCACGGGCAGCCCGCAGGCGAGCGTCGCCAGCGCGGCCGGCGCGCCGCGCAGGCGCTGCAGCGGCACCGGTTTCGCCTGCCCGCCGGCGTGGAAGGCCGAGCGGCCGCGCGTGGCGCGCTCCAGCGCCAGCACGAGGACCACGAAGCCGAGCAGGCAGGTCGAGAGCTGCGCCGCGGCGGTGGCGTCGCCCATGCCGAACCAGGCCTTGAAGATTCCCGTGGTGAACACCTCCAGGGAGAAGTAGGACACCGTGCCGAAATCGGCAAGGGTTTCCATCAGCGCGAGCGCCGTGCCGGCCGCGACCGCCGGACGCGCGAGCGGCAGCGCGACACGCAGCAGGCTGCCCCACGCGCCGAGGCCCGCGAGCCGGCCGGCCTCGATGGCGCTGCGTGGCAGGTCGCGGAATGCGGCGCGCGCGATGAGGTACACATACGGATAGAGCGCGAGCGACAGCACCGCCGCGGCACCGGGGAGCGAACGGATCTCGGGAAACCAGTACTCGCGCACCTGCCAGCCGGTCAGCGCGCGCAACGCGCCCTGCACTGGCCCGGCGAACTGCAGCCAGTCCGTGTACGCATAGGCCAGGACGTAGGCCGGCATGGCGAGCGGCAGCACGAGCGCCCACTGCAGCAGCCGCGAGCCGGGAAAGCGGTAGCTGGCGACCAGCCACGCAGAGATCACGCCGATCGAGATGACCCCGCAAGCCACAAGCGCCACCAGCAGCGCCGTGTTTGCCACGTAGGCGCCCAGCAGCGTGGCCGCGATGTGCCGCCACGCATCGCCGGCCGGCTGCAGGACGCTGCCCGCGACCCAGACGATGGGCAGCGCGAGGACCCCGCCAACGACCGCCGCACCCAGGCCGGTTGCCTGCCTAACTGTTTGATAGGAAAGCACTCGCAATTCTAACAAGAACGATTATTGTTCCCGGACCCGTATAATGGGTACGTGAATCAGCTTGAGATCGAAGGACTGCATCATGGCTATGAAGCGCGCGAAGTCATCCGCGGGGTGGACTTCGTGCTGGCACGCGGCGCGATCGGCTGCCTGCTGGGACCGAGCGGCTGCGGCAAGACCACGGTCCTGCGCTGCATCGCCGGCTTCGAGCCCGTGCGCGCCGGGCGCATCCGCCTGAACGGCCAGCTCGTCTCGGGCGACGGCGTCATGGTGCCACCCGAAGGGCGGCGCATCGGCATGGTGTTCCAGGAGTACGCGCTGTTCCCGCACCTCGACGTGGCAGGCAACATCGCCTTCGGGCTGCGCGGCTTGAAGAGCGCCGCGCGCGAGGCGCGCGTGCGCGAGCTCGCGGAGCTCACCGGGCTCGGCGACGCGCTGGGACGCTACCCGCACGAGCTCTCCGGCGGCCAGCAGCAGCGCGTGGCGCTCGCGCGCGCGCTCGCGCCGGCGCCCGAGCTGCTGCTGCTCGACGAGCCCTTCTCCAATCTCGACGTCGACCTGCGCGAGCGCCTGTCGCACGAAGTGCGCGACATCATCAAGGCGAGCGGCGCCACGGCCATCCTCGTCACGCACGACCAGCAGGAGGCCTTCGCGGTGGCCGACGAGATCGGCGTCATGCGCGAGGGGCGCATCGAGCAGTGGGACATCGCCTACAACCTCTACCACCGTCCGGCCAACCGCTTCGTCGCCGATTTCGTCGGCCAGGGGGTGTTCCTGCCGGCCAGGGTGCTGAACGCGCGCCAGGTCGAGATCGAGCTCGGCACGCTCGAGGGCGACGTGCCGACCGCCTGCCAGGTGGGCTGCGACGAATGCGGCAAGGGCTGCCTCGCCGACATCCTGCTGCGGCCCGACGACGTCGTGCACGACGACGCTTCCAGCCTCAAGGCCGAAGTGGTGCACAAGGCCTTCCGCGGCGCCGAGATCCTGTACACGCTGCGCCTGGGCAGCGGGCGCCGCGTGCTGGCGCTGGTGCCGAGCCATCACAATCACGCGCTCGGCGAGCGTATCGGGGTGCGTCTCGACGTGGACCACGTCGTCGCCTTTCAGCCCGAGCGCTGATCGCGAAGGCTGTAGACCGCGCGCAGCTCGAGCTCGAACTCCCGGCCGCGCAGCGCGCCCGGGATCCGCACGAAGGGCATGGCGTTGCGGAACATCTCCAGCGCCTGGCGATCGAGCACCTCGTGGCCCGAGCTGCGCGCGACGCGCAGCGCGGCGATGCGGCCATCGGCGTCGACCGCCATGCGCACCACCACCTCTCCCTCCCAGTTGTTGTCGATCGCGGCGCGCGGGTAGCGCTTGTAGCGCGCCGCCTGGCCGAGCAGCCCCAGCCGATAGCGTCCAAGCGCTGCCGGATCGATCACGGACGCGACCGGCGCGGGCGCGGGCGTAACGGTGACCGGCGCGGGCGCGGGAGCCGGTTCGGGCGCCGGTGCCGGCGGCGCCGCGGACACCTGCGCCTGCGGCGCGGGAGTGGACGCGGGAGCCGGCTCGGGCGCCGGCGGAGGTGTGATGACGGGCGCGGGCGCCTTGGCGCGCGGAGGCAGCGGCCTGCGGGATTCCTGAACGGCCGCGGGGGGCGCGGGCGGCGGCGCAGGGTGCACGACGCGCGCGATCAGCGGCACGGGCTCGGGCGGCACGAGCGCGGCAAGCTCGCGCAGACGCGGCAGCAGTCCGAAGATCGCTGCGTGCAGCAGGACCGACACGACAAAGGCGATGGCCAGCGCGCGACTCGCTCCATCGCGCATGAGCCCCTCCCCGGGCACGGCCGCGCTCATGGAGCGGCCGACTATAGCACCTAGGTGCGGCGCATCGCGCGCCACACCTTCTCCGGCGTGAGCGGCATTTCCAGGTGCGTGACGCCGAACCCGGACAGCGCGTCCAGCACCGCGTGCACCACCGCGGGCACCGCGCCGATGGTGCCGATCTCGCCGCAGCCCTTCACGCCAAGCAGGTTAGTCGTGCACGGCACGCTCTCGTCGAACGCGTTCAGCATCGGCGGGAACTGGTCGGCGCGCGGCACCGCATAGTCCATGAGCGAGCCGGTCAGCAGCTGCCCCGACTCGCGGTCGTACACGGCCTGCTCGCAGAGCGCCTGGCCGACGCCCTGCGCCATGCCGCCCTGGATCTGTCCCTCGACGATCGCGTGATTGATGATGCGGCCGATGTCGTCCATGCTCGCCAGGCGCGCGAGCCACACTTCGCCGGTCTCGGGGTCGATCTCCACTTCGCAGGCCTGCGCGCCGTTCGGCCACGACGGCGTCGAGGGCGTCTGCGTTGCCGAGACGCGCACGCGGCGCTCGGGCTGCCTGCCGGCCAGCTCCGCCAGTCCGAGCGACCGGTCGGTGCCGGCGATGGTGAAGCGCCCATCGCGGAACTCGAGGTCCGCCAGCGCCGCCTCGAGCGCATCCGCCGCGAGCTCCCGCCCGCGCACGACGAGCGTGCGTCCCGCGGCCACCACCGCCGAGCCGCCGACGAAAGCCGAGCGCGAGCCGACGCTGCCGACGCCGTTGGCGCGGTCGGTGTCGCCCTGCACGATGGTCACGCTCGCCGCGGGAACCTGCAGCACCTCGGTCACGAGCTGCACGTACGTCGTCTCCAGCCCCTGGCCCATGGCCTGTGTGCCGGAGAACACGGTGACGCGGCCGTCCGCGTCCACCTCGATGTCCACGGTCTCCGTGGGCAGCGCGCCGGTCCACTCGAGGTAAGCCGCGAGCCCGCGGCCGCGCAGCCGGCCGCGCTTCTTCGACTCCGCGGCGCGCGCGGCAAAGCCGTCCCAGGCGGCCGCTTTCAGCAGCCCGTCCAGCATGCGCGGGAAGTTGCCGACGTCGTAGATCTCGCCGGCGTGCGTCGCGTGCGGGAACTCCCCGGGCTGCAGCAGGTTGCGCCGGCGGATCTCCGCCGGACCGAGGCCCATCTCGCGCCCTGCCTTCTCCACCAACCGCTCGATGAGGAAGTTGCCTTCGGGTCGCCCGGCGCCGCGGTAGGCACCCGTGGCCATGGTGTTGGTGAGCACCGCCTGGAAGTGATAGTCGACCACCGGCACGCGGTACACCGACGCCACCACCTTGGCCACCATCGCCAGCGGGATCATCGCCGACGAGGCCACCGGCACGGCGCCCATGTTGCCGAGCATGTGCAGCCGGAGGGCGAGAATGCGCCCGTCCTTGTCCAGGGCGAGCGCCGCCTTGAAATGCATGTCGCGCCCCATGTGCGCGGCAAGGAACTCCTCGCTGCGCTCGCCGCGCCAGCGCACCGGGCGACCGAGCTTCTTCGACGCGTAGGCGACGAGCGCCTCCTCGGGCGTGGCACCCGTCTTCATGCCGAAGCCGCCGCCGATGTCGCCGTTCACGACGCGCAGGTCCGTCGGCTTTACGCCCAGGGCGGCGGCGAGCGCGTCGCGCGCGCCCGTGGGCTGCTGGGACTGCGTGTACACGGTGGTGCGGCCGCTCTCGTGCACGCCGATCGCGCAGCGCGGCTCCATCGCCATGGCGATCACGCGCTGGTTGTGCAACTCGATCTCGGTGACGTGCGCCGCCTTCGCGAAGGCGGCCTTGACGTCCTCCGGCTTGCCGTAGCGCGTCTCCCCGCCGACGTTGCCGGGCGCCTCGTTCCATAATTGCGGCGCGCCCGGCTTCACCGCGTCGCGCGCGTCGACCACGCAAGGCAGCTCCTCGTACTCGATGTTGGCGAGCTCGGCAGCATCCTGCGCCTGCACGCGCGTCTCGGCGACGATTGCCGCGACGGGGTGGCCCACGTACAACGCGCGCTCGGACGCAAGCGGCGTGCGCAGCGGCGTGGACATCGGCTGGCCGTCGGCGCGCTTGAACAGCGGCGGATACGGAATGTGCTTCACGCCGTCGGCGGCGAGCTCGGCCATGGTCCAGGCGGCGAGCACGCCGGGTGCGGCGCGCACCGCGGCGAGGTCGACCGAGCGGATCTTCGCGTGCGCGTATGGCGAGCGTACGACGGCCAGCGCGGCCTCATTCTCGAAGCGCCGGTCGTCGCTGAACAGGCCCTTGCCGACCAGCAGGCGGTCGTCCTCCAGGCGCTTCTGCGTGCGCGCGCTGCCGAAGCGCGCGGACTCGGGATCGAACTGGATCTGGGGAGCGTTCATGGCGGGAAAAAGGGGGCATTCTCCTACAGAACGCGGCGCCGTTTCCGGCCGTTTCATCGCCTGGCCCGCGCCGGCTGTGCCATTGCGCATCGGCGCGATGCACGCGAGAATCCATTCACAGTGAAGGGATACGCCATTTGCCGCGTGCCTCAAGCGCTGCTCGTTCCGGTTGCGCTCGCCGCGATGACGGCATTCACCGTCCCCGCCCGGGCAGAGGGCGAGCCGCTGCCAGACCGCCTGATGCTGCGGTTGGGCGGCTACAGCGTCAACGATGCCGAGCAGCTGGTCCGCCTCGACGCCAACAATGCGCCCGTGGGGGCGTACATCGATTTCGCCGAGACCCTGGGGGGCGAGACCTCGACCAACGTCATCCGGCTGGACGGACGCTACCGGTTCGACGACCGCCACGCGCTCGGCTTCGCCTGGTATACGCTCAAGTTCGACGGCCACCGGGTACTGCAGACGGACATCAGCTGGGGAGACGTGGACTTCGCCACCGGCACGACGGTCGACAGCAAGATCGAGTTCGACGTCTACAAGATCAACTACCAGTATTCGCTCTACAACAAGCCGGAGGTCGAGCTGGGCGCGCTGGTCGGCCTGCACGTGATGGGCACGTCCATCGGCATCAACGCGGTCGGCATCAGCCAGGCGCGCACCGAGTCGCTGACCGCGCCCCTGCCCGTGTGGGGCCTGTTCGCGCGGTACAACTTCACGCCGCGATTGATGACGTACTTCAACTACCAGTTCTTCTTCGTCAACTACGACGACCGGGTGAAGGGCGGGCTGCAGGATTTCCTGCTCGGGCTCGAGTACCGCGCGACCCGGACGCTCGGGCTGGGCGCCGCGTTCAACCGCTTCGGCATCAACCTCGAGGCGAAGGAGGATGCGGCGACGCTTTTCTACGACAGCAGCTGGACCGGATTGATGCTGTATGGCAGCCTGTACTTCTAGCGTGTGGCACCGCAGCGTAACTGCAGTCCTCGCCACGCTGCTCGCGGGCTGCGCGAGCCTGCCCTCGCTTGAGGGCCGGACGCCGACCACCGCCCTCGCCGCCACTGACGGAACGCAGCTTGGCCGCCTCGTCGCGGCACGCGCTGCCGCCAACCCGAGCAAGACCGGCATCCACCCGCTGCCCGACGGACGCGATGCGTTCGCCGCACGGGTACTGCTCGCCAACGCCGCCGAGAAGTCGCTCGACCTGCAGTACTACATCTGGCACGGCGACCAGATCGGCTACCTGCTGTTCGAGGCGGTATGGCGCGCGGCGCAGCGCGGCGTGCGCGTGCGGCTGCTGCTCGACGACGGCGGCACGAGCGGCCTCGACGACACCCTCGCCGCCCTCGACGCGCACGCGAACATCGAGGTGCGCCTGTACAACCCGTTCCCGGTGCGCGGCGCGCGCGGCATCAACTTCCTCTCGGATTTCTCGCGGCTGAACCACCGCATGCACAACAAGTCGTTCACCGCGGACAACCAGGTGGCGATCGTCGGCGGCCGCAACGTCGGCAACGAGTACTACGCGGCGGGCGGCGGCGTCTGGTTCCAGGACCTCGACGTGATCGCGGTCGGGGCGGCGGTGCGCGAGGTGTCGAAGGCATTCGACCTGTACTGGAACAGCGAGTCGGCCTATCCGGCGGCGAGCCTGGTCGGCGCCCCGGCGCCGGACGCGGCCCAGGCACTTGCCGCAAAGTTCGCGGCCACGCGCGCGGACCCGGTCTCCGCCTCGTACATCGAAGCGATCCGCGTCACGCCGCTCGCCCGGCAGATCGCGGCGGGAGAGCTGCAGGCCGAGTGGGCGACGGCGCGGGTGCTGCGCGACGATCCGGCGAAGACGCTGGACACCACCGGCCGCACGGACGTGCTGCTGCTGTCCTCGTTGCTGGACGCCGTGGGCTCCCCCGAGCGCTCGTTCGACCTCGTCTCGCCCTACTTCGTCCCGGGCAAGAAGGGGACCCAGTCGCTGGCAGCGCTCGCGCGCAGTGGAACGAGGCTGCGCGTGCTGACCAACTCGTACGCCGCGACGGACGTGAGCGTCGTGCATTCCGGCTACGCCAAGCGGCGCAAGGACCTGCTCGCCGCCGGCGTGGTGATGTACGAGCTCAAGCCGGACGTGGCGATGCGCGGGCGCGAGCAGGAGCGCTCGATGTCGGGCAGCTCGAGCGGCAGCCTGCACGCCAAGACTTTCGCCATCGATGGCCGCCGCTTGTTCGTCGGCTCGTTCAATTTCGACGAGCGCTCCGCCAGGCTGAACACGGAGATGGGCCTGCTGATCGACAGTCCCCGGCTTGCCGCGCAGCTCGTGCACGCGTTCGAAACCACCATCCCCGCCGGCGCCTACCAGGTGCGCCTGACGGCGGACGGCGACCTGGAGTGGATCGAGCGCACCCCTGCGGGGGAGAAGGTCTACGCGAGCGAGCCGGGCATGGGCCTTCTGATGCGCGGCTGGGTCGGGTTCCTGTCGCTGCTGGCGATCGACTGGATGCTGTAGCCGGCGTGCCTCAGTAGTACCACTTCGCCACCAGCCCGAGCGCGTGCAGGCTGTCGTCCTGCGGCTGGTAATCGTACTGCCAGGCGAGGTAGGCCTCGACGCGAAAGTGCCGCGTCAGCGACTTCTCGACGCCGAGCTGGGACAGCGTGCGCGAGTGCGCGTCGAAGCGCGTGTCGTAGAACCACTCGGCGCGCGCGTAGAGCAGCATCGCGCGGCCGAAGGGATCGAACTCGCGCGCCAGCTGGCCGCGCAGCCGGTACCTCGTCGAGTAGTCGTCGCCGATCCAGCGCAGGTCCGCGCGCGCCCGGCCCTCGAACCAGATCTCGGCCGGCAGCTGGCCGCGCGCGTTCAGCGCCAGGATCCCGCGATCTTCCGACAGCTCGCGCGTGCCGAGCTCGATCTTCGACACCCGGGTGTAGCCGAAGCGCGCCCAGAGGTAGCGGTTGCGCTCCCAGTCCTGCGAGCGCAGGGCGACGCGCCACACGGGCTCGAGCGACACGTCGACGGCGGCGGTCACGTTCGCGGACGCGGACGTGCTCGCGGCATTGGATTCCTTGCCCTCGGTGTAGTCGGCGCTGAAGTACAGCCGCGCCGTCTCGTCCAGCTGCTTGTACAGGCGCACCTCCGGCCAGAATTCGTCGTTCGCGGCATGCGCCGCGGTGGCGAGCGCGAGGCACAACGAAAGGAGGACCGATCTCATGGCGAGCACGGGCATTTTCGCCCGGAATGCCTCACGGGGAGGACTTCGCGTGCCGGCTGGGCCGAGGCGCAGAAGTGGCGGAGAGAGAGGGATTCGAACCCCCGGTACGCTTACGCGCACAACAGATTTCGAGTCTGCCGCAATCGACCACTCTGCCATCTCTCCGCGGCAGGGCGGATTTTATCAGGGCCGCGGCGCGCGGCCCACCGCGCTCGCGTGCGGCCCACGGCGAGCCGGGAGCCGTTCAGCGTATGCACGGGCCCGGCTTGCCCTTCTCGTTGCGGAAGCGCGCCTGCATGCGCCGCCCGGCGAACGCGTCTACACTTCGGCAGCGACCATGCGAGCCGTTTCCGCGGAAGTCTACGGCGCCCTGTTCGATACCGCGCCCGACGCGATCCTGGTGATCGAGGGCGACGGCCGCATCGTGCTCGCCAACGCGCAGGCCGAGCGCATGTTCGGCATACCGCGCGGCGAGCTGCTGGGCCTGCAGATCGAAGCGCTGGTGCCCGAGCGGTTGCGCGAGGCGCACGCTGCGCGGCGCGAGGCCTACGCGCGCGCGCCGCAGGCGCGCCACATGGGGGCCGGCCCGCCCTTGTACGCGCTGCGCCGCGACGGCACCGAGTTCCCGGTCGAGATCGCGCTCGGCCCGGTGCGCGACGGCGGCCGCGAGCTGTTCGCGGCGTCGGTGCGCGACGTCTCGGACCTGAAGCGCACTCGCGACGCCGTGCGGCGCGGCCGCTACAGCTCCTTCGTCGCCCAGTTCGGCCTGCGCGCGCTGGCGCAGCCGGACGTGGCGACGCTGATCGACGCCGCCTGCCCGCTGGTGGCCGAAGCGATGCAGCTCGACGCGGCGATCGCCTTTCGCCTGAGCGCCGACCGCCGCGAGCTGCGTTGCGTGGCAAGCCACGGCGTCAGCGCCGCGGCGGCGGCGCGCATGCGCGCGCCGAACGACCCGGGCTTCCTGCCCGGCTACCTGGTCGCGGTGCGCGAGCCCGTGGTCGTGCCCGACACCCATGCCGAGACGCGGTTCGGCATCATCGAGGTGGTGCGTGAGCTCGGGCTGCGCGGCGCGCTGTGCGTGCCGCTGTTCGGCCGCGGCGAGGTGATCGGCGGGCTCACCGCGCGCAGCCGCGCGCCGCGCGCGTGGACCGAGGACGACGTGCACTTCATGCAGGCGGTGGCCAACATCGTCGCTGCGGCGATCGAGCGCGCCGCCACGGAAGAGACGCTGCTGCACGCACAGCGGCTGGAGGCGCTCGGCCAGCTCACCGGCGGCGTGGCGCACGACTTCAACAACCTGCTGATGGTGATCACCGGCAACCTGCAGATCCTCGAGGATCTCGCCGCGGACCGGCCCCAGGCGCTGGCGCTCGCGCGCCAGGCGATGGGCGCCGCCGAGCGCGGCGCGCTGCTCACGCGCAAGCTGCTAGCGTTCGCGCGCAGGCAACCGCTGCACCCGCGGCCCCTCGACCTGAACCACCTGGTCCTGGAGTTCTGCGACTTGGCGCGCCGCACGCTGGGCGAGAACGTCTCGGTGCACGAGGACCTCGACGCGCTGCTGCCGCCGGTCGTCGCGGACGCAGCCGAGCTCGAGACCGCGCTGCTCAACCTTGCGGTGAACGCGCGCGATGCGATGCCGGGCGGCGGCACGCTTACGCTCTCGACCCGGCGCGCGCGCGTCGCGCCGGGCAAGCGCACGTCGGATGCAGACCTCGAGCCCGGCAATTACGCGGTGGTCGCGGTCGGCGACACGGGCACCGGTATGTCGCCCGGGGTCGCCGCGCGCGCCATCGAGCCGTTCTTCACGACCAAGGAGATCGGCAAGGGCAGCGGACTCGGCCTGTCGATGGTCTACGGCTTCGCGCGGCAATCGGGGGGGACCGTGCGGCTGGAAAGCGAGCCCGGCGCGGGTACCACGGTGCGCTTGTACCTGCCGCTGCCCGCCGATGCCGCGCAACCCGACGTGGCCGGCCCGGGCTCGCCGGTCCCGGTCGGCAGCGAAGCGGTGCTGGTGGTGGAGGATCAGGGCCCGGTGCGCGAGATCGCCGCCGGCTTCCTGTCGCACCTGGGCTACCGCGTGCACCAGGCCGCGGACGCCGAGGCCGCATTGCGCGTCCTGCGCACCGAGCCGGACATCGACCTGCTGTTCACCGACCTCGCCCTGCCGGGCATGGACGGCGTCGCGCTCGCCCAGCAGGCGCGTGCCCTGCGTCCAGCCCTTCGCGTGCTGTACACCACGGGCTATGCCTCAGGCAGCATGCTCGCGCGGCTGCCCGAGGCCGAGCGTGGCGCCGTGCTCGCCAAGCCTTATCGGCGCGAGGAACTCGCCTTCCTAGTGCGCAGGGCGCTCGCCGGGCGCCGCCCACTGCCTAATTGACGCCGCGCAGGCGCGCGAGGCCGCCGTAGCCGCCAACCCACAGCGCCTGCGGCGTGCTGGCCATCGCGAACACGGTGTTGCTGAACAGGCCCTCGCGCGTCGTCAGCACGTCGAACCTGGCGCCATTGACGCGCGCCAGCCCGCCGTCGGTGCCGAGCCAGATCCGGCCCTGCGCGTCCAGGTGCAGCACGAAGACGTGGTCGCCGGGCAGCCCGTCGGCGCGCGACCAGCGGCGCCACTGCCTGCCATCGAATCGCGAAACGCCGCCGCCGAGGGACCCTGCCCACACTGTGCCGTCGCGGTCCACCGCGATCGCCACAGTGACGTGACCCGCCGCCGGCCGGGCGCTCTCCATAGCGCCGCCGGCGTGCGGCCATGTGCGCCAGTTGCCGTCGCGAAAGCGCGCCGCGCCGCCCTCGGTCGCGATCCAGATGTCGCCGCCCGGGCCCTCGGCGAGGCCGTAGGCCCGGTCGCTCGGCAGCTCGCGCGCAGTTGACTGCGAGGTGTAAAGGTCCCAGCGCGAGCGGTCCTGCAAAGCGCCGCCACGCACGCGATGCACGCCCGCGGCCGTGGCGATCCAGACGTCGCCATTGGACGCGAGCATGGCGTCCGCGACCGAATCCTCGGCGAGTCCCTGCGCTTTGTCGATCGTCTCCCAGCGCTCGCTTGCAGCGTCGAGCAGCGCGAGTCCGCCGCGCTGCACGCCGGCGGCGATGCGCTTGCCCAGCCTGCCAACAAACAGCACGGTCTCCCCGCGCAGGCCGCTGCGTGCGTCGTAGAGCCGGTACGCGTCCTGCGCGGTGTCGTAGCGGATGACGCCGCCCGAGGTCGCCAGCCAGATGCGATCGCCGTCGGCCATGATGCGCTTGATGCTGCGCTCGCCGACGCGGAAGTGGGTCACCTTGCGGCCCGCCGCCGGATCATCGCCTGCGGCGCCCTCCGCGGGCCGCGCAGCGGGCGCCGGCTGCGCGCCGCTCGCGGCCGGCCGCTTCACCGCGGCGGCGGACTTGCCTGACGCCGCGGCCGGCGGGCGCTCTTCCGGCCTGGTCGCCTTCGCCTGCGCGGGAACGGGCGGCGTCGCCGCGGGCGGCGCATTGCTCGCCTCCGGCGCGCCCTGCCCGGGCCGGGCGGCCAGCCACGCGATCGCTGCTAGCACTGCGGCGGCGAGCGCCAGGGCTCCAAGAACGATCCTGCGCTTCATGGGAATTCCTTCTCCAGAGCCGGGCCGGATCAGCGCGCCAGCGTGCGGCTGTAGGCGATCGCGTCGAGAATTTCCGTGTCCGTGAGCAAACCGCGGAAGCCGGGCTGCACACCGCGTCCGGTGCGCAGCATGTCCAGCAGCAGTGCGTCTGGCCGCATCAGCCCCTCGCGGCGCGCGAAACTAGGCGCCCCGGGCCAGGTGCTGACGCCCGTCGGGCCGTGGCAGTTGGCGCAGTGGCGCTGATAGGTCTGCGCGCCGCGCGCCACGTCCGCGGCGCGCGCCGTGATCGCACCGGCGAGAAGCGCGGCGGCGGCCAGCGCGGTGGCAAGACTTCTGGTGGCGCTCATCGTTTCTTCCTTCCTTTCTCGGGTCCGGCCTTGCCGCGGATGGCGGCTGCGCGCGCCGCAAACGCCTCCGCCTCCTTGGCGTCCGGCGCGACACCGAATGCGCCGACGCGGTAGGCGCGGGCCAGCGCGTCCACGGCCGCCAGGTGATCGAGCGCCGCGGCCTTGCGCAGCCAGTCCGCCGCCTGCGCCGCGCCCAAGCCGGGCGGCAGCGCCGCGTTCTCCGCGGCGAGATACGCGCTTGCGATCGCAATGACGGCAGGCGCGTGCTGCTTGGCGGCCGCGCGCAGGAACCAGGCGTAGGCCTCGGCGGGATCCTTCCGCACGCCTTCCCCCGACAGGTACATCGTGCCAACGCCGTACGCACCGGCCGCGTCGCCCTGTTGCGCGGCCTTGCGGTACCAGGAGAGCGCCTCCACGTCGTACTCCGCTTGGTCGAGGATGCTCCCCAGCAGGACCTGCGACGGCGCATGTCCCGCCTCGGCCGCGCCGCGCAGCGCCGCCATCGCGACGACGACGTCGCCGCGCCGGTAGGCCTCCTCGCCGCGGCGGTAGTCGTCCTCCGGCGCCGCCTGCGCGCGCGCCAGCGTCGCCGCCAGGAGCACGGCGGCGAAGGCGCGCATCGAGCGCCTCATGCGCCGCCGGCGGGGCGCGCGGCGACCGGGACGCGTGCCGACTCGGTCTCGATGCCTTCGAGCTTGCGGTACAGGCTCGAGAGCCCCATGCCGAGCAGCTGCGCGGCGGCACGGCGGTCGCCGTTGCACTCGCGCACGGCGCGCTGGATCGCTTCGGTCTCCAGGTGCCGCATCTGCTCGCGCAGCGTGCCCTGGGGCGGCACGCGCACCCCCGGCTCCACGGGCACGAGCGCCGTGCGCGCCACTTCGGGCGGCAGGTCGGCCGGCGTGATGGTGTCGCCGTCGGCGAGGATGTGCGCGCGGTTGATGACGTTGTCCAGCTCGCGCACGTTGCCAGGCCAGCCGTAGGCGGCGAGCAGCTCCTCGGCCACCGGGTCGAGCTCGAGCTTGCGCTGCGCGCCGCCGCGCGCGATCTTCGAGAGCATGAAGCGCACCAGGTCCGGGATGTCCTCGCGCCGCTCGCGCAGGGGCGGCACGCGGATCTGGAATACGCTCAGCCGGTAGTACAGGTCTTCGCGGAACTGGGCCGCCGCGACCATCGCCTGCGGATCCCGGTTGGTCGCCGCGACGATGCGCACGTCCACCTTGCGCACGTCCTCGCCGCCGATCGGCCGCACCTGCTTGTCCTCGATCACGTGCAGCAGCTTGGTCTGCATGGCGAGCGGCAGCTCGCCCACCTCGTCCAGGAAGATGGTGCCGCGGTCGGCCTGCAGGAACAGCCCCTTGCGCGCCCGGTCGGCGCTGGTGAAGGCGCCCTTGGTGTGCCCGAAGAGCTCGCTCTCCAGCAGGTTGTCCGGGATGGCGCCACAGTTCACCGGGATGAACGGCGCCTCGCGGCGCGCCGACATCTCGTGGATCTGGCGCGCCACCACGCCTTTGCCCGTGCCGCTCTCGCCGGTGACCAGCACCGTGCTGTCGGTGGGCGCCACCTTGGTCACCAGGCGCTCCAGCTCGAGCATGCTGGCCGCGCGGAAGCGGTACCAGTCGTCGCGGTTGCCGAGCACCAGGTTGCGCAACGCGCGGTTCTCGTTCTTCAGGCCGCGCAGCGCTTCGATCTGCCGCAGCCGGTGCAGGATCTCCTCGTTGCGCGCCGGCTTGACGATGTAGTCGGTCGCGCCCGCCTTGAGCGCCTCGATCGCGGTGTCCATCGAGGCGAACGCCGTGATCATGATGAAGAACACGTCGCTGCCCGCGGCCTTGGTGCGCCGCAGGAGCTCGATGCCGTCCATGCCGGGCAGCTTGATGTCGCACAGCGCGACGTCGAATTCGCCCTTGGCGAGGCGCGCGGAGGCCTCCTCGGCCGAGGCGGCCGCTTCCACCTCGTAGCCCGCGCGCATCAGCATGAGCGTGAGCATCTGCCGGATCGCCGGCTCATCGTCCACCACCAGGACCTGAAGCGATGCCATGGCCCTCAGCCTGTGGCCGCCGATTCGCGCGCGGGCAGCACCAGCTCGCAGCCGGCCGCGGCGGCCGCAAGGCGCCCGCCCATGCCCTCGACCAGGCGGCGCGTGCGCTCCATGCGCGCGCCCTCGCTCGGCGCCGTCCCGCCCAGCACCCGCAGCGCGAGCTCGCCGTCGCCGACCTCGACCTCGACGGCGATGCGTTGCGGCCGCGCCGCGCCGCCGTCGCCGGGGGCGAGCAGCAGCAGATTCATGAGCACCTCGCTCAGCTGCCCCGGCACCACGACGAGCGGCGGCAATTGCGCCGGCACGCGCAACTCGATCTGCGTCCCGCGGAGATCCCGGTCGAAGGCGAGGAAGTCGCGCAGCGCGCCGAGCACGGCGGCAAGGTCCACGGGCTCGGGCGCCACGTCGCCCGGCGCCGCGAAGTCCGCGATCTGGCGCGTCATCGCCGCGATGCGCTGCGTCTGCTCCAGGATCAGGTCCGGCCGGCAATCGGCGCAGACGTCCTCGGCGCGGCTGCCCGCGTTCTGCGCGAGCGCGGCGATGGTGGCGAGCGGGTTGCCGATCTCGTGCGCCACGCGGCTCGCCAGCGTGCCGAGCGCCAGCATCTTCTCGCGATGCGCGCGCCGCTCGCGCGCGATCGCCACCTCGCGCTCGCGCTCCGCGAGCTCCTGCGCCATGCGGTTCACCGCGCGCGTGAGCGAGCCCAGCTCGTCGCGCCGCGTCACCTCGAGCGGCTCGCCGCGATGGCCGACGACGATCTCGCCGGCGCGGCGCTCCAGGCGCCCGAGGTCCGCCGCAAGGCGCGAGAAGAACAGCGCCGCGACGCCGCCGAAAGCGAGCAGCCCCGCCGCGCCGAGCGCCAGCGCCGAGACCGCGACCCGATCGTAGCGCTCGCGGTACTCGCGGCCCATCGCGCGGCGCTCCTCGCGCGCGCGCACGCTTTCGTGGTCGATTCCGCGCGCGAGCGCGCCGAGCGACTCGCGCAACTCCATCAGGTCGGCCGCGCCCGGGCCCAGGCCTGCGGCGCGCCGCTGCGCCGCCGCGCCGAGCGCGAGCAGCCCGGGATAGCGTGTGGGCAGGCCGCTCAGGGATCGCTCGATGGCTTCCAGCAGGTAGGGCAGCTCCGGGCGCGCCGCGGCCGCGGACTCCGGGCCGGCGCCGTGCAGGCGCAGCGCCAGCATGGCGTTGGATACGGCGAGCGCGGCGCGCTTGAAGGCTTCCTCGGCTTGGTGCAGCTCGTCCATCGCTTGCAGCCGCTCGGCGAGCGAACGCCGCTCGGCGAGAATGTACGCCGCGGTGGCGCCGACGTAGAGCACGAGCAGCAGGAAGACGATCAGGCCCTTGCGCCAGAGCGGCACGGCGGTGCGGGCGGCCGCTGGCTCGCGGCCGGCCGATGCCGTGTCGCCGTGCGCGGCCTCGGTCAAAGCGGACGCTTGATGGTGACCGCGCCCCGGACCTGGCCGACCGAGTAGCCCGTCGCCTTGTCGAACGGGTAGTCGCTCGCCAGCCGCTCCTTCACCACCGGCGAGAGGGCCTCCGCGGGCCCGTGGCATTGCAGGCACGTGCGCTCCACGGGCAGCGCCTTCATGTAGCGGAAGAACCTGCCGCCGGGCTCGACCACCACCTCGCCGAACTCGAGCGTCTCGGCCTTCTCGCCGCCCTGCGCGCGGCGGTCGAACTCCGCGAGCACGCGCTGCTCCCAGAGGTCCGGCTGCCCGAGCGCGGGATTGCGCGTCCTGAGGCTCACGCGGCTCACGCGCCAGCCGGTCATGCGCGACAGCGACGAGGCGACCTCCGGGGCGCTGAACTTGCACACGATGATCGCGCGCATCGGCCCGGTCGCCTCGAGCTCGCGCCGCAGCTCGCCACCCAGGTCGCGCGCGAACTGCCCCGCCACCTTGCGGCCCTCCTCGAAGTAACGGCGCAGGTCCTCGCCCGATTGCGCGACCGCAACCGCCGCCGCGCCGGCGAGTGCCGCGAAGATCGCGAGCCTGATGCTCATCTGCGCTCCGGCCGTGGTGGGTTGCACGCATTATAGCGCCGCGGCTTCGGCGCCCGTAACCGCGGGAAAGCGGCAGACGGCGCGCGTGCCCGCGCCCGCGCGCGACTCCAGCGCGATTTGGCCGCCACAGCGCGCCATGATCCGCCGACAGGCGTCCAGCCCCAGGCCGTTGCCGCGGCCCGCAGGCTTGGTGGTGAACAGCGGCTCGAACGCGCGCGCGAGCGTCGCCGCGTCCATGCCGCGGCCGTTGTCGCGCACGCCGAGCTCGACGTGCGCGCCGGCGTGCTGCGTCGCGACCTCGATGCGCGCCGCGCCGGCGGGCGCGCCCTGCAGCGCCTCGGCCGCGTTCACCAGCAGGTGCAGCAGGAGCTGCGCGATGTCGTCCTCCGCGGTTCGTACCGGCGGCAACCCCGGCGCGCAGCGCATCTCCAGCGCGATGGGCGCAAAGCGCCGGTCGAAGCGCAGGAGCGCGCACACGCTCTCCAGCACCGGGTTGAGCGCGAGCGGCACGATCTCGCGCGAGCGCAGTCCGGCCGCGAGCGCGAGCCGCCGCGTGATCTCGGCCACGCGCTCGGCCAGCTCCGCGAGCTGGTGCGCGTCGACCGGCGCGCCGCGCCCATCGCGCTGCGCGGCCTGCGCCTCGGCGGCGATGGCGACGATGCCCGCCACCGGGTTGCCGATCTCGTGCGCGACGCCGGCGGCGATGCCGCCGAGCAGCAGCACGCGCTCGCCGTGGAACTGCTCGAGCCGCGCAAGCGCGATTTCGCGCTCGCGCGCGCCGAGGTCCGCGGCCATCTTGTCCACCGCCTGCGCCAGCGCGCCGACCTCGTCGTCGCGCGCCAGGCGCAGGGGCGCATCGCGCTGGCCGCCGGCCACCTCCAGCGCGCGCGCCTGCAGCTTGCCGAGGTCGGTGGCGAGGCGACCCAGGAACAGCGTCAGGAAGGCGCCGAACACCATCAGGCCGAGGAGCCCGGCCACCGCGGCGAACCACAGGAGCGGCGCGAGATCGCCGAGCAGGTCCGCGCGCTGCGCGAGGTGCCGCGCGCCCTGGACGAGCAGCAGTCCGGCGCCGCCGATGACGTAAAGCGACACGAGCGCGAACAGCACCAGCCCCTTCGCGCGCAGCGTGAAGCGCGGACCTTCGGCCGGCGACGCGGCGGGCGGCACGGCGCCGGGCACAGGGCTTGCATCGGTCATGGTGGCGGCAACGGTCCCGGGGAGACGCGCGCATGTACATTCGATCGAAGCGGCGGGCGACAGCGCTGGCGCTCGTGCTGGCACTCGCGGCCGGCGCGCCGCAAGCGCGCGACCAGTCCGCCGCCGACCCGCTCGCGCAGGCGCGCGCGGCGCATGCGAAGCGGGACTACCTCGTCGCGTTCCGGCTGCTGCTGCCGCTGGCGCGGGGCGGCGACGCCGAGGCGCAGCTGCGCCTTGGCCTCATGTACCACTACGGGCAGGGCGTGCGCGAGGACGACACGGAGGCGTTCCGCTGGTTCCAGCGCGCCGCGCAGCAGGGCGACGCCGAGGCGCAGTTCCGGCTCGCCAGTCTCTATGCGCTCGGCCTCGGCGTCCCCGCCGCAGAAGCGGAGCCCGACCGCACGGCGGCGAGCTGGTACTTCCGGGCCGCGAGCCAGGGCCACGCTGAAGCCCAGCACACCCTCGGCATCCTGTTCCTCACCGGCAAGGGCGTCGTGCAGAGCCAGAGCGAGGCCCTCACGTGGTTCCGGCGCGCCGCCGCGAACGGTCATCCGGAGGCGCAGCGCTTCGTCGAGGCGCATCCGGCGCCCCGCTAGGCGAACAGCGCGCCGGCCGGGCCGGCCGCATGCAGCGCCCCGGTCGCGACGACGAACACGCCGAGCGCGAGTTTCGCCTGTCGTGCCGGCTCCAGCCTGCGCATGCGCCGCCAGGCGAGCGCTGCCGCGCCCATGACGAGCGCGGCCTGCAGGAGGAAGACTGCGGCCCGCGCGGGCGCGCGCGCCTCGAGGAGCAGCCAGGCCGCTCCCATGCCGGCCGCGACCAGCAGCAGCGGCGCGCCGAGCGCCAGCGCCGTCCGCAGCCAGTCCTCGCCGCCGCACGAAGGAGCGATCCGCCGGTCCGCGTCGAGCGCGAGCGCAGCCAGCCCACCGGCGAGCGCGATCGACCCATAGCCCAGCGCCATCGCCAGCCGGTAGCCGGCCTCCCAGTAGGCGCCAAAGCCTTCGTGCAGTGGCCAGGACTGCGCCAGCCCGCGGGAGATGAGCCACATTTCGCACGCCACGGCCAGCATCACCGCGGGCATCACCACGATTCCCGCTTCGCGGCTGCAGTAGACGCGCTCCAGGGCCAGATAGCAGAACACCGCGGCGGCTGAGAGGAGCGCGGTGCCCTCGTACAGTCCGCACCGTGCCTCGCCGCTCCACCACGCGGCAATGCCCAAGCCCGCGAGCACCCCCAGCGCGCCGAGCGCGGCGAGCCCGCTCGCCACGCGGCCGACGGCGTCCGATCTCACCCAGAAATGCATGGCGTACATCGCGGTGGAGGCCGCGAGCACGGTATTGGCGAGGGTCACCCACTGGAAGCTCGCGGCGGCACCCGGGAAGGACAACGCCGGCAGGAAGCGGCCGAGCGTCCACGCGGCCGCGAGCGCGACCGTCAGCGCGATGCCCCATGTGGCGTATCCCAGTTTCATTCAGCGTCCGGCCGCCCTCCGGCGCCCTGCAAGCGCACGGCGGCCCTCCCGTTTTCCGAGCAATTTCCGCTCCAGCGCTGCCGCGCCGCGCGGGGGCAGGGCCGCAACGTCGGCTGCGGCTGCGCCTGCATCCTGATTCCCGGAATCGGGAACGCAGCTGGCAGCCGGCGTGGCGCCGGGCGGGCCGCGCTGCGAGGCCCGCAACGCGCCTGCGCACCTAGCCGCCGAGTTCGCGCAGCAGGGGCAGCAAGCGCGACACGAGAACCTCCCGCGTCAGCGGGCCCGCAAGCTCGAAGCGGATGACGCCCTCCCGGTCGATCACGAACGTGGCCGGCACGCCGCGCAAGCCGTAGCGCGCGCCGAACACGCCTTCCTCGTCCGAGACGGACAGGGCATAGGGGTCGCCGACCTGCTTGAGCCAGGCTTGCGCGTCGGCGCGGCGGTCCCGGAAGCTGACCCCGTAGACGGGGGCAACGCCCGCGCGCGCGAGCTCGGCGAGCACTGGGTGCTCTTCCCTGCACGGCGCGCACCATGACGCCCACACGTTCAGCACCCAAGCCCTGCCGCGCATCTGCTCCGGGGAGAAGCGCTGCGCCGGGTCGCCGAGCTGCGGGAGCGAGAAATGGGGTGCCAGCCGCGCGCCGGTGCGCACGGCCCCGCCGCGAGCGCCAAGATGGATCGCCGCCGCGAGCAGCGCGAGCGCGGCCGCGGCCAGTGCGAGCGCGGCGAGATGGCGCTTCACGCCGGCTCCGTGCCGCGGGCGCGCGGTGGCACGGCAGGCGCCTGTCGCGCGCAGGCGGCGCTAGCCGCCCGCCATGCGGCGCGTGCGCTCACTCCTGCCGCGTCCGCGACTGCCATTCCCACAGCGCGGACCGCGCCCTGGCGAGCCAAGGGTCGTCGGGACCGCTCAGATGCACATAGGTGCGCATGGCGCCCAGCGCGCCGGGCCGGTCGCCCAGTTCGTCGAGCGCCACCGCCAGACCGTAATAGGCGTTGGCCAGCGTCGGCCGGAGCTCGATGGCGCCGACGAAGAAGTCGCGTGCTGCCGCGTGGCGCCTGAGCCCCAGAAGCGCGAAGCCCATGTTGGCGTGCACCTCGGGCACCTCGGGTGCGATCTCGATCAACCGGTGCAGCGCCGTCAAGGCATGCTCGTACTCGTGCGCGTGCAGCATTACGACTGCCTGGCGGAAACGCGCGTCGAACTCCGCGCGCTGCATGTCGCGCGCGTGGCCTGCGGGATTCGCCCGCGCCTGCGCCGCGGCCGAAGGCGCGGCGTCGGGGTCGCGTCCCAGCCAGTGCATGGCGGCGCCCACGGCGGCCACTGCCGCGAGTGCCGCGAGCGCGAAGCGCGCGCGCGGTTCGCGCCGAGCGCGCGGCGCGGCGGTCGGGATCGCGGAGCGCACGCCGCGTCGCATCGCTAGATTGCCCCCTGGTGTGGCGCCGTGGTGACGAAGGGCACGCCGAAGAAGGTGAGAAAGGCGAGGACGAACACCGCAATGGCGAGGGCGGCGCCCGCCGGCGGCGCCGGCCTGAAGCTCGATCGCGCATGCAGCGCGCCCGCGAGCAGCAGCCAGGTGAGGAAGGCCCACGTCTCGAGCGGGTCCCACGCCCAGTAGCGCCCCCAGGCGTCTTGCGCCCACACCGCACCGGCGATCAGCATCAGCGTTTCGCACACGAGCGCCACGGCGAGGAACCGGTAGGCGAGCTCGTCGAGCTGCTGGTCGGAGGGCAGCGCCGCGAACCAGGCCGCGCCGCGGCGCGTCAGGCGCGCGAGCACCATGCCGGCGAGGCCCACCGCCACCAGCACGGCGCCGAGGAACGCCTTGCCGAAGCCGACGTGCACGTAGAGCAGCAGCGTCCGGTAGGTGGGCGGCAGGTGCCCCTCGCGCGGATCCTGCGTCGCCAGCCACAGCATCATTACGAACAGCACCGGCAGCACGATCGCGGCGGATGGCCGCAGCACCGGCAGGCGCCAACAGGCGAGCAGGTAGATCGCGAGCAGGCTCCAGACGTTGGACGACAGGATCTCGTACATCGTGAGGAAGGGTCCATGGCCGAGACGCTCCCAGCGCACGCCGATCGCGGCGGCGTGCAGCGCGAGGCCGAGCGCGAGCAGGCCCATCACCCAGGCCTCGGCGAAGCGCGCGCGCGCCACGCCGGCGAGCGCAAGCGACCCGGCGATCGCGTAGAGGGAAAGCGCGCTCCAGAGCGCGAGCATCTCGGCGCTCATGGCCGCTCCGCGCCGGGGCGCCACGGCTCGCGCCGGAACCTGCCGAGGTAGTGCGCGCCGAGCGCACCGGCGGCGAGCGCGGCGGCGGCGAGCAACCAGGGCAGCGTCCAGTCGTAGAACACGCTGTAGCCCATCCACATGCGCAGGCCCGCGTAGTGCACCGTGCCTTCGGCGAGCGCCAGCGTGTCGCCGGGACGCAGGCGCGCGCGCGTCGCGCCCGACTCGACGGCGAGGGCGTGTGCGCCGGGCGCGCGCAGGATCCAGGGCTTGCCGAGATCCACCAGTCGCTCCTCGAATTCGAGTCGCAGGCGCAGCGGCTGCGTGGCGCCCGGCGGCGTCCAGTCCTGCTCCTGCGCGGCGAGCTGCGCCGGGTAGGAGGGCAGGTGCACCGTGCCGCGCATCGCCTCGCGGCCCTGCGCGCTGCGCCAGACGAATTCCGGCGCGAAGCCCTTGTTGGGCGTCGTGTAGAAACGGTAGCCGGCTAGGCGCAGCGGCGCGTCGTCGCCGACCACCGCCTCGCGCGGCCGCCCGGCCGCGTCGCGCCAGGCGACGCGGCTTTCGGTCTGCGCGCGCTTCATGCCCGGCTGGTAATGCACGGCGAACTCCAGCTGCGTGAACGCCAGGCGCTCGATGGCGTCGCCGTGCAGCGGCCCCTGCTCGCGCTGGGTGAGCGCGCCGCTGAATTCCTCTCCCACGGAGATTTCCAGCGTGCCGTTCAGGTAGGTGAGGCGTCCGGCGGCGGCGAGCAGCACCAGCGCGAGCAGCGCGACGTGAAACACCAGCAGCGCGGGCTGCTGGCGGAACGAGGCGTGCGTCGCGATCGCGCAGCCCAGGTTGAGCGCGAGCAGCGCGAGCGGCACCGCGAGCAACCCGCCGGCCGGCGCCGCGCCGCGCCCCGCCGCCGCCACCGCCACGCCGAGCAGCGCGAACAGCGCGAGCGCGAGGCGCGGCGAGCCGAGCCACGCCGCCGCACCGCGCCACGGCGCCGGCTCAAGGCGGATTCTGGCAATTCTCATTGCTGTCGCGCATCCAGTCGCGCCCGCTCTGCCCGTTGCCGGGCGCGCCTGCCGAACCGCAGTCCGTGGCGCGCCACTGGCCGCTCGGCCGGAAATTCCGGACCTTGAGGATGGCGTTCATGTAGTAGGGCTGCTGGTTGTACGGCGCGCCGGTGTTGTTGCGCACCTGCGTGCCCGGCGCGAGCCCCGCCTCGAGGCCGACGTCGTTCAGGTTGACGAGGAACGCCTTGTTCTTCCAGCCGTGCGGCACCGCGACGTGGCACCAGTTGCAGCGCAGCCGGCCGATCTTGTCGGCGTGCATGGAATGGCCGTCCTCGCCGCGGTCGGTCAGCCAGAATCCCGTGCGCGTGTCCGCGCGCGTAGCGTAGATCGTGTAGCTGTGGCACTTGAAGCAAAGGCCCGTGGCCTGCTGGCCGGTGCCGGTGGCGTTGTTCCACGCGCCCTTCAGCAGGAAGGCGTTGTTCGAGCCGTGCGGTCCCCACGGCACGCCGTTCTCGCCGCCGTCCGGGACCACCGAGTTGTTCGCCGCCACTTCGGCGCCGTGGCAGTCGCTGCAGTACATGGTCTGCGTGCCCACCGCATTGCGCCAGGGCACCTGCCAGTTGTTCGCGCTCAGTCCACCGCGCACCGCTGGCGTGCGGCCGGTGTCGCCCACCACCGGGTGCCAGCTGCGATGGTTGTTGGTGTTGAAGTCCACCGAGGTCACCGGCCCCGGCGGGTCGCCGGCGAACGCGCCGGAATCCACCGTGCTCCCCTCGCCGCGGTGTCCGAGCGGCGCCTGGAACTCCTTGGCCTGGTTGGTGTACTGCGTGAGGTTGTTGGTGCCGCTCGGCGTGCCGCCGGTGCGGCCGAGCGACGGCCGGTTGCCGGTCGGCAGGACGTTGTTGTCGCTGTAGCCGAAGTCCGAATGGCACTTCAGGCAGATCTGGTACTCGCGCGTCACGTAGCTCGCCGCGGCGCTGTTGTCCGAGCTGGCGCCCGGGTCGCCGCGCTTGTAGGCGTAGCCGGTCGGCAGCGAGTGGAACGACGCGGAGCCATAGAGCGGCTCCACGCCGGTCGTGCCGCGCAGCACGCCGGAGGCGATGTTCGAGTGGATGCTGCCCGTGGTGTCCGTATGCGCGTGCGTGCCCGCGGCCTCCGGCGGACCCGCGACACTGCCGCTCGCTCCGGCGAAGGAGCGGAATTTCACCACGCGGTGTGGGTTGTGGCAGTCGGTGCACTCGGCGTGCCGGTTGGCGAGGTTGCCGACGCCGAGCAGCGCGCGCGACTCGACGAAGTCCGCCCCACAGCGGTTGTCGGCAGCGGTGCAGTTGACGGATCCCGGCTCGACGAAGCTGCCGCCAATGTCGTGCGCTTCGGCGCTCACGCCCTGCTCCGTGTTGGTGATAGGCATGCGCACCGCGCGCGCGTACTCGCTCCTGATGTTGGGCACCAGCGAGCCGGCGTTGGTGATCACCGGCGTCGCAGAGTGACACTGGTAGCACACCTCTTCGATCGCGCTCGCCCCGCCCGACTTGGGGCTCGCCACGCTGTCGGTGCCCTCGCGCGCCAGGCGCCGCGCGCCCTGCACCGTGTGCGTGTCGTGGCAGTTCAGGCACGATGCCTTCCAAACCGGAAGGCTGGCCGGAAGATCGCGAAACGCCGCGGTGCTCGCCACAGGCAGGTAGGTCTGCGTTGCTACCTGCGGGTTGGCGTGCGCGGAGAACGCCCAGGTGCCGCCGATGCCGTTCTTATCGTGGCAGGACAGGCAGATGATGTCGCCCGCCTCGTTGTAGCCGGGGCCCGGCGTGCCGGCCTGAAAGCGATTCTGGCGCAGGAACTTCTGGTTGCCCTGCGTGGTATCGGTCTCCCGCATGTGCGGGTCGTGGCAGGAACCGCACTGCACTTGTCCGGTGCCACCGCTACCCGTGGGCTCGAGCGGCAGCAGCGGCCGGTAGCCGGGCGCGCGCACGCCGAGCACGGTACCGCTGCCCGCGGGCCAGCGCTGCGCGGCGTCTACCGGGCGCAGCTCGCCGTCGCGCGTGGCAAGCGCGCCGGTGTAGCTGAGCGATATCGGGTGGTCGTTGCTGAGGTCCACGCCGACGTTGCGCGTGTAGCCCGTGGCCGCGCCCTGGCCCGAAGGCATGGCCCCGCCCGGGCCGGTGCCGACCATCGGGATGGACACCGTCCCCTGCTCCTGCCCCGAGCCCAGGCCATTGAGCACGTTCACGCTGCCGATGGCGAGCGTGCCGTCGTGGCAGGATAGGCAAAGCTTGGAGCTGCCGCCCGGCTGGTCCAGCGTGCCCTGGATCGCGTTCGCGTCGAGCGAGCTCGACGTATAGACGGTGTAGGTCGCCCCCGAAAGCTTGCGGTTCCAGAGCGGCGCCAAGCCCGGCGTCGCCGCGTGCGGGGTGTGGCAGAAGGCGCACACCTGGCTCTCGCTCACGGCGCGCACGCCGCCCACGCCGCTGCCGCCGCTTGCCGAGAGATTGTGCGGCGTCGCGCGCACGTCCGAGACGCGCCCGGCCTGCGCCGGGGCGAGACACGCCGCAGCGGCGGCGAGCAGCGCGGCGCCTGCGGCCCGGCGCATCAGCCGTCTCCCAGGAACTGGAACACGGTCACGCGTCCGTTGAACATGTCGGCTACGAACACCCGGTTGCGGGCGTCCACCCAGACGCCGGCGGGCAGGAAGAAGCGGCCCGTCTCCTGGCCGGTGCCGCCGATCGGCAGCAGGAACTGGCCGCCCCGGCTGAAGACCAGCAGGTGGTCGTAGTAGCTCTCCACCACGTACACGTTGCCCTCGCCGTCCACCGCGACGCCCTTGGGCCGCACGAGGTTGCCGACGTACAGGCCGCGCGCGCCGAACTTGCGCTCCAGCACCTCGCCCGCGGCGCTGAAGACCTGCACGCGGCTGTTCATGGTGTCGGTGACGTACAGCTCGCCGCGCGCGAAGGCCACGTGCGTAGGGAAGTTGAACTCGCCGTTGCCCTCGCCGCGCCGGCCGATCATCTGCACCAGCCGGCCCTCGCCGTCGAACACCTTGACGTCGTGCGCATACGTATCGGCAACGTACAGCAGTCCCTGGTCGGCGTCGCGCGCGAGCCCCGAGGGGCGCTTGAGCAGCCCGCGCCCGATCTCGCGTACCGGCTTGCCCGCGCGGTCGAGCTGCGCGACGATGGCGAGGTCGGCATCGGCGACGAACACGCCGCCCTCCGGTGCCGCTGCCAGCCCCACCGGCGAGGCAAACCCGGTCAGGCCGATCGCCTTGTCCCAGACGAGCAGCTCGCCCGCCTTCTCGTCGAACACGAATACCGCCTGCCGGCTCGCATCGCTGACATAGATTCGGCCGCCCGCGTCCGTGCAGACCGCGACCGGGCGCTGCAGGACCGTCGGCTGCGCGCCGGCGGCGTCCAGGCCGGCCACCGCGCGCCAGAGGCGCTCGAGTGCCCCGCGTTCCGCGGCGCCCGGCGCGCGGAAATTGGACTCGCCCACCAGCTGGCCAGCGAACAGGAAGCGCGGCACCTCGGGCGGCGGCGGATACAGGATGCGCCGGCCTTCGGGCGCGTCCTCCATGCCGAAATGCAGCACCGCGGGGCCGCGCGTGCCGCAACCGGCGAGGGCCAGCAGCGCCGCGGCGAGCACCGTCGCCGGCGCCGCGCGCATCGCGCTACCAGCGGCCCGGGCCGGTCGTCTGGTGGCCGCCATAGACTCCGCTCTTCAGGCCGGGCCTGCCGGAATGGCATAGGTCGCAACGCTCCGCGCCCCAGGCGATGTCGTTGTTGTGGCACATGCCGCAGAACCTGCCTTCGATGATATCGCTCATGCGCACGTCGTTCGCGCCGGCGCGCATTTCAAACCCCAGTTGATCATGACATACCTTGCAGCGAAAGCGGATGCGGTGGAACCAGTGCGGGAACACGACGGGCCGCACGCCGCCCTGGTCCGAGTAGCGGTTGAGCAGCACATCGCCGTACTCGGCGCAGGCCGCGGATGGCGTGAGCGCGGCAAGGACAAGCAGCGCCGCGCCGGCGAGCGCTCGGCCGGTCATGGGACATTGGCGCCCTGCCGCGCCGCCGGCGCCCGGTTCAGCGTTGCGCGCGGGGTATTGTGGCAGCGCGAGCACTCGGTGAGAGGAAAGGCGACCGCGCCGTGGCACTGTCCGCATTGCTCGCCCTGCAGGATGCGCAGCATCGAGATGTTGTTGGCGCCCGTCTGCGACTTGAACAGGCGCTCATGGCAGTTGCCGCAGTCGAGCCACAACGTGTGCTCGCGGTGCGGGAAGCGCACCACGGGCACCGAGCCGTAGCGGTCCATGTAGATGTCGGAGTCCAGCAGCCGCACCTGGGCCTCGGGACGCAGGCTGGTGCGCGGATTGATGCTGCCGTTCCTCAAGGCTTCGACCCAGCGAACCTGGTTGCCCGCGGTATCGGCGGGCAGCGCCGAGAGCGCCGAGCCCGGCTCCTGCAGCAGGCCGATGGCGGGGCTGCGTGGATCATGCACCCCGTCCCTGGCGAGCGGCAGCCACGAGCGCTCCACGAGCGGCGCGCCGCGCGGCGCCTGTGCCGCCGCCCCGGCGCACAGCAGCGCGAACACCACGAGCACGAGGCGCCGCACGCCGTCAACCCGGGATGAACACGCCCGAGCTGCGGATCGCGCGCACCAGTTCGCGCGTCGAGTCCTCCAGCAGCCCGACCGCGGCGCCGTAGTCACCGCGCCGCGCGCGCTCTTCGGCCTCGCGCCGCAGCTCGGCGGCGCGCGCCAGCCAGCCCTGTGCGGGGCCCGGCTCCGCCGCCTGCTTGGCCAGCAGGTCAAGCAGCATGCGGTGCGTGTCGTTGCGGTCCAGCTCGTAGTGGTACTCCTCCTCCTTGCTGGCGAAGCTGAGCGTGCGCACCAGCGTCGCGCCCTGGCGCATCGAGCCGATCGACGCCTTGGCGAGCAGGTACGCCTGGTCGGCGAGCGGCCGCGCCTCTTCGAAGCGCTGCGCGTCGGCGAGCGCCTGCGCGTCGGCGAGCAGCGTTTCGACGCGCTGCGCGGCCTGCGCGCCGCGGGCGGCGCTTTGCTCGGCGCTGATGCGCTTCTGCGCCGCCAGCAGGGCGCGCGCAGCGCCGATGCGCGTCGCGACCTCCTTGCCGAGGCTATCGCCCTTGGCGCGCTCGCCCACCGCGAGGCGTGCGCCTTCAAACAGCTGCCGCGCGGCATCGTCGAGCAGGCTCTGCGCCGAGCGGAAATCGCCCGCGGCATGCGCCTCCTGGGCATGGCGCAGCACCTGGCGTGCCTTGTTGCGTAGGGCGATCGCCTCGGCATCGCCGCTTGTCTCGATCTGCCGCGCCGCAGAGGAAGTCTCCACGAGGGCCCCCACGGATTGCAGGCGGCGCTCGACTTGCACCGGGTCGGCCGCGCCGGCGGGCGGCTTGGCGCGCGGCTCCTGCTGCGCGCGCGCGGGCGGCGCCCCGGCCACGACCAGGGCGGCGAGCGCCACGGCGACGACGAGTTGCGACTTGTCCCGGGTTCGACTCATGTGCGGTGCTCCCTTGCCGCCGCTCCAGGCGGATTCATTGCGCGGCCTGCAGCGTCAGCCCTGCCGCGCCGAGCGCGCGCTGCGTCGCCTCCGCAGCGAGGCGCAGCGACGCGAGCGCATCGGCGAGCTCGCCGCGCGCCGCCTGCGCGTCGGCCTGCGCCTGCAGCTGCGCGGCGCGCTGCGCCTGCTCCTCGGCGGCGCGCACCGCCGCGGGCGCGGGCCTGAGCGCGGCGACCGCCAGCGGCAGCAGCTGGCGCAGGCTGTGCACGCGCGCAGTCTCATGGCGCAGCTCCTCCTGCGGCGAGTCGAAGCGCGCCGTGTAGTCGAGCGTGGCGGATCCCAGCAGGCGCGTCAGGCCGATGAGCAGCTCGCGCTCAGCGGCAATCAGCGCGCGCCAGGCCTCGTCGGGCTCGCCGCGGCGCGCAAGCTCCTGCGCGCGCGCGAGCAGCGCGGCGCTGCGCGCGATCTCGGGCGACTCGCCCCCGGCAGGCGCGCGCTCCGCCTGGCGCCGCGCCGCCGCGAGCAGGCCCTGCGTGCTTTCCAGCAGCGACGCGTAGCGCAAGCGCTGGTCCGCCTCGGCCTGCGCCTGATCGGGCGCCAGGCGGCGCGCGCGCCCGATCAGCGCCACGGCTTCGTCGATCGCCACTTCGCCCGCCTGCAGCTGCCCGTCGGCGACCAGCGCCTGCGCCCGCGCATAGCGCAGGCGTGCGTGCGCAAGATAGCCCCTGGCCTCGTCGCTCGCACCCGCCGCGACCCGCCGCGCGAGCGCGGAGTCGGCCAGCACGCGCTGCACGAGCGCCGCCTTCTGCTCGATGACGCGCAGGCGCCCGCCGTCGTCGGCCAGCGCCTGGGGCAGCAGCGGCGCGAAGGCAAGCAGGCAGGCCAGGGGTCCGCCCTTCACCGGTGCGCTTCGGCCTGCGGCGCGGCGCTGCCTGCCGCGACGCCGTCCTTCTTCTTGGAATGGCACAGGCGGCACTCGGACACGGGGAACGCGACGCGTCCGTGGCAGGCGCCGCAGCCCTGGCCCAGCAGGATCGCCGCCATGCTCATCTGGTTGGCGCCCTTCTGCGGCACGAAGATCGCCGGGTGGCAATTCGAGCAGTCGAGCCACTCAGTGTGCTGCTTGTGCGGATAGACGACGTCGGGCATCGAGCCCTTCACCTCGCGCACGATATTGAGATCCATCACGACCGCGGCGGCGTCGGCCTTGTCGCGCTCCCAGCGCGGCGCGATCTTGCCCTCGGCGAGCGCCTTCACCCAGTCGACGCGGTTGCCGGCATTGCTGCGCGGCATGGCGCCGAACGCGGCGAGCGGCGGCTGCAGTTGCAGGGTACCGTCCACTGCGGGATCGTGGATGCCGTCCTCCGCCGGAGGCAGGTTGCGCTTGCCCGGCGGACGCAAGAGCCGGTTGAAGGCATTGGCTGCGGCCGCGCCACTGCCCGGCTCGGGCCGCGCCAGCGCGAGGCTCGCCGACGCCACCTGCACCGGCGCGGGCGCGGCGACTGCCGCCGCTTCCGGGGCCGCGATAGCTGGCGCGGCAACGGGCGCAGCCGCGGGGGGCACAGCCTGCCGCACGGGTGCTGTGCTCGCGGCAGGCGCTGTTTGCGCGGCGGGTTTGCGCGCGACCTCCGGGCGGGCGGCCGGCTTCGACGCGGCCGCCACGGTCGCCGTCATGAAGTCCACGGCGGCGCGCACTGCCGCCTCCGGCAGGTCCGGGTTGCCGCCCTTGGGCGGCATGCCGCGCATCGTGCCCTGGATGGCATTACGATACAGCGACGCCTTGCCGGCCCTCAGCCGCGGCCCCCAGTCGGCGGCGTTGCCGGGCCGAGGGGCGCCCGCGAGGCCCGCCGCGTGGCAGACGGCGCACTTCTGCTCGTAGACCTGCCGGCCTTCCTGGGCCTGCAATGGGCCTGCCATCACTCCTAGCGCGGCGAGCGACAGGAGCTTTGTCGTGAGGGATGTCGTGCGCATGACGTGCCCCGGCTACTTGCGCGCGGCGGACCCGGCCTGCTTCTGGCCCGGCGCGGTCAGTTTCTGGATCGTGCTCTCGTGCACCTGGGTCGGCAGCCCGGGCTTGCCCGAGTGGCAAAGGTTGCAGCTCTCCACCGACCAGGCAACACCGCCGTCGTGGCAAGCGCCGCAGAACTGGCCGTCGATGATCTTCAGCATGTTGATCTGGTTGCCGCCCGCCTGGAACTTGATGCCGAGGTCGCCGTGGCACACCTTGCAGCGAAAACGCACCCTGTGGAACCAGTGCGGAAAGACGACGGGCCGCATGCCCGCCTCCGTGGAATAGGCGTTCATCACGACGTCGCCGTATTCGGCGCGCACCGCGCGCGTGCCGGCGGCGAGCGCCGCAAGGGCGAGCGCCGCGCCGAGCATTGCGGCCCGCCAGGGCCGCGCCGGACTGCACATCATGTTTCGACTCTCCCGGAGTGCATGGGTCAGAAATTGCGCGTCACGCGCAGGAACGCGAGGTTGGTGCGCGCGCCGTCCACGCTGGCGCTGCGCGCGGCCAGCCGCGCTTCGAGCTTGCCGATCTGGTAATCGAGGCGCGCCTCGAGCGAGTCGGTGACCTGCTCGAGCGGCGCGTTGACGTTGCCCGCGGCGCGCGTCTCCGACAGCGTCTGGTTGGCGAGGTACGAGGCGAAGAAGCGCAGCCGCGGCACGCCGAAGGCGCGGCGGTGCTCGTAGGACACACTGCCGTACGTCGAGAAGCGGAATCCGTCGCTAGTGGCGAACGCGCCCGCGGCGACGGCATTGCCCGCCTCCTGGCGCGTCGCCTGCGAGGTGAGGTTGGCGGTCCAGAACGACAGCGCGTCGATCGGCGCCTGGCGCGTCGCTTGCAGGTTGATCAGCTGGAAGACGTTTTCGAACGCGCCAAAGCTGCGCGTATCGGTCGCGCTCAGGCCGACGTAACTCTGCGCCCCGCCCGCGCCGCCGGGCGAGGACCAGGTCGCCTGCGCGGTCGTCGTCAGCACCGCGGTTTCCCCGCCGGCCGACGGCGTGCCTGCCGCCCCGGTGACGCCGGACGTGCTGCTCAGGCCCAGGCCCTGCCCGAGCGTGAACACGGCTTGCGCGCGACCTTCCAGCGGCAACGCCCTGGAAATCTGGTGGAATCCCTGGCCGGTCAGCGATCGCTGGTGCCGGTCTTCGTCCCGCGCGCTGCTCGCGCCGCCGGTGAGATTCCAGCTGTACAGGTATTCGCCGCCCAGCCGCACAAGCGGCGGCACGTGGGCAAGGCTTGCCGCAAGCTGGCTGGTGAGGCGATCGGGGCCCGTGTTGCCGCCGGTATGGGTCACGGCGGAGTTGGCGTACAGGCGAGTGAGCGGGCTCAGGTCGTAGGTCACCCCCAGGTTGCCGCTTACCGTCGCCACCTCGGCCTGCGCGGCCAGCGTGCCCACGCTCGAAGCGGTCGCGCGGAAGCCGGCGGCGACGAGCAGCGGATGCTTCTCGTCGTGGAAAGGCTCGCCCTCCTGCGGCCTCCAGCTGGCGAACGTGCCCACCTGGGCATAGCGGTTGTCGAGCGCGCTCTGCAGCGAGCCGATGCGCTGCTCGATGCCCTGCCGGCTGTAGCTGGCCAGCGTATCAACGGTGAGATTCGCTGCCGGAGCATAGCCGTGCCGTCCGCCAAGGCGGGCGAACTCCGTGCTCGTGCCGCTCGTGCCGCCGGTGTTCGCCGACCACTGGCCGTCGAGGTCGAACGAATGCGCGTCCTTGCGCCCGGAGACGCGTGCGCCGTAGACATCCAGCACGTCCTTGCCGATTTCCTCGTTGGACAGCTCGCTGCGCTCGACGCTCACCGAGAAGAGCGCCGCGCCCCCGGCGGTGCG
>JAOUIL010000019.1 GCA_029883975.1 Betaproteobacteria bacterium
AGCGCCGGGAGTACACCTCGATCGGCGACACCGTGAACCTCGCCAGCCGCATCGAGGGGCTGACCAAGGACGCGGGGCGGCGCATCCTCGTGTCGCGCGAAACCATGCAACGGTGCGCCGACGCCTTCGATTTCGTATCATGTGGCACCTATCCGGTGAAGGGACGCGCCCAGCCCGTGGAACTGTTCGAGCCGCGCAGGAAAGCATGAGAGCCGCGCTGGCGCTTTTCCTCCTGCTCCCGGGCCTCGCGCTCGCCGGCCCGGCGACCGTGGTCCGCCAGACCGAGATGCGCAGGGAGCCCGCGTTCGACTCGGTGGCGCTCGCACGCCTCGCGCAAGGCGCGAAGGTGGAGGCGATGGAGCGCCGCGGCGGCTGGACGCGCGTCAAGTCCGAGGCGGGCGAGGAAGGCTGGGTGCGCATGCTGCTGCTGCGCCATGAAGGCGGCGGCGCCGCGAAGCAGGGCGAGTCCGGCGTGGTGGCGGCAATCAACGTGGCGCGCACCGGCACCAGCGGCCGCCAGGTGACCACCGGCGTGCGCGGGCTGGACGCCGAGCAGCTGGCGAACGCCAAGCCGAATGCCGCCGAGCTGAAGAAGCTGCAGGGCTACGCCGCGAGCCGCGATGCGGCGGCGCGGTTCGCCGGCGCCGGCGAGCTGCAGGCGCAGAGCGTCGCCTACCCGAAGGAGGGCGAATGAGCGCGCGCCGCATCGCCGCGCTGCTCGCCGTGCTGGCGCTCGCCGCCGCCGCGCCCGCGCAGGCGCAGTTCCGGCTGGACCTCAACCGGCTGGTCGACACCGCCAAGAACATCGGCAAGGCCACGGGCGAGATCGCCGAGAAGGAGGAGATCGAGATCGGCAGCGACATGGCCGCGCGCCTGCTCGGCGCCGCACCGCTCGCCGCCGACGAGGCGCTGCAGCGCTACGTGAACCAGGTCGGCCGCTGGCTCGCCTCGCAGACCGAGCGCCCCGACCTGCCGTGGAAGTTCGGCGTGCTCGAGGCGCCGCAGCTCAACGCCTTCGCCACGCCCGGCGGCAACATCTTCGTCACGCGCGGGCTCGTGGCGCAGATGAACAACGAGGCCGAGCTCGCCGGCGTGCTCGCGCACGAGATCGTGCACGTGCTGAAGAAGCATCACCTGAAGGCGATCCAGAAGACCGCGCAGGTGGAGCTCGCCAACACCGCGGTCACCACCTTCGCGCGCCAGGACCGCAACACCCCGGCGCGCGAGAAGCTGCTCGCCGCGGGCAGCGAGCTCTATTCGCGCGGCCTGGACAAGTCCGACGAGCTCGAGGCCGACCGCCTCGGGGTGGTGATCGCCGCGCGCGGCGGCTACGACGCCTACGGCCTGCCCGCCGTGCTGCAGACGCTGCAGGCCATGAACCCCGAGGACTCGGGGCTCGCCCTGATGTTCAAGACGCATCCAGCGCCCGCCGAGCGGCTGGAGGCGCTGGAGAAGATGCAGCCCACGCTCGACGCCTACGCCGCGCAGAAGCAGCTCGCGGCGCGCTTTGCCGGCACCGCCCGGCGCTGAAGGAGGAACGCAATGCCACGCTTTTCGACGATGCTCGCCGCGGCGGCGCTCGCCGCGACGCTCGCCGCCACGCCGGCCGCCGCCCAGAATTCGGGCTGGTACATCGGCGGCGGCGCAGGCCAGTCCAAGGCCGATTTCGAGACCGGCGACTTCGCCGGACTCGCCACCGGCACCTATTCGGTCGACGACTCCGACGTCGGGCTGCGCTTCTTCGGCGGCTATCGCGTCACGCCCAACTGGGGCTTCGAGTTCAGCGCCGCCACGTTCGGGCGCTTCAAGCACCGCTACGACAACGGCGGCAGCGTGGCGGTCTACAACTACGATGCGAGCGCGCTTACCGCGGCGCTGACCGCGCACCTGCCGCTCGGTGGCGGCGTGTCGGCAAACGGCCGCGCCGGGCTCGCGCTCACGGCCGCCAACCTGAGCCTTGCCGTCGACAACGGCACGGCGACGCCGCGCTACTGCGACAACGACTGGTGGTACGACGACTGCACGTCGGTCAAGAGCAACCTCTATTGGGGCCTCGGGCTGCAGTTCGACATCAACCCGAGCTGGGGCATCCGGCTCGACTACGACAACTACGGCACCGCAGGCGACCAGTACGAGTCCGGCAGGGCGGACATCGAGCAGTGGTCGCTGAACGTGCTGTACAACTTCTAGCGGCGCTCAGCGCAGCGGCGCGCCAGGCGCGCCCGCCGCGCGCTCATAGGCGCGCCACGGCGCACCGGGCACCTCCCGGCAGGCGCCGTACTGGAACGGCACCCAGTCGCGCCCCGGGTTGACGAAGCGCAGGTCGACGAACCACGCGCAGGTCGACCCCGTCCCCAGGCCGTCGAACGCAGGCATGCCCGCGAACCAGCGGAAGAAGCCGAGCGCGGGCGATTCCCAGGCTTCGCGCGCGAGCGCCTGCGACGTGGCGTCCTCGCCGTAGCGCATGCGCGTTTCCCAGCGCGCCTGCGAAAGCGGCAGGAAGGCCGCATCCATGCGGCCCACCAGGTCGTGCGCGGCCGGCGCTGGCGCCGTGCGCCGCAGGTTCACGTGCGCGAAACGGTGCGCCGCCGCGTCGCTCACGTACACCGTCCAGTTGAAGGGCGACACCGCGCGCGGCAGCGCGCTCACCTCGCCGCTCCAGCCCTGCTGCGCGGCGTACTCGCGCGCGTAGTCGAGCGCGCGCTCCTTCTGCAGCGCCTGGAAGGCGACGTAGCCGACGAGCACCACGCTCGCGGCGAGCGCCGGCAGCCGCGAGCCGCGCCAGGCGAGCGACGCAGCCAGGCCGGCGAGAATGATGCCGCTGAACCACAGGTCGATGATGAACGTCGTGCCCCAGGCGTAGCGCGCGTCCGACAGCGGCGCGAACACGATCGTGCCGAAGCTCGTGATCAGGTCGCCGACGATGTGCGCGCCGAGCGCGAGCGCGCATACGCCGTACAGCGCCGTCCATCCGCGCGGCTCGCGCAGGATCTTCGCGAGCAGCCAGGAGAGCAGCAGCGCCCAGAGCGGCAGCAGCAGCAGCGAATGCGTGGGGCCGCGGTGCTGCTCGAGGTAGACGAGCGGCGAGACGAAGCCGAGGACGAAATCGAGGTCCGGCGCGGCGCAGGCGAAGAAGCCCGCGGCGACGCGGCGCGGGATCGAGCGCGCCGGGGCATCCGCGGGCGCGGTCGCCCGCGCAAGCAGCGCGCCCGAAAGGGCGTGGGTCAGCGTGTCCAAATGAGAAAAATGGGGACTGTCCCCATTTGACAGCTACGCCGCTCTTTTCTTCCTCTGCGCGTCCTTGGCGTGCATCTGCGCGTACGCGCCGTGCGCGGCGGATTCGGCATCCCCCACGTGCACCGGGTAGCCCATGTCGTCGAGCACCGAGCCGAGCGCGGAGAGGCACAGCATCACGTTGTCCGGCCGGCAGGAGTAGCCCATCAGGCCGAAGCGCCAGATCTTGCCCTTCAGGGGCCCCAGGCCCGCGCCGATCTCCAGGCCGAACTCCGAGAGCAGCCGCGAGCGCACCTGCGCCTCGTCCACGCCCTCGGGGCAGAGCACGGCGTTCATCTGCGGCAGCTGGTACTCCTCCTTGACGAGGAACTTGAGCCCCATCGCTTCCAGCCCCGCCTTGAGCGCGACGTGGTGGCGCTGGTGGCGCGCCCAGCAGTTCTCCAGGCCTTCCTCGCGGATCAGCAGCAGCGCCTCGTGCAGCGCGAAGAGCGAGTTGGTCGGCGCGGTGTGGTGGTAGGTGCGCGCGCCCGCGTTCCAGTAGCCGAGCAGCAGGTTCATGTCCATGAACCAGCTGTGGATCTTGTCCTTGCGATGCCGCACGTGCTCGACCACGCGCTCGGAGAACGACACCGGCGACAGGCCCGGCGTGCACGACAGGCACTTCTGGCTCGCCGAATAGATGGCGTCGATCTCCCAGTCGTCCACGCGCACCGGCGTGCCGGCGAGCGAGGTGACGGCGTCGACGATGACGAGCGCGCCGTGCTTGTGCGCGATCCGGGTCAGCTCCTTGGCGTCGGACTGCGCGCCGGTGGAGGTTTCGGCGTGCACGAAGGCCAACACGCTCGCGCCCTTGTTCTTCTTCAGCGCGTCCTCGACCTTCTGCGGGTCGACCGGGTCGCCCCACTTGTCCTCGACGACGATGGGCGTGCCGCCGCAGCGCACGACGTTCTCGAGCATCCTGCCGCCGAACACGCCGTTCTGGCACACGACCACCTTGTCGCCCGGGGCGACCATGTTGACGAAGCAGAACTCCATGCCGACCGAGCCGGGGCCGGACAGCGGGAAGGTGAGCGGGTTCTTCGTCTGGTAGACGTAGCGCAGCAGCGACTTCAGCTCCTCCATCATCTCGACGAAGACCGGATCGAGGTAGCCGATCGCCGGCTGGCTCATGGTGGTCAGTACGCGCGGGTGGATCTCCGTGGGCCCGGGGCCCATCAGTGTCCTCTGCGGCGGGTGGAAGGAGGTGATGCGCTTCGCGGGGGCGTACTGGGTCATGGCGGGATCCTCCGGGGGAATGCCGAACGGCGCATCGTCCGGGCGCGACTTCACGCGCACCGGGTTCTTGGCGCTCGCTTCGTGGATGATGTCGACCGCGCTGATGCGGCCCTGGGTGACGCGCTCGACCTCGCCGGCCCAGCGCACCGGCACGTAGCCGGTCTTCACCCAGTGGTGCACGACCGCGCGGTCGAGCTGGAAGGCGCGCGCGACCTCGGCCTGGCTGCCGAACATCTCGACCAGTCGCTCCGCGCAGTTCATGGCTGCGCGCAGTCTAGTCTGTCAAATCTACTTTGACAAGCGGAGCTTGGGCCTCGTGGGCGTGCGGTCGGGCCCCGCCTCGAGGCGCGCCAGGCGCCGCTCATGGTCGAGGATGAACTGCTGGTGGTCGCGCAGCGTGGCGTGCAGGTCGTTCATGCGGTCGCGCAGCACCGAGACCCCCGACAGGCGGTCGAGCATTTCCTGGATCAGGCTCACGGCGCGCGCCCCTTGCGCAGCCTGCGCATCTCGCGCAGGAACGCCTGGTGGCTGGCGAGGATCTGGTCGGCGGTGCGGATCATCGCGTCGATCTCCTCGCGCGCGCGCCGCGTGGCGGCGTCGAGCAGTTCCAGCTCCTGCGGCGTGGCGCCGGCCAGATACGCGTCGACCGCCGAGCGGATCTCGGCGGCCACCTTGGTCTTTCTCTGCTGGGCGCGCTTCGCCAGCCCCGACTTCTGCTCGGCGGTCAGGTACACCATGGTGCTCTGCATCGCCTTCATCGATCGCCTCCGCGCTCCCCGCCACACATGTATCAATTATATGTCACGCAGCCGGCGCGGCGAGCCCGGGCGTCTGGGTTAGCATCGCCGGCATGGAACTCGAGCCCCACGTCTCCTCGGCGCTGCTGCTGCTCGCGCTGCTCAACCCGTTCCTGATGAGCATCTACCTGCTCGACCTCATCACCGACCTGCCGCGCGCGGTGTTCGTGCGCGTGCTGGCGCGCGGCGCGCTGATCAGCGCGCTCGTGTTCTCGCTGTTCGCCTGGGGCGGCGACGCCATCTTCAGCGACGTGCTGCAGGTGCGCTTCGCCTCGTTCCAGGTGTTCGGCGGCATCATCTTCCTCACGATCGGCGTGCGCTTCGTCTTCAAGGGCGCGGAGGCCATGCGCTCCATCCGCGGCCAGCCGGAGCACCTGGCGGGCTCGATCGCCATGCCGTTCATGATCGGCCCCGGCACGGTGAGCGCGAGCGTGGTGGTGGGCGCGCGCCTGCCGGTGCCAGACGCGGTCGCCGTCATCTTCGTCACGCTGGCGGTTACCGTGGCGCTGATTGCGGCGATCAAGCTCGCGCACGATGCGCTCAAGGACCGGAACGCGCGCCTGGTGGACCGCTACGTCGAGGTCGTCGGCCGCGTCTCGGCGCTGCTGATCGGCACTTTCGCCGTGGAGGTGAGCTTCGAGGGCATCGGCGGCTGGCTGGAGGACCCGGCGCCGCAATGGCGCGCCTAGGGCGCGGCGGAAACCCCGAGCCGGCCGGCGAGCGGCAGCTTCAACGCCGGCGGCCACGGATCGACGCCGAAGCTCAGGCCGAGCACGTTCAGCTCCAGGCCTTCCACGGTGCTCGCCGTGAGCGCGAGCAGGCCGGAGAGCGACAGCTGCAGGCCGCTGCCGCTCGGCGCCGAGGCGAGCACCCGGCCGCGCAGGTAGTCCTTGCCGATGGCGGTGGGCGGCAGGTCGGCGCGCAGCTCGGGCACCTGGCGCGTGATCCACGCGGTGAAGGTGTTGGAGTTGGGGCCCGGCCAGGCGCGGTACTCGCCGGCGAACGGGTAGCTCTTCGCCGCGGCGTCGATCCTGCCGAGCAGCGCCTCGGCCGCCTTGCCGCGCAGGTCGGCGTACAGCTCGGGCTCGGCGCCGAACCAGCGCGCATCGGGCTCGCGCACGCGGACCGAGACCGCGCTGTCCGACCAGCGCAGCTTCCAGCCGGTCACCTCGTAGACCAGGTACTCGGGCGCGCGCGGCGGCTTCACCGCCACCCAGGTGTGCACGCCGAACACGCCGCGCGCGCCCACCGTGCGCGCGCCGTAGACCTGCACCACGGCTTCGGGCGTCGCCGCCGGGTCGGGCGCGAGGCCGACCGGCTCGCGGCTCGCGCTACGCCAGTCGTGCTGCGCGCGCGCGACGGCGCCGGCGCCGATCGCCAGCAAGAGCGCGAGCGCCGCGGCGCCGAGCACGCGCCGCTTCCTCAAGCCTTCTCCTTCGACTCGCGAAACAGGTCGAGCTTCTCCTGGATGACGCGGTCGGAGTAAAGGAACACCACCGCGTCCTCGGTCGCCTGGTGCGTGTGCGCCATCCAGCTCGGCGCGACGAAGATGTCGTGCGGCCCCCAGTCGAAGGTCTGGTCGCCGATCGTGCTGCGCCCGCGCCCTTCCACCACGGTGAACACCGTGCTGTCGGTCGAGCGATACGGCGCGCTCCTGAAGCCCTTCGGCAGCAGCTGCAGCCAGGTGGAGATGGTCGGCATCGCCCAGCCGCCGTTCACCGGGTTGATGTACTTCATCTTGTAGCCATGCCACGCGTCGGGCGCGCGCGTGCGCTGCAGCGCATCGAGCGACTCGCGCGACTTGCGGTACGGATAGTTGAAGATCGGCGAGGTCTGCGAGCGGTGCTCGACGTCCACCGGCAGCAGGTTGTTGCCGAACTCGGCGGGCGCCGCGCCCTCGGGCCGCTCGAGCCTGTGCGCCTTGCCGCCCATGTCCTCGCGGAAGCTCGTCGCGAGCATGTTGACGATGTGCATGTCGAGGCCGTCCAGCCACACCATCGGGCCCGAGCCCTCGTTGCCGTGGTCGTGCCAGGTCCAGGACGGCGTGATCACGAAATCGCCCGGCTCCATCATCGTGCGCTCGCCCGCCACGGCGGTGAAGGCGTTCTTGCCCTCGACGATGAAGCGCAGCGCGCTCGCCACGTGCCGGTGGGCGGGCGCGATCTCGCCGGGCAGGATGATCTGCAGGCCGGCGAACAGGCTCTGCGTGATCCTCGACTGCCCCGGCAGGCCCGGATTCTCGAGCACCATCACGCGCCGCTCGGCCTCGGCCGCGCCGATCAGCTCGCAGGCCTCCATCAGGTACGGTCGCACGTCGGCGTAGTGCCAGATCGCGGGCGCCGCGCGTGTGACGGGCTTCGCGGTCACCAGGCCGTGCAGCACGCGCCAGAGCGGCGCGAGGTGCTCGCGCTTCGCGCGTCCGTAGAAGTCCTTGCGCCCTTCCTCGGCCGCGAGGTCGACGGTGGGCACGATGCCCTCGAGGGCTTCGGCTTCGCGGTGGACGTTTTCAACCGGCTTCATCGCTGGCTCCCAGGCTGAAATCGAAGAGCTTACGGTCCATCAGGTGCGAAGGGCGCACGTCGGAGAGCGCCCGCAGGATGGATTCTACGCGCCCGGGAAACTGCTTCTCCCACTGGCGCAGCAGCGCGCGCACCTGGCGGCGCTGCAGGTGCTCCTGCGAGCCGCACAGGTTGCACGGAATGATCGGAAAGCCCTCTTCTTCCGCGTAAGCCGCGAGATCGTCCTCGCGTACGTAGGCGAGCGGCCGGATCACCACGTGCCGGCCGTCGTCCGAACGGAGCTTGGGCGGCATGGCCTTGAGCTTCCCGCCGAAAAACAGGTTCAGGAAGAACGTCGCGAGGATGTCGTCACGATGGTGGCCGAGCGCGATCTTCGTCGCGCCGAGCTCGCCCGCCACGCGATACAGCACGCCGCGGCGCAGGCGCGAGCAAAGCGAGCACATCGTCTTGCCCTCGGGCAGCACGCGCTTCACTACCGAGTAGGTGTCCTGCTCGACGATGCGGAACGGCATGCCCAGGCCCGACAGGTACTGCGGCAGCACCTCGGCGGGAAAGCCGGGCTGCTTCTGGTCGAGGTTGACGGCGATGAGCTCGAACGGCACGGGCGACTTCTCGCGCAGCGCCATCAGCACGTCGAGCAGGCCGTAGCTGTCCTTGCCGCCCGAGAGGCACACCATGACGCGGTCGCCCGCCTCGATGAGGCGATAGTCGGCGATCGCCTCGCCCACCTGGCGCCGCAGGCGCTTGGCGAGCTTGGCCCTCTCGTAGGCTTCCTTGCGCGGATCGCGGTGCAGCGTGACGACGTTCAATGGGGGTTCCTACAGGAACACGGAGCGCCCGCCGTCCACCGCCAGGATCTGCCCGGTGACGTAGGACGCGGTGCACAGGAAGTGTACCGCCTGCGCCACCTCCTCGGCCGAGCCGGTGCGCCCGAGCGGCGTGGTGGCGACGATGCGCGCGCGCTCCGCGCTCTCGAACTGGCCGTCCTCCGGCCAGGCGATGGCGCCGGGGGCCACCGCGTTGACGCGCACGGTGGGCGCGAGCTCGAGCGCGAGCGAGCGCGTGAGCGCCACGAGGCCCGACTTGGCGATGCTGTACACCACGTAGCCCTTCAGCGGCCGCTCGGCGTGGATGTCGGCGACGTTCACGATCGCGCCGCCGCCGAACGCCAGGTGCGGCGCCGCGGCCTGCGCGAGAAACAGCGGCGCGCGCAGGTTGGAGCCGATCAGCTCCTCCCAGTGGCTCGCCTCGATCTCGCCGACGCGCGTCGGGTAGAAGGCGGAGGCGTTGTTGACCAGGAAATCGAGGCGCGCGAAGCGCTGCTTCGCCGCGCCGATGAGCGCCTGCGGGGCGATGGGCGCGAGCAGGTCCGCCTTGACGCGCACGGCGCTGCCGGCGCGCGCGGCGTTCAGCTCCTTCTCCAGCGCCACCGCCTCCTTCTCGGCGTTCCGGTAGTGCAGCACGACGTTCGCGCCGGCCGCGTGCAGGTGGCGCGCGATCGCCGCCCCAACGCGCTTCGCCGCGCCCGTCACCAGCGCGACCTTGCTTTCCAGCGTGACCTCGGTCATGCGGGAATTCTAGGTTAAATTGGCCGCATGCTCCCCGAACCCGAGCCCGACGCGCGCGCAGCGAGCGCGCGGCTCGTCGAGCGCATCCGCGCGGAGATCCGGGAGGGCGGTGGCTGGATGTCGTTCGCGCGCTACATGGAGCTCGCGCTGCACGCTCCGGGGCTCGGCTACTACGCGGGCGGCGCGGCAAAGCTCGGCGCGGCCGGCGACTTCGCCACCGCGCCGGAGATGGGGCCGCTGTTCGCGCGCACGCTCGCGCGCCAGGTCGCCGGGATCCTGCAGCCGGGCGAGGCGATCCTCGAGTTCGGCGCGGGCAGCGGCGCGCTCGCCGCGGCGCTGCTCGAGGCGCTGCCGGGCACGCCTTACCTGATCCTCGAGACGAGCGCCGAGCTCGCGGATCGCCAGCGCTCGCGGCTCGACGAGCGCGCGCGCTGGATCGAGCGGCTGCCCGAGCGCTTTCGCGGCGTGATGCTCGCCAACGAAGTGGTGGACGCGATGCCGGTGCACGCGCTCGCCTGGCGGCGCGAAGGGATCCTGGAGCGCGGCGTGAACGAGGCTTTCGCCTGGGACGAGCGCCCCGCGGCGGGCGAAGTCCTCGCCGTGGCGCGCGCGCTGCAGGTGAGCGCGCCCTACGAGAGCGAGCTGGGTCTCGTCGGACGCGCGTGGATGAAGCTCGTCGCGCCGCGCCTCGAGCGCGGCGCGCTGCTCGTGCTGGACTACGGCTTTCCCCAGCGCGAGTATTACCATCCGCAGCGCGCGATGGGCACGCTGATGTGCCACTACCGCCACCGCGCGCACGGCGACCCGTTCTTCTGCCCGGGCCTGCAGGACATCACCGCGCACGTGGACTTCACCGCGCTGGCGCGCGCCGCGCGCGAGGCGGGGCTGGAAGTGCTCGGCTATGCCAACCAGGCGCAGTTCCTCATCAACTGCGGCATCACCGAGGTGCTGGAGAGCTACGACCCCGAAGACGTCGCGCGCTATGCCCCGCGCGCCTCCGAAGCGCACAAGCTCCTCTCGCCCGCCGAGATGGGCGAGATCTTCAAGGTGCTGGCGGTGGGCCGCGGCGTGCCGCGGTCGCTGCTCGGCTTTGCGGAAGGCGAGCGTTCGCATACGCTCTAGTCTCATGCGCCGTCTCGCCGCGCTCCTGCTCGCCCTGCCGCTCGCCGTGGCGGCCGACGACATCGCCGAGGCCAAGAGGCGCTGGGCCGAGAGCCCGCACGGCCCGATGCTCGAGCGCATCCTGCCGCCCACCTTCGACGCGGCGAAGATGCCCGAGCCCGGGTCCGCCGGCGCGCGGCTGACGATGCAGTACTGCGTCCAGTGCCACAACCTGCCCAACCCCGCGATGCACCACGCCGCCAAGTGGCCGACCATCGTCGAGCGCATGGTGTATCGCATGGAGGGCAAGGGCAACTACGGCACGCTCATGTTCGAGATGATGGCGGGCGTGAAGGCGCCGAGCACCGAGGAGGCGCAGACGCTGGTCGCCTACCTGCAGAAGCACGGCCAGAAGCCGCTCGATGCGCGCAAGTACCCGGAAGCCTTCACCGCCGCCGGCGAGCCCTTCCGCCTCGCCTGCAACCAGTGCCACGTGCTGCCCGACCCCAAGCGCTACACCGCGAAGGAGTGGCCGGCGGTGGTCGCGCGCATGCAGGAGAACATGGAGTGGATGAACCGCGTGGTCGGCACGCGGCCCATTCCCGGCGAGCCGCAACTGCGCATCGACGCGATCAACGCGTTCCTGGCGAAGTACGCGCGAAAGAAATAGGGACAGACCCCATTTTTCTCATTTGCGACACTGTCGCAAATGAGAAAAACGCGGTCTGTTGCTGTTTAAGGAGGAGTTGGCACCGCCATCCCCTTCGGCACCGCCGGCCGCTGGCCGATGGTGTCGAACCAGCGCTTCACCGCCGGGAAGTCGTTGAGGTTCACCTTGTGCCACTCGAAGCGCGCCACCCAGGGATAGGTGGCGATATCGGCGATGGTGTACTCCTCGCCCGCGAGAAAGGGCGCCTCGCCCAGGCGCTTGTCCATGACGCCGTACAGCCGGCGCGTCTCGTCCGTGTAGCGCTTGATGCCGTAGGGCACCTGCTCCTTGGCGTTGCGGATGAAGTGGTGCGCCTGGCCGAACATCGGCCCGACGCCGCCCATCTGGAACATGAGCCACTGCAGGCAGATGATGCGCGTGCGCGGATCCTTCGGGATGAACCTGCCGGTCTTCTCGCCGAGGTAGATGAGGATCGCGCCGGACTCGAACAGCGGCAGCGGCTTGCCGTCCGGGCCTTCGGGATCGACGATCGCCGGAATGCGGTTGTTGGGATTGATGGCGAGGAACTCGGGCGTGAACTGCTCGCCCTTGCCGATGTTGATCGGGTGCACCTTGTAGGCGAGGCCGCACTCCTCCAGCATGATGGAGACCTTGCGGCCGTTGGGCGTGCTCCAGGTATACAAGTCGATCATCGGGGGTTCCCAGTCACTCGCGGTGGACGCGCATCTGCGCACAAGCTACTTGAGCCCCCGTCCCGAGCGGGGACCGTTTCATTCTCTCGAATTCCGCAGGCCGACCTCGCGACGCCTTGACCTACCGCAAAGGCAATGGCCGGACCTGCGGTAGGGTTTTTTGCGTTTGCCACTTTCGATGAGGAACCCACCGTGAAACGCGTCCAGTTTCTACGAGCAGCCGTGCTTGCCGGGGCCGGCCTGCTGGCTGCTTCGCCGCTGCAGGCGCAAGCGGAAGGCACCGGCTTCTACGTCGGATTCGGGCTGGGGCAGGCGGAGGCGAAGAAGTTCTGCGACATCTCCGGCGTGCCGGGGGCGACGGTCGGCTCCTGCGAGGATAGCGACACCGCGTGGCGGTTTTTCGGCGGCTACCAGCTCAACAGGTATGTGGGGGTGGAGCTCGGCTACGCCGGCGGTCCCGAGTTCAACGCGTCGGTCACGTATCTGGGGCTGCCCGCCACGGTGAAGGCCGAGGCAAGCGCGCTCGACGTGGTCGCGGTCGGCTATATCCCGCTCGGCGACAGGTTCGCGCTGTTCGGCAAGCTCGGCCTGTACCGCTGGGATCTCGACGTCGAGGTGCCGGGATACGGCGCGCTCTCCGATAGCGGGACCGATCTGACCTACGGGCTGGGTGTGCAATTCAATTTCGCCAGGAAGTTCGCCGTGCGCGTCGAGGGTCAGCTCTACAACGATGTCGGGCTCGAATCCACGACCGGGACGGACGACGTCACGACCTACAGCGCGAGCGTCGTGTATTCGTTCTAGCCCGCGCTAGCATCCGGCGCCGGGAGCCGGGACAGCGCGCGAGTGTATCCTCCCGGGGCCGATGCTCAAGTGGCTGTTCACGATCCTGCTCGCGCTCGCGGTGCTCGCCGCGGCCACGCCGTGGCTCGAGCGCCTCGGCATCGGGCGCCTGCCCGGCGACTTGCGCTTTAGCGTGCGCGGGCGCGCCTATGTGATTCCGTTCACCAGCACGGTGCTCTTCTGCCTCGTCGCCTGGGCGATCGGCCGCCTCATCTAGCCGGCGCCGCGCCGCGCTGCAGGACGTCGAGCAGCCGCGCGATCTCCCGCTCGTCGTCCCACGCGAGCGCCGGCGCGACGAGCACGCGCGTGAGGAGATAGCCGAGCGCGAGCGACATGGCCGCGCGCGCGAGCGATTCGGCGTCGATGTCGCGGCGCAGCTCGCCCGCCGCCTGGAAGCGCGCTACGGCGCGCACCGCGCCCGCCCACAGCTGGCGCTTCCACAGCGCAGCGAAGCGCTGCCGCGTGCTCGCGCTGGTCATCAGCTCGACCAGCACGAGGCGCAGGGCGTTCGGGTCGGCGCTCGCGCCCTCGAGCCGCGCGCGCAGGAAGCCGGCAAACCATTCCGCGAACGACGGCGCCTCGAGCGGCTCTCCGGCCGCGGCGAGCAGCGCCGGATAGAGCACGCGGCGCAGCAGGGCGTCCTTGTCGGGGAAGTACTTGAACAGCGTGCGCTCGGTGACGCCCGCCGCCTGCGCGATGTCGGCCGTGCGCGTGGCCGCGAAGCCGCGCTCGGCGAACAGGCGCTCGGCGGCTCGGACGATGGCCACTTCGCGCTCGCTCGAGGGCGCCGCGTAGCGCTCAGCCTCGCTGCGCAACTCCGCAAGTAAAGTATCCACTATACTTCAGTATAGTAAATGCTTTACTCTCTGTCGATTGCCCTCGTGACGGCTTCAAGCCGCGCCTCTTGCACCCGCGCACCAATGTTTTTCGGCGATTGCGCAGCGATCGTGCCGGCATCTACCGCGATCGCCGCCGCGAGCGCCTTCTCGATCCGCGCCAGGTCGAGCCCTGGCTGCGCGAGCCGTGCGGCCTCCAGCAGCTGCGCGAAGCGCTCCGGGCGGCGCACCGCGTCGGCCCGCTTCAAGGCCTCCAGCAGCTCGGCCGGCTGACGCGATTCGAGCAGCGGGCGCGCGCGGCTCGCCGCCTGCGCGAGCTCGAGCTCCTCGTTCGGGGCGCGCAGGCGCGCGCAGAGCGCCGCGAGCTGCGCAACGTCGAGCCCCCAGGTCAGCACGGCGAAGCGCACCGCGAGGCCGGCGCCGGCCGCCGCCGCGCGCTCGAGCGCCGCGCGGTCATGCGAGAGCTCGGGCAGCAGCCTGCCGGTGAGGCCGCACTCGTCCAGCACCTCGAGCATCTTCGCCGGGTGCGCTTCCATCAGGCCGCGCGAGAACTCCTGCCAGACGCGCTCGGCGACGAGGTGATCGGCCTCGCCGATCTCCACCATGCGCCGCATCAGCTGCCGGGTCTCCTCGGCGATGCGAAAGCCCAGGCGCGCGACGAAGCGCGCCACGCGCAGGATGCGCACCGGGTCTTCCTCGAAGGCCCCGCTCACGTGGCGCAGCACGCCCTCGCGCAGGTCCTTCGCGCCGCCGTAGGGGTCGATGAGCCGCCCCTGCTCGTCCTTCGCCATCGCGTTGATGGTCAGGTCGCGCCGCGCGAGGTCGGCTTCCAGCGTCACGTCGGGCGCCGCGTACACGGTGAAGCCCTTGTAGCCGCGGCCGCTCTTTCTCTCGGTGCGCGCGAGCGCGTACTCCTCGTGCGTCCCGGGATGCAGGAACACCGGGAAATCCTTGCCGACCGGCCGGTAGCCCAGGCGCGCCATGTCCTCCGGGGTCGCGCCCACCACTACCCAGTCGCGATCCGCGACCGGCAGGCCGAGGAGCTCGTCCCGCACCGCGCCGCCGACCACGTACGCCTTCACGCGTACAGCTCGAACTGCGGCAGCACCTCGGTCTCGCGCTCGGCGTCGCGCATCCAGTCCTGCAGCGCGGGCAGCGCGAGCACCGCTTCAGCGTAGTCCCGGCACACGGGCGGCAGGTCCACCTCGTAGGTGCGGAAGCGCAGCACCACCGGCGCGTACATGGCGTCCGCGGCGGTAAAGCCGCCGAACAGGTACGGCCCGCGGCATTCGCTCCAGATGTCGACGATGCGCGCGATCTCGGCCAGCACCTCGGGCCTGCGTCCCTTGCCCGGGTGGCGCTTGCGAATGTTCATGCACATGTGCTGCCGCAGGTTGGGGAAGCCCGAGTGCATCTCGGCGGAGATGGAGCGCGCGCGGGCGCGCAGGCTTGCGTCCGAAGGCCAGAGTGCCGGATTGCGCTCTGCCAGATACTCGAGGATGGCGAGCGAGTCCCACACGTGCGTCTCGCCGTCCACCAGGCAGGGCACCTTGCCCGCCGGCGAGTACTGCAGCAGCTCGCGCCTGGACTCGGGCTGGTAGAGCGGAATGCGCAGCTCGCGAAAGTGCATGCCGAGCACCTTCATCGCCAGCCAGGCGCGCAGCGACCAGGACGAGTAGTTCTTGTTGCCGACGACGAGCAGCATGGCGCGCGGCGCTAGCGCCCGGCGTGGCTGCGCAGGCCTGTATAGCGTGCGCGCGGCCCGGCCGGCCCGAGCCAAGCCGGCGCCACCGCCTCGAGCGCCGCCGGCTGGATGCCGAACGGAAACGGCGCCTCGCACACGCTGGGCACCTGCATCGAGCGCAGGTTGTCGCGCGTCAGCAGCTTCACCGGCGAGAGCTCGAGCACGCGCGCCTGCAGGCCGGACAGGCGCGGGCCGAGGCCGAGCACCAGGCGGCGCCGCCCGGTCATGGCGCACACGGCCTCGATCAGCTCGCGCAGCGTGTAGCGCCGCGGCCCGCACAGGCCATAGCGCTTGCCGCGCGTCTCGCGGTCGTCCAGCGCCGCGACGAAGGCCTCGGCCACGTCGCGCACGTACACGGGCTGGAACAGGGCGTCGGGGCTGGGCACCGCCAGCACCGGCACGAAGCGCGCGAGCTGCGCGAAGAGATTCAGGAACGCATCCTCCGGCCCGAAGATGACCGAAGGCTGGAACACGGTGACCGCGATGTCCTCGGCGGCGAGCGCGGCGCGCTCGCCGATCGCCTTGGAGCGCAGGTACTCGGAGGGCGCCTGCGCATCCGCGCCGAGCGCGCTCATGTGCAGCAGGCGCTTCACGCCGGCAGCGTGGCAGGCGTTGACCGCCGCCTGCGCGAGCTCCACGTGCACGCGCGCGAAATCCGGCCCGTAGTCGTTCGGCCCGCGCTCGTCGGCGCGCCCGCGGCGGCTGTGCAGCACGCCGGCGAGGTTGACGACCGCGTCGCGCCCCGCCGCCAGCCGCTCGAGCACGCCCGGCTGGCCGACGTCGGCCTGCACCACCTCCACGGTCGGCAGCGTGAGCAGCGCGCGCGCGCGCTCGCGGCGCCGCGCCGGCACGGTGACGCGCAGGCCGCGCGCGGCGAGCGCCGCCACCACGTGCCGGCCCACGAATCCCGCCCCGCCGACCACCAGCACGTCGCGGTGGCGCATGTCAGTCGCCCTCGGCCGCCGCCGGCGCCTCGCGCGCCGCGATCCAGCCCAAGCGCTGCGTGAGCGGCATGCTCCCGCCTTCCAGCAGCAGCGCGTAGTGCACGGTGTTGGCCATCACGCGCTTCACGTACTCGCGCGTTTCGTCGTAGGGAATCGATTCGATGAACACGGCGCCCTCGAGCGCGCGCTCCGGCCGCCAGCGCCGCGCGCGGTTCAGGCCGGCGTTGTAGGCGGTCGAGGCGAGCACCGGGTGCCCGGTGCGCTCGAGCATGTGCTGCAGGTAGCGCGAGCCGAGCGTGATGTTGGTCTCGACGTCGGTGACGCGCTTGGGCGAGTAGCCCTTGTAGCCGATGCGCTGCGCCATCCAGCGCGCGGTGTGCGGCAGCAGCTGCATGAGCCCCGCGGCGCCCGCGCCCGAGCGCGCGTCGATGATGAAGCGGCTCTCCTGGCGCACCGTGCCGAACAGCCACGCCTCCTCGAGGTCGTGCGCCTGCGCATACTCGCGGAACACGTCGCGATACGGCGTGAGGTAGCGCATGCGGTAGTCGTGCACGTGGTCGGTGCGGCCCGCGGTGCCGATGGCGCGGTCGTAGACCGCCGCGCGCCGCGCCAGCTCCGCGGCGGCGAGCAGCTGCCGGTCGCTCATCAGGCGCACCGCGAACATCCACTCGCGCGTCGCCTCCGTGCGCAGGCCGAGCCGGTAGTGCTCGAGCGCGCGCGCCAGCTCGGGGTTGCGGCGCGCGACGTCGACCTCGTCCTCGCCCGGCACGTGATACGGCAGCGGAATCGCGGCCTGCCCGCCGAGCGCCTCCGTGGCGAGCACGCTGTAGTACAGCGGCCCGCCGGCGATCCGCTCGTAGTGCATGCGCGCGACCTCCGGCTCGCCGAGCGCCTCGTAAGCGCGCCCCGCCCAGTAGGTCCAGGCGAGATCGAGCTTTGCCTGCGGCGACATCGGCTCGATCGTCTGCAGCAGCGTGCGCCAGCGCCCTGCGCGCAGCGCGGCGCGCGCCTTCCAGGCGAGCTGGCCGTCGTCGAGCGCCGTCTCGCCCGCGCGCACGTACCACTCGAGCGCCTCGGGGCGGTGATCCTGGGCGATGCGCCAGGCGAGCTGCGCCCAGACGTATTCGCGGTCCGCGCGCGGCAGGCGCGCGCCCGTGCCCGCATGCAGCGCCTCCGCGGCGGCATCGACGTCGCTGCGCGCCAGCCGCAGCAGCGCGAACACCACCATCTCGCGCGCCCCGCGGCGCTCGAGGTCGAGGTCGTCGCGCGCCAGCAGCCGCCGCGGCGCCGTGGCCGCCTGGTTGAGCAGCGCGTCCGCCGGCCGCGCGGCAGCGGGCAGGTCCTCCAGCGCGCGCCGCCCGGCGCTCACCAGGCTCCGGGCGAGCAGCAGCCGCACGCGCTGCCAGACGAGCGCCTCGTCCACGGCGCCGAGCGCCAGCATCTGGTCGGCGAGCTTGCGGCAGCCCTCGTCGAGCTCGCGCGGCTCGAGCCAGAGCGCGCGCGCTTCGAGCAGCGCGGGCATGTCGCCGCGCGCCAGCCGCGCGCGCCAGGCGTAGCAACGGATCTCGGCGTCGTCCTGCACCAGCGGCCCGAGCTCGCGCTCGAACGCGAGCCACTTCTCGCGCCGCCCGAGCTCGCGCAGCCAGTCGGCGCGCATCTGCTCGGCGAGGTAGGTGCCCGCGTGGCGCTGCAGGTAAGCGTCGATCTCCGCGGCGTCGGCCTGCTCGATCAGCAGCCGCAGCCGCCAGTACTCCGCCCAGGGCTCGAGCGTCGTGCCGGCGAGCGCGCGCGCATGCCGCTCGAGCCGCTCGGGATCGCCCGCGCGAAACGCGTCGTAGGCGCCGAGCGCGTCGCTGTCGTCTCCTCGCGCCGCGCCCGCGGCGAGCGCCGCGCAGCCCAGTGCTATATTGAGGAAACGTCGATAAATCATGCACTAAGAATAGCACGCAGAATGAAATTGGAAGAGCTCAAGGCGTGGCGCAAGAGCGAGCGCGCAAGGCTGATCGCCGCGCGCGAGGCGCTCGACGGGCGCACCGTGGAAAACTACCGCCAGGCCATCGATGCGCACCTCGAGCGCGCTTTCCCGGGGCTGGCGCGCGACGCGGTGGCGTTCTGCTGGCCGATCCGCAACGAGTACGACGCACGCCACCTGGCCAAGGTGCTGCGCGACGCCGGAGCGTTGACCGCGCTGCCGGTGGTGGTGGCGCCGCGCGCGCCGCTCGTCTTTCGCGAGTGGCACCCGGGCGTCGAGCTGGCCAGGGGTGCCCTGGGCATTCCCTACCCGGTGGGCTCGCGCGAGCTTCTCCCCCGGGCAGTGCTGCTGCCGATGAACGGCTGGGACGACCAGGGCTACCGGCTCGGCTACGGCGGCGGCTTCTTCGATCGCACGCTCGCGGCGCTGTCCGCCAAGCCCCTGGTGATCGGCGTCGCCTACGAGATGGCGCGCCTGCCGACCATCCATCCCCAGCCCTGGGACGTGCCGGTCGACTACCTGGTCACCGAGCGCGGCGTGTACCGCCGCGACGCGGGCGCGCTCGCCTTCCTCGGCGCCCCCGAGCCGCTCGGCGACACGCTCGCTTCGCCGGTCTGCTACGCCGACGAGCGCATCGCGCGCGGCGACTAGGCGCCCGCCGCGCGCGCGCGGTGCGCCTCCCAGGCGGCCCGCGCGTCGCGCTGCGTCCAGCGAAAGCGCACCGCCAGCGCCTCCAGCACGTCGCCGAACTCGCCGATGGTCTGCGGCCGGTCCTCGCGGCGCTTCTCCAGCGACGCGGCGATCAGCATGTCGAGCGCCTCGGGGATCGGCTGCGCGGCCACCGCCGAGGCGCGCGGCGGCACCTCGTTCAGCACGAGGCTGGTGAGCGCGAGGTCGTCCAGCGTCTCGAACATGCGCCGGCCGGTGAGCACGAAGAACGCCACCGCGCCCACCGCGTAGATGTCGGCGCGCGCGTCCACGTCCGCCGGGTCGCGCAGCCGCTCGGGCGCCATGTAGAGCGGCGTGCCGAGCAGCCGCAGCGTGCGCGTGATCGTCTCCTGCTCCTCGGCGGCGATGTTCTTCACCAGGCCGAAGTCGAGGATCTTGAGAAAGTCGTACTCGCCGCCGTAATGGCACACCATCAGGTTGGTGGGGCTCACGTCCCGGTGCACCATGCCCTTGCCGTGCGCCTCGGCGAGCCCGGCGCAGGCCTGGCGCAGCAGGTGGATGGCGCGCGCCACGGGCAGCGGCCCCTCCTGCAGCACGAGCTTGCCGATGGTCTCGCCCTCCAGGAGCTCCATCGCGTAGTACAGGCTGCCATCGGAGGCGCGCCCGTAGTCGTAGATCTCCACCATGTTCGGGTGCGAAAGCTGGCTGGCGAGCTGCGCCTCGCGCTCGAAGCGCGCGGTGATCTCGTCGGTGGCGCGCGTGGGCTTCAGCAGCTTCACCGCGGTCGGGCGCTTGAGCAGGTCGTGCCTCGCGGCGTAGACGTTGCCCACGCCGCCCTCGCCGATCCGCTCGCCGAGCAGGTACGCGCCCACGCGCCGCTCCTCGACCTCGCTCCTGAGCCGCACGGCCGAGAACCACGCCGCGAGCGCGGCCAGCACGGCGGCGACCAGTGCGCCGAACACCGTGCCGAACACCGTGCCGAGCACGGCGAGCGGCGCATACGCTTCTTCGGCCGCCATCTCGACCGCGAGTCCCATGTCGTAGGCGGGCAGCCAGCGCCATGCGCCCACCACCGCGCGGCCCGTATAGCCCGGGTACGGCTCGAGCAGCATGCCGCTCGGCACGCCGCCCATGGCAGCCGCCTGCGCCTGCGCGGCAAGCCGCGTGAGCCCGCCCTCCCCCGGCACGCGCAACGCCTGCGCGAGCGCCGCCTCCGCGCCGAGCGTGCGGCTCGCCGAGAGCATCACGCCATTGCGATCGAACGCGTACACCTCGTCCGAGTCGCCGCTCCTCGCCGCGGCAAGGATGGCGGCGAACTGCTCGTGCGCGTACTGCCCGACGCCCAGCGCGGCGAGGATGCGCCCGGCCTCGTTCTGCACCGGCGTCTCGATCCACACCAGGGGCCGTGCGAGCGGCGGATTGGCGGGCGTGCGCGCCAGCCGCTCGGCATCGCGATAAGGCCTGAGAAAACGCGTCTCGCCGCGAAACACCGGCACGAGCTCCTGCGCCGTGGCCTGCTCGCTCATCGCCAGCCCGCAGTACTCGCGGAACTTGGCGGCGATGATGCGCCCGGTCCGGTCGACGATGTTGAAGGCCACCGCGCCGCTGCCGGCGAGCGCGTCGTCCAGCTGCGCGACCAGCGGCCGGCGCGCCGGCGCGCTGCAGTAGCGCTCGGGCGTCTCGCCGTGCTCGGCGGCGATCTCGACCAGCGCGCGCACGTGCTGGCGCACGCCGGGATCGCGCGCCAGCCGCCGGATGCCGAGCTTCTGGTCCTCGATCCACACTTCCAGCGTCTTGGCCTGCGCGTCGAGCACCGCCTTCAGCGCGCCGGCGCGCGAGTCGCGCAGCGAGCGCTCGACCGCGCGGTAGGTCCACGAGCCGATCGCCGTGAGCGCCAGCACGCTCGCCGCCAGCGCCAGCGCGAACCACAGGCGCAGGCGCGCGCGGCGCGCCTGCGCCTCGCGCGCCGCCGCGCCTTCGGGGTGCAGGCTGTGCGTCGCGGGCGCGCTCACGGCCGGGCCTACTTCAGGAACAGGCGATAGGCCGGATTGCGCGTCTCGTCGTAGCAGGGGTAGCCGAGACGCGCGAGGAAGCGGCGGAAGTCGCCCATCTCGCGCCGCGGCACCTGCATGCCGACCAGGATCGAGCCGTAGTCCGCGCCGTAGTTGCGGTAGTGGAACAGGCTGATGTTCCACGAAGGGTTCATGGCGCTGAGGAACTTCATCAGCGCCCCGGGCCGCTCGGGGAACTCGAAGCGGTACAGCAGCTCGTCCTTCGCCAGCGCCGAGTGCCCGCCGATCATGTGGCGCATGTGGCCCTTGGCCACCTCGTCCTCGGACATGTCGAGCGTGCGAAAGCCCGCGCGGCGCAAGCTGCGCACGATGCGCGCGGCTTCCGCGCGCTGCTGCAGCGTCACGCCGACGAAGATGCTGGCCGCGCTCGGGTCGGACATGCGGTAGTTGAACTCGGTGATGTTGCGACCGCCGAGCGCCCGCAGGAAGCGGCGGAAGCTGCCGCGCTCCTCGGGGATGGTCACGCCGAGCACCGCCTCGCGGTGCTCGCCCACCTCGGCGCGCTCGGCGACGAAGCGCAGGCGGTCGAAGTTGGTGTTGGCGCCGCTCGCCACCGCGACCAGCTTCCTGCCGCGCGCGCCGTGGCGCTCGACCCAGGCCTTGGCGCCGGCGATGGCGAGCGCCCCCGCCGGCTCGAGCACCACGCGCGTGTCCTCGAACACGTCCTTGATCGCCGCGCAGATCTCGTCGGTGTCGACCAGCACCATCTCGTCGACGAGCTTGCGGCACAGGCGGAAGGTCTCCTCGCCCACTTGCTTCACCGCCACGCCGTCGGCGAACAGCCCTACGTGCTCGAGCGTCACGCGTCGCCCGGCCTTGAGCGAGCGCGCCATCGCGTCGGCGTCGTCCGGCTCCACGCCGATGACCTTGGTGCGCGGCGAGAGGTGCTTCAGGTAGGCGGCGATGCCGGAGATCAGGCCGCCGCCGCCGACCGGGACGAACACCGCGTCGATCGGGCGCATGCTCTGGCGCAGGATCTCCATGCCGATGGTGCCCTGCCCCGCGATCACCTCGGGGTCGTCGTAGGGATGCACGAAGGTGTAGCCGTGCCGGCGCTTGAGCTGCAGGGCGTGCGCATAGGCCTCGTCGTAGGAATCGCCCGTCAGCACCACGCGCGCGCCGCGCTGCGCGACCGCATCCACCTTGATCCGCGGCGTGGTGACCGGCATGACGATGGTCGCGCGGCAGCCGAGCTTCTGCGCCGCGAGCGCCACGCCTTGCGCGTGGTTGCCGGCGCTCGCCGCGATCACGCCCCTCTTGAGCTTTTCGCGCGGCAGGCCCGCCATCTTGTTATACGCGCCGCGCAGCTTGAAAGAGAACACCGGCTGCAGGTCCTCGCGCTTGAGCAACAGGCGGTTGCCCAGCCGGCGCGAGAGCGCCGGCGCGAGCTCGAGCGGCGATTCCTCGGCCACGTCGTAGACGCGCGCGCGCAGGATGCGCTCGAGATAGTCTTCACGTTTCACCGCGAAAAGCCTAGCACACCGTCCCGTGGAAACCCTGCTCTCGCCCGAAGGCGGCCTGGTCGGCGTATTGCTGGCGAGCTTCGTCGCCGCGACGCTGGTGCCGCTTTCCTCCGAGGCGGTGCTGTTCGGCTACCTGAAACTCCACCCGGAGCAGGCGGCGCTCGCCGTCGCGCTCGCGACGCTCGGCAACACCGCGGGCGGCATGACGACCTATCTGATCGGGCGGCTGGTGCCGCAGAGGAAGCCCGATACCAAGGCGCTTGCCCGGCTGCACCGCTACGGCGCGCCGGTGACGTTCTTCGCCTGGCTGCCGGTCGTGGGCGACGCGCTGTGCGCGGCGGCGGGCTGGCTGCGCGTCAACTGGCTCGCGGCGCTGGCGTTCATGGCCGCCGGGCGCCTGGCGCGTTACCTGTTGATCGCCTACGCCGCCTGAAGCTTCGCCACCGCCACGGCGAGCCACTTCACGCCCTGCCGCCCGAAGTTGACCTGCACGCGCGCATCCTGCCCCTGGCCTTCGGAGTCGACGATCACGCCGGCGCCGAACTTGGCGTGCGTCACGTTCTGCCCGACGCGAAAGCCGCTCGGCGCGCCGCCCGTGCCCGCCGGCGCGCCGCCGAAGCGCGGATCGCGCTTGGGCGCGCGCGCGAACGAGCCCGCGGTGAAATGGTGCGCGGGCTTCGGCTGCACCGCCTTGACGCGCGGCGTGAGCCACTTGAGCAGACCCTGCGGCAACTCGTCCACGAAGCGCGAAGGCAGGTTGTAGCGCGTCTGCCCGTGCAGCAGCCGCGTCTGCGCGAACGACAGGTACAGCCGGCGGCGCGCGCGCGTCAGCGCCACGTACATCAGGCGCCGCTCCTCCTCGACGCCTTCCTTCTCCACCAGGCTCTGCTCGTGCGGAAAGAGGCCCTCCTCCAGGCCGCTGACGAACACGGCGTGGAACTCCAGGCCCTTGGCGGAATGCATGGTCATCAGCTGCAGCGCGTCCTGCCCCTCGCCCGCCTGGTGCTCGCCGGCTTCCAGCGCCGCGTGCGTGAGGAACGCCGTGAGCGGGTCGACCTCCTCGCCCGACTCGCGCTCGATCTCCTCGCCGTCGAACGCCGCGGCGGCGTTCACCAGCTCGGAGAGGTTCTCTACGCGCTCGGCGCCCTCGCGCTCGCGCTTGTAGTGCTCGGCGAGGCCGCTCCTCGCCACCGCCAGCTCGACCTTCTCGGCGAGCGTGAGGTCCTTTGCTTCCTCGCGCAGCGACTCGATCAGCGCAATGAAGGGCGCGGCCTTGCCAGGCTGCGCGAGCGCGGCTTCGTACAGGCTGGTGCCCGCGGCCTTCGCCGCGTCCTGCAGCGCTTCCACGCTGCGCGCGCCGATGCCACGCGTAGGGAAGTTCACCACGCGCAGGAAGGCGTTGTCGTCGGCCGGCGCGGCAATCAGCCGCAGGTAGGCGAGCGCATGCTTCACCTCGGCGCGCTCGAAGAAGCGCAAGCCGCCGTACACGCGGTAGGCGAGCCCGGCGGTGAACAAGGCGTGCTCGAGCACGCGCGACTGCGCGTTCGAGCGGTAGAGCACGGCGATCTCCTGCAGGCGCAGGCCCTCGCGCGCGAGCGACTGGATCTCCTCCACCATCCAGCGCGCCTCGTCGGCGTCGGACTGCGCCTCGAACACGCGCAGCGACTCGCCGGCGCCTGCCGCCGTCCACAGGTTCTTGCCCAGGCGCTTGGCGTTGTGCGCAATCAGCGCGTTGGCCGCATCGAGGATGTTGCCGTGCGAGCGGTAGTTCTGCTCCAGGCGGATCACCTGCGTGCCGGCGTAGTCGCGCTCGAACTCGGCCATGTTGCCGACGTTCGCCCCGCGGAAGGCGTAGATCGACTGGTCGTCGTCGCCCACGGCAAACAAGCTCGCGCCGGGGCCGGCGAGCAGCTTCAGCCACCGGTACTGCAGGCGGTTGGTGTCCTGGAACTCGTCCACCAGCACGTGGCGGAAGCGCGCGCGGTAGTGCTCGCGCAGCAGCTCGTTGCGCGAGAGCAGCTCGTAGCTCCTCAGCAGCAGCTCGGCGAAGTCGACCACGCCTTCGCGCTGGCACTGCTCGTCGTAGGCGGCGTACAGCTCGGCGTGGCGGCGCGAGGCTTCGTCGGCGCCGCCGGCCTCGGCGGCGCGCCGCCCCTCTTCCTTGTGGCGCATGATGAAGTACTGCACGTCGCGCGGCGGGAAGCGGTCCTCGTCCACGTTCATCGAGCGCAGCAGGCGCTTGACCACCGCGAGCTGGTCCTGCGAGTCGAGGATCTGGAACTCGCGCGGCAGCCCCGCCTCGCGGTGGTGCGCGCGCAGCAGCCGGTTGGCGAGGCCGTGGAAAGTGCCGATCCACAGCCCGCGCGGGTTGAGCGCCAGCATCGCGCCGAGGCGCGTCTGCATCTCGCGCGCCGCCTTGTTGGTGAACGTCACCGCCAGCACGCCCGCGGGCGACACGGCGCCCTGCTGAATGAGCCAGGCGATGCGCGTGGTGAGCACGCGCGTCTTGCCGCTGCCCGCGCCGGCGAGGATCAGCGCGTGGCCCGCGGCTATCGTGACGGCGGCGTGCTGCTCGGGGTTGAGCTGTTCGAGGTGCAGCGACAAATCAGTTGACGCGGATCTTCAGGTCGGCGACCAGTCCGCGGTACATCTCGAAGTTGGCGCGCACCAGCTGCGCGAAGGCTTCCGTGCTGCCGCCGACGGGCTCGAGCGCCGCCTTGGCGAGGCGCTCGCGCACCGCAGGGTCGGCCAGCGCCTTGTCGAACTCGGCATTCAGGCGCCGCACGATCTGCGCGTCGGTGCCGGCGGGCACGAACACGCCGAGCCACTGGTCGATGACCAGGCCCTTCATTCCCGCTTCCTCGTAGGTCGGCACTTCCGGCAGGCTCGGCGCGCGCTTCTTCGTGGTCTGCGCGAGGATCTTCACCTTGCCCGACTTGTGGTGCGGGATCACCGGCGTCGAGCCGAGCGAGGCGATCGGCACCTGGCCGCCGAGGAAGTCGGCGATCGCCTGGCCGCCGCCCTTGTAGGGCACGTGCGTGAGCTGGATGCCGGCGAGCTTGGCGAACCACTCGGCGGCGATGTGCTGCTGCGAGCCGGCGCCCGAGGTGGCGTAGGCGAGCCCGGGCTTCTGTTTGGCGAGCGCCACCAGCCCGGCGAGGTCCGCCACGCCGAGCGACGGATGCACCGCGAGCACCACGGGCTGGCTGGTGAGCTGGATGACGGGCACGAGCTGCGTCATCGGATCGTAGTTGAGCTTGTAGACGTGCGGCGCGCTGGCGACGAAATCCGGCGCCACCAGCACCGTGTAGCCGTCCGGGTCGCTCTTGACCGCCGCTTCGATGCCGATGTTACCGCCCGCGCCCGCGCGGTTCTCGACCAGCACCGACTGGCCGAGCGCCGGCGCGATGCGCTCGGCGAGCGTGCGCGCCGTGACATCGGTCGAGCCGCCCGGCGGGTACGGCACGATGAGGCGCACGGGCTTGGACGGCCAGCCCTGGGCCTGCGCGGCGAGCGCGCAGAGGGCAACGGCGAAGGCGAGGAACAGGCGTGCCATGGTGCGAACTCTACAGGGAAACGCTCGGATCGACGACGCCCGCCATGCCGCGCAGCTGCTCGCGCAGCGCCTCGGCGTCGGCGCGCGACGCGAGGCGCGAGATCTGCACCAGGTAGACGCGCGCGTCGCCCGCCATCGTCGGGTGGATGCGCGCCGCGTAGCCCGCGTCGCGCAGGCGGTCGTAGAGCTCGAGCGCCGCAGCCTGCGTCTTCGCGCGCGCGAGCGTCAGGCGCCACTTGCCGTCCCGGCGCGCCGCGCCGCCGCCCTCGGCGATCTCGGTCTCGCGTGCCCACTGCGCGAGCTGCACCGGGTCGACGAAGCCCACGGGCTGCGTCCGGCCGTTGTCACGCTGGTAGAACTGGCGCGGCTGGTCCATGGTCACCGGCGCCTCGCCCTCGGCGCCGACTTCGATCCTGCCCTCGATAAGGCACACGACCTGGCGCTCGGGCACCGACTTGCCCCACAGGTCGGTGCCGCGGATGCCCGCGGTGACGGTCGCCACGCGAATGCTGACGTCGCGGCGCCGCGGCTTGCCGAGTACGTCGGTGGTGAAGCGGAACGCGCCTTCCAGCACGTTGAGCGCCGCGGCGAACACGCCGCCGCGGTCCGGGGCCAGCTCGGCGATGCGCATCGACGCCTTCTCGCCGAGCTTCACCACGCTGCCTTCGGCGAGCCTGACATACAGGCGCGCGCCGGCACCAGTGCGCAACTCGTCGCCGCTTCTCAGCTCGACGCCGGGCGCGAGCGGCGCGCGCCGCACGCTGCCCAGCACGTTGCGCTCCACCCACGCCGGCATCTGCATGCCTTCGACGACCGCGGCGGCCGCGGCCTGCGCCTGCGGCGCGGCGAGCGCCAGCAGCGATGCCCACAGGACGTTTCGAAAGAGTCTCATCCGTCGCCTCCCGCTCGTTTGACCTGCCACGGAAGCGCGTCGGCGCGAAGAGGGGATGCGCTAGAATTCGCGCCTTCCGCGCTATAAGTCACGCATGCAGCCTCAGTACGATCCGCGCAGCGTCGAGCAGGAGGCGCAAGCCTTCTGGGCCGGACGCCACGCGTTTCGCGCCGCCGAGGATCCGGGCAAGCCCAAGTTCTACTGCCTGTCCATGTTCCCCTATCCGTCGGGGAAACTGCACATGGGGCACGTGAGGAACTATACCATCGGCGATGTGCTCACCCGGCACTACGGCATGCGCGGCTACAACGTGCTGCAGCCGATGGGCTGGGACGCCTTCGGCCTGCCCGCGGAAAACGCGGCGATGGCCAACAAGGTCCCGCCCGCGAAGTGGACTTACGACAACATCGCCTACATGAAGCGCCAGCTGCAGGGGCTGGGCTTCGCGCTCGACTGGGAGCGCGAGCTCGCCACTTGCCGGCCGGAGTACTACAAGTGGAACCAGTGGCTGTTCACGCGCCTGTTCAGGAAGGGCCTCGCCTACAAGAAGACCGGCGTCGTCAACTGGGACCCGGTAGACCAGACCGTGCTCGCCAACGAGCAGGTGATCGACGGCCGCGGCTGGCGCACCGGCGCGCTCGTGGAAAAGCGCGAGATCCCGATGTACTTCTTCCGCATCACCGCGTACGCCGAGGAGCTGCTCGGCGCTCTCGCGAAGATGGACGGCTGGCCCGAGCAGGTGAAGCTGATGCAGAAGAACTGGATCGGGCGCTCGGAGGGCGTGAGGATCGGCTTTCCCTACGAGCTCGAGGGCGAGAGGAAGACGCTGTGGGTGTTCACCACGCGCGCCGACACGCTGATGGGCGCGACCTTCATGGCGGTCGCCGCCGAGCACCCGATCGCCGCGCACGCGGCGAAGAACGACGCGCGGCTCGCCGCGTTCGTCGAGGAATGCAGGAAGGGCGCGGTGATGGAGGCCGACCTCGCGCAGCTGGAGAAGAAGGGCATGCCGACGGGCCTGTACTGCGCCAACCCGCTGACGGGCGAGAAGCTGCCGGTGTGGGTCGGCAACTACGTGCTCATGGGCTACGGCGAGGGCGCGGTGATGGGCGTGCCCGCGCACGACGAGCGCGACTACGCGTTCGCGCTCAAGTACGGGCTGCCCATCAAGTGCGTGATCCGCCATCCGGCGGGCGACGCCGTGCCCGAGCCCTGGAAGCCCGCCTACGCCGAATACGGCACCTGCATCCACTCCGGCAAGTACGACGGCCTCGGCTACCAGGCCGCGGTCGACGCGATCGCCGCGGACCTGAATGCGAGGGGCCTGGGCGAGAAGCAGGTGCAGTGGCGCCTCAGGGACTGGGGCATCTCGCGCCAGCGCTACTGGGGCTGCCCGGTGCCGATCGTGCACTGCCCGGCCTGCGGCGACGTGCCGGTGCCCGACGAGCGGCTGCCCGTGGTGCTGCCCGAGCACCTGGTGCCCGACGGCAGCGGCAACCCGCTCGCGAAGATGCCCGAGTTCTACGAAACGACGTGCCCCGCGTGCGGCAAGCCCGCCAAGCGCGAGACCGACACCATGGACACGTTCGTCGACTCGTCGTGGTACTTCGCGCGCTTCGCCTGCCCGGACAACGACCAGGCGATGCTCGATGCGCGCGCCAGGTACTGGATGCCGGTCGACCAGTACATCGGCGGCATCGAGCACGCGATCCTGCACCTGCTCTACTCGCGCTTCTTCACGCGCGCGCTGAAGGCCGAGGGCCTGCTCGACGTGGACGAGCCGTTCACCAACCTGCTCACGCAGGGCATGGTGCTGGCCGAGTCCTACTACCGCGACGCCGGCGGCCGGCGCGAGTGGGTCAACCCGGCCGACGTCGAGGTGGCGCGCGACGCGAAGGGCAAGATCGTCGCGGCCAAGACCAAGGACGGCCGCGCCGTGGTCTACGACGGCATCGGCACGATGTCCAAGTCGAAGAACAACGGCGTCGACCCGCAGGCGCTGATCGACAAGTACGGCGCGGACACGGCGCGCTTCTACATCATCTTCGCCTCGCCGCCCACCAACACGCTGGAGTGGTCGGACGAGTCGGTCGAGGGCTCGTTCAGGTTCCTGAACAGGCTCTGGAACTACTGCGCGAAATTCGACAGCCCTAACCAGCCGGAGATGGGGAAGACGCTCGAGAAGCCAACGCGTTTCGAGATCCATTCGGTGCTCAGGCAAGCCAACTACGATCTCGCCAAGCACCAGTTCAATACGGTGGCCTCGGCGGCGATGAAGATTCTCAACGCGCTGGATCGCTTCAAAGGCGGCAGGAATCCAGTCACAGAGGAAGGTGTGTCGATCCTGCTGCGGCTGCTCTCGCCCATCACCCCGCACATCTGCCACCACCTGTGGCGCGCGCTCGGCTTCGGCGAGGACGTGATGCGCGCGCCCTGGCCCGAGCCCGATCCGGCGGCGCTCGAGCAGGACGATATCGAGTACGTGGTGCAGGTGGGCGGCAAGACGCGCGGCTCGGTCAAGGTGGCGCGCTCGGCCGACAAGCAGGCGATCGAGACGAGCGCGCTCTCGGCGATGGCGAAATACGTTTCCGGCCAGGCGGTGAAGCGCATCATCATCGTGCCGGGCCGCCTGATCAACATCGTGCTGTGACGCGCGCCCTCGCGCTGCTCGCGCTGCTCGTGCTCGCCGCCTGCGGCTTCCAGCTGCGCGGCACGGCCAAGCTGCCCTTCGAGACGCTGTACGTGCCCAACGCGACGAGCGGCATCGCGCTCGAGGTCAAGCGCCATGTGCAATCGGGCAGCGACACGCGCGTGGTCGACGAGGCCAAGGGCGCGCAGGCGCAGCTGCAGTTCCTGGAGGAGTCGCGCAGCAAGGAGATCCTGTCGCTGAACTCCGCCGGACGCGTGCGCGAGTACCGCCTGCTGTACCGCGTGAGCTTCCGCGTCGCCGACGGCCGGGGCGGCGATTACGTGCCGCGCAGCACGGTGACGCTCACGCGCGACATCACCTACGACGACACGGTGGCGCTGGCGAAGGAGACCGAGGAGCAGCTGCTGTTCCGCGAGATGCAATCCGACATGGTGCGGCAGATCCTGCGGCGCATCGCCGCGCTGGAGACCGCGCCCGCGGCGAACTGATGCAGCTGCGCGCCGAGCAGCTCGAGCAGCACCTGGCAAAGCAGCTCGCGGCGCTTTACGTGGTGCACGGCGACGAGCCGCTGCTCGCGCTGGAGGCGGCCGATGCGGTGCGCGCGGCCGCGCGCCGCAAGGGGCTCGCGGAGCGCGAAGTCTTCATCGTGGAGCGCGGCTTCGACTGGAGCGCGTTCGCGCACGCGGGCGCGAGCCGGTCGCTGTTCGGCGGCGGCAAGATCGTCGAGCTGCGCCTGCCCGGGGGCAAGCCCGGCACCCAGGGCGCGCAGGCGATCGTCGAGTATTGCGCGCGGCTCGATGCCGAGATGCTGACGCTGGTCAGCCTGCCGCGCCTGGACCGCGCCGGACAGTCCTCGGCCTGGTTCGCGGCGCTCGCCGCCGCGGGCGTGGTGGTCGAGATCTGGCCGGTCGAGCGCGCGCGCCTGCCGCAGTGGATCGCGGCGCGCCTCGCCCGCCAGCAGCAGAAGGCGCCGGCCGAGGTGCTCGAGTACCTCGCCGAGCGCGTGGAGGGAAACCTGCTCGCCGCGCACCAGGAGGTGCTCAAGCTCGCGCTGCTCGCGCCGCCCGGCGAGCTGTCGATGGACACGGTCGAGGAGGCGGTGGCGTCGGTCGCGCGCTACGACCCGTACGCGGCCGCCGAGGCGCTCGTGTCGGGAGACTTGGCGCGCTACGCGCGCGTGCTCGACGGCCTGCGCGGCGAGGGCGAGGCGCCGACCTTCGTGCTGTACGCGATCGCCGGCGCGCTGTTCGCGCTGCGCGGCGCGCTCGCCGGGCGGCCGCTCGAGCGCCTGTTCGGCGAGCACCGCGTGTTCCACAAGCCGCTGCAGCGCGCGGTGCAAGGCGCAACGCGCCGCCATGCGCCGCGTACCCTCGACGCCGCGCTCGCGCAGGCCGCGCGCATCGACCGCGCCATCAAGGGCGTGGCGCGCGAGGACCCGTGGGATGCGTTCGCCGCCCTCGGGTTAATATTGTGCGGTGGATCAAAAGCTTGACGTAAAGTCCTATGTGCGCGGCCTGGGCCAGGCCGCGCGCGCCGCGGCGCGCGTGCTGGCGCGCGCCGAGACCGCGCAGAAGAATCGCGCGCTCGCGGCGATGGCCGCGCAGATCCGTGCGCGGCAGGCCGAGCTGCTCGCCGCCAACCGCGACGACGTCGCGCAGGCGACGAAGGACGGTCGCGACGCGGCGTTTGTGGACCGCCTGACGCTCACCCCCGCGCTCGTCGAGCAGATGGCGGCCGGCCTCGAGCAGGTGGCGGCGCTGCCGGACCCCGTAGGCGAGGTCACCGAGCGCGTGAAGCGCCCCACCGGCATCGAGGTGGCGCGCATGCGCGTGCCGATCGGCGTGATCGGCATCATCTATGAGTCGCGCCCGAACGTGACCGCCGACGCCGCGGGACTGTGCATGAAGGCGGGCAACGCCTGCATCCTGCGCGGCGGCTCGGAAGCGCTGCACTCCAACCAGTCGATCGCGGCCTGCGTGCGCGCCGGGCTCGCGGCCGCCGGGCTGCCCGAGGCCGCCGTGCAAGTGGTGGAGACCGCCGACCGCGCCGCGGTGGGCGAGCTGATCACGCTGCACGAGTCCGTCGACCTGATCGTGCCGCGCGGCGGGAAGGACCTGATCGCGCGCCTGATGCGCGAGTCACGCATCCCGATGCTCAAGCACCTCGACGGCGTGTGCCACGTGTACGTGGACGACCGCGCCGACCCGGCGATGGCCGTGCGCATCGCCGACAACGCCAAGACGCAACGCTACGGCACCTGCAACACCATGGAGACGCTGCTGGTCGCCGAGGGCATCGCGCCGCGCGTGCTGCCCGAGATCGCGAGCATCTATCGCGCCAAGGGCGTGGAGATGCGCGCCGACGAGCGCGCGCGCCGGCTCGTGCCCGAGGCGAAACCCGCCACCGAGCAGGACTTCCGCACGGAGTGGCTCGCGCCGGTGGTCTCGATCCGCGTGGTGAAGGGCCTGGACGAGGCGATCGAGCACATCGCGAAGTATGGCTCGCAGCACACCGACGCCATCGTCACGCAGGACGAGGCGCGCGCGCAGCGCTTCCTGCGCGAGGTGGATTCCAGCTCGGTGCTGGTCAACGCCTCGACGCGCTTTGCCGACGGCTACGAGTTCGGCCTGGGCGCCGAGATCGGCATCTCCACCGACAAGCTGCACGCGCGCGGGCCCGTCGGGCTCGAAGGGCTCACCACGCAGAAGTTCGTGGTGCTCGGCCACGGCGAGATCCGCAGCTGAGCGCGGCGCCGGCCGCGGCGCGCCCGCGCCGCATCCTGCCGGTCATCGTCGCCTCGCAGTTCGCGGGCGCATCGGTGTGGTTCGCGGGCAACGCCGTGCTCGCCGACCTGCAGCGGCACTGGGGCCTGCCCGCCGAGGCGCTCGGCTACACGACCTCCGCGGTGCAGCTCGGCTTCATCGCCGGCACGCTCGCGTTCGCTTTCTTCGCGGTCGCCGACCGCCACTCGCCGCGCCTGGTGTTCCTGCTGTGCGCGCTCGCGGCGGCGGCAGCCAACGCGGCGCTGCTCGGCGCGGCCGGCAGCCTCGGCGCGCTGCTCGCGCTGCGCTTCGCGACCGGGTTCTTCCTCGCCGGCATCTACCCCGTCGGCATGAAGATCGCCTCGGGCTGGTACCAGAAGGATCTCGGCAACGCGCTCGGATTCCTGGTCGGCGCGCTGGTGGCGGGCACGGCGTTCCCGCACCTGCTGCGCGGGCTCGGCCAGGCCCTGCCCTGGCAGCAGGTCGTGCTCGGCGCCTCGGGGGTCGCGGCGCTCGGCGGGCTGCTGATGTTCGCGCTCGTGCCCGACGGCCCGCACCTCGCGAAAGGCGCGCGCTTCGATCCGCGCGCGCTCGCCGCGGTGTTCCGCGTGAAGGCGTTCCGCGCCTCCGCCTTCGGCTACTTCGGGCACATGTGGGAGCTGTACGCGTTCTGGGCCTTCGCGCCGTGGATGCTGGCGCAGCGCGGCGTGCCCGACGTGTCGCTGTGGAGCTTCGCCATTATCGCCGTGGGTGCCCTCGGCTGCGTGGCCGGCGGCCTGGTGTCGCTCAAGCGCGGCAGCGCGCCGGTCGCCTTTGCGCAGCTCTCGGCCTCGGGCCTGTGCTGCCTCCTCTCGCCGCTCCTCTTCTTCGCGCCCACCCCGGTGTTCCTCGGCTTTTTGCTATTCTGGGGCGTGGTGGTCGTCGGCGATTCGCCCCAGTTCTCGGCCCTGAATGCGCAAAGCGCCCCCCGCGAGCGCGTCGGCTCGGCGCTCACCATCGCCAACTGCATCGGCTTCGGCATCACCGTCTTCAGCATCGAGCTGCTCAATTCCGCCTCGCGCCAGCTCGCGCCGCAGTGGCTGTTCCTGCTGCTCGTGCCGGGGCCGCTCGCCGGCCTCGCCGCTCTGCGCCCCCTGCTGCGGCGCGCCGCTTGATGGCCATCGGCATCCTCGGCGGCACCTTCGACCCGGTTCACAACGCGCACCTGGCGATGGCGCGCGCGGCGCTCGAGGCGCTGGCGCTGGAGCGCGTGCTGTTCCTGCCGACCGGCGCGCCGCGCTACCGCGCGCCGGCGCTCGCCTCGGGCGCGCACCGCGTGGCGATGCTGCGCCTCGCGATCGCCGGCGAGCCGCGCTTCACGGTGGACGAGCGCGAGCTCGCGCCCGGCCACTCGGGCTACACCATCGACACGCTCGCCGGCTTCACGCAGCGTCCGGTGCTACTGCTCGGCGCCGACCAGTATGCGAAATTCGAGACCTGGCACCGCTGGCGCGAGATTCTCGAGCGCGCGGACCTGGCGGTGTTCGCGCGTCCGGGCTCGGAGTTCCGCGACGGCCGCGCCCGCCAGGTGCCGTTCGTTCCCATGGACGTCTCGGCAAGCGGGATCCGCGCGCGCCTCGCGCGCGGCGAGAGCATCGCGGGGCTCGTGCCGCCGGCCGTCGCCGACTACATCGCCCGCCACAGGCTCTATGGACATCCGTAAGAAGCAACGCGCCGTCGTCGACGCCCTCGAGGACGTGAAGGGGCGGGACATCGTCGTCTTCAACGTGGCAAGCCTGTCGCCGTTCTTCGAGCGCGTGGTGATCGCCAGCGGCGATTCCAGCCGCCAGGTCAAGGCGCTGGCCGACCACGTGCAGGAGAAGCTGCGCGCGCTCGGCGCGCGCGTGCACGGCGTGGAGGGACAGGCGAGCGGCGAGTGGGTGCTGGTCGACCTGGGCGACATCGTGGTGCATGTCATGCACCCGGCGGTGCGCAGCTATTACAACCTCGAGGAAATCTGGGGCGGGCGCCCCGTGCGCCTGAAGCGCCATGGCAAGGCTGCTGCTCGTCGCGCAGGGCGCTAGGCTGCGCGGCTGGGCGGCGGCGGCGCGCGACGAGTACCTGGCGCGCATGCCGCGCGGCTATGCGGTGCAATGCGTGGACCAGGTGCCGCGCGGCGCGCGTATCGTCGCCCTGGACGAGCGCGGCGAGGCCCTGACCAGCGCGCAGTTCGCCTCGCTGCTGGCGCGCTGGGCCGGCGCGCAGGCGGCCACCGCGTTCGTGGTCGGCGGCCCCGACGGGCTGGACACGCAGACAAGGAAGGGCGCCGAGCGGCTGCTGCGCCTTTCCTCGCTCACGCTGCCGCACGCGCTCGCGCAGGTGGTGCTCGCCGAGCAGCTGTACCGCGCGGCAACGCGCCTCACCGGGCATCCTTACCACCGCGAATAGCCCGGCGGGCTTTGTTACACTCGGCCGAGCCCCGACGCCATGGCCAAACTGCTCGACCGCAGCATCTACCTCGCCTCGCGCAGCCCGCGGCGCCGCGAGCTGCTGGGGCACATCGGCGTCAAGTTCCACCTGCTGCTGTTCCGCAACCGCCCGGGCGCCGCGCCGGACGTCGACGAGGATCCGCACGCCGGCGAGGACCCGCGCGACTACGTGATGCGCGTCGCGCGCGCCAAGGCGGCGATCGGCTGGCAACGCATGCTCGAGCGCAACCTGCCGCGCGCCCCGGTGCTCGCCGCCGACACGACGGTGGCGCTCGGGGGCCGCATCTTCGGCAAGCCGGCCGACCGGCGCGAGGCCGGGGAGATGCTGGCCGCGCTCTCGGGCCAGCGCCACGAGGTGCTGACCGCGGTGGCGCTGCAGTACGACGACGAGGTGGAAACGGCGCTGTCGGTGTCCGAGGTCCAGTTCCGCGAGCTCGGCGCGGAGGAGATCCGCGACTACGTCGCCACCGGGGAGCCCGACGACAAAGCGGGCGCCTATGCCATCCAGGGCCGCGCGGCGCTGTTCGTCAGCGAGATCCGCGGCAGCCAGTCGGGCATCGTCGGCCTGCCGCTGTACGAGACCGCGCAGCTGCTGCAGAAAATGAGCGGCCGGCGTGAGCGAAGAAGTCCTCGTTAACATCACGCCGCAGGAAACGCGCGTGGCGGTGCTGCACGCCGGCGCGGTGCAGGAGCTGCTCATCGAGCGCGCGGCGAACCGCGGCCTGGTCGGCAACATCTACATGGGGCGCGTGGCGCGCGTGCTGCCCGGCATGCAGTCGGCGTTCGTCGAGGTGGGCCTGGAGCGCGCCGCGTTCCTGCACGTGGCCGACCTGCGCGCCGAGCGCCGTGCGAACGGCGAGCCGGCCCCGCCCATCGAGAAGCAGCTCGCCGAGGGCCAGCCGCTTCTGGTGCAGGTGGTGAAGGACCCCATCGGCACGAAGGGCGCGCGCCTGTCCACGCAGATCTCCATCGCCGGGCGGCTGCTCGTCTACCTGCCGCAGGACCCGCACATCGGCATCTCGCAGCGCATCGAGGACGAGGGCGGGCGCGCGGCGCTGCGCGAGCAGGTGCGCGCGCTCGTGCCGGCGGAGGAGAAGGGCGGCTTCATCATCCGCACGCTCGCCGAAGGGGCGAGCGACGCCGAGCTCGGGACCGACATCGCCTTCCTGCGCCGCCTGTGGTCCGACATCCGCGAGCGCGCGCTCGGCGCGCAGCCGCCGTGCCTCGTGCACCAGGACCTGTCGCTCGCGCAGCGCGTGCTGCGCGACATGGTGACCGAGGAGACCGAGCGCGTGCTGGTGGATTCGCGCGAGAACTTCCACAAGCTCGCCGCCTTCGCCGAGACCTGCACGCCGCAGCTGCGCGCGCGCCTCGAGCACTACGCCGGCGAGCGGCCGCTGTTCGACCTGTACAACGTCGAGCCCGAGATCGAGAAGGCGCTCGCGCGCCGCGTCGACCTGAAGTCCGGCGGCACGCTGGTCATCGACCAGACCGAGGCCATGACGACGATCGACGTCAACACCGGCGGCTACGTCGGCAGCCGCAATTTCGACGACACGGTGTTCAAGACCAACCTCGAGGCGGCGCAGGCCATCGCGCACCAGCTGCGCCTGCGCAACCTCGGCGGCATCATCCTCGCCGACTTCATCGACATGCAGTCCGAGGAGCACCGCGCCGCGGTGCTCGCCGAGCTGAGGAAGGCGCTGGCGCGCGACCGCACGCGCATGACGGTCAACGGCTTCACGCAGCTCGGGCTGGTGGAGATGACCCGCAAGAGGACGCGCGAGTCGCTCGCCCACGTGCTGTGCGAGCCCTGCCCGCTGTGCGCCGGGCGCGGCGTGGTGAAGACCGCGCGCACCGTGTGCTACGAGATCCTGCGCGAGATCCTGCGCGAAGCGCGCGCGTTCGACGCGCGCGAGTTCCGCGTACTCGGCGCGCAGGGCGTGATCGACCTGCTGCAGGAGGAGGAGTCCGGGTCGGTGGCCATGCTGCAGGACTTCATCGGCAAGCCGATCTCGCTGCAGGTGGAGCCAGGGTATACCCAGGAGCAGTACGACGTGGTGCTGATGTAGCGGGCGCTACCGGCAGCGGCCCAGCGACATCACCCCGACGCCCTGCTGCAGGTAGTGCCGGAAGACGTACTTGCCGTCGGCGAGCAGCTTCACGTAACCCTGCACGCCTTTGGGCTGCAGGAGGATGTAGCTTCCGTCCCCGGCCCACTCGAGGTCGGCATTCTCGTACTGCCGCTGGAATTCCGGCGCTTCGGTCACCAGCGTTACCGAACCCGCCGTCGCGCGCAGGACGAACGGAAAGGTCTGCACCGCGGTACGGCCGGCGCACCGCACGTGCACGTTCTCGCAGAAGAAGGGCTCCTCGGACCGGCACGAGACTTGGCCGTGCTGCCTGAGCGCGTGCAGCACGTCGTCGGCCGCTGCGGCGGCGCCTGCGATGCTTAGGAACAGGAGCACGGCGGCACGCCTAAGCATGGTCCGGGAAGTCTACGGGATTAGACTTGCGCGATGGACATCCCATTCACGCCCGCCAAGCACCTCGTGCGCCTCATGCGCGCGCGCAAGCTCTCCGCCACGGAGGTCATGCAGGCCTTCATCGCGCAGGTGGAGCGCGCCAACCCGAAGGTAAACGCGATCGTCACGTTCCTGCCCGAGCAGGCGCTGAAGGAAGCAAGGGCGCTCGACCGGAAGAAAGGCCCCAAGCCGCCGCTCGCGGGCCTGCCGATCGCCTACAAGGATCTCGTCAACACCAGGGGCATCCGCACCACGCTCGGGTCCCTCGTCTACGAGGACAACGTGCCGATGGAGGACGCGCTGCTCGTGGAGCGGCTCAAGGCCGCAGGCGCGATCACGCTCGGCAAGACCAATACCCCCGAGTTCGGCGCGGGCAGCAACACCTTCAACAAGGTGTTCGGCGCGACCCGGAATCCCTACGATCTCTCCCGCACTGCCGGGGGCTCCTCCGGCGGCGCGGCCGCCGCGGTGGCGAGCGGCATGCTGCCGTTTGCCGACGGCTCGGACCTCGCCGCGAGCCTGCGGAACCCCGGCAACTACTGCAACGTCGTGGGGTTCCGCCCGACGCCAGGGCGAGTACCCACTTACCCCGCCGTGAACGCCTGGGATACCCAGCCCGTGCTGGGTCCGATCGCGCACACCGTGGAGGACGCGGCGTTCCTGCTTTCCGCGATGGCCGGGCCCGACCGTCGCGCGCCGGTGTCGATCAGCGAACCGGGCTCGCTCTTCGCGCGGCCGCTGAAGCGCTCGTTCAAGAAGGTCCGCATCGCCTGGACCCGGGATTTCGGCGGCCTGCCGGTCGAGCCGGACGTGACCACCACCCTGGAGAAGCAACGCGCCGTCTTCAAATCGCTCGGCTGCGTCGTCGAGGAGGCCTGCCCCGATTTCTCCGGCGCGACCGAGGCCTTCGAGACGCTGCGCGCGGTGTCGTTCGCCATGCGCTACGCGCCGCTGCTCGAGACGCACCGCGCCGAGCTGAAGGACACGGTGATCTGGAACATCGAGCAGGGCCTCGCGCTCGACGGCGCGAAGATCGCGCGCGCCGAGCGCCTGCGCACCGAGGTCTACCAGCGCCTGCGCGCCTTTCTCGAGAAATACGAGTTCCTGCTCGGGCCGGTCAATCAGCTGCCGCCGTTTCCCGTGGACACCGAGTACCCGACCGAGATCGCGGGCGTAAAGCTCTTCAACTATCTCGACTGGATGAAGAGCTGCTACTACATCACGCTCGCCAGCCACCCGGCGATCTCGGTGCCCGCGGGCTTCACGCCCGGAGGGCTGCCGGTCGGGCTGCAGATCGTCGGGCGCTACCGCGACGACGTCGGCGTGCTGCAGCTCGCGCACGCGTTCGAGGCCGAAACCCGGGTCTGGCAGCGGCGCCCGCCGCTCGCGGGCTGACACCCCCTTGCCACCGCCTGTGCCCCGGTGGCACACTGTCATGCATCTGAAAGACCTTTCACATATGTGAATGGCGCCATGGTGAAGAGCGCGGACCGCACGCTGCAGATCCTCGAAGCCTTTGCCGCCGCGGGCGAGCCGCTCGGCATCGCCGAGCTCGCGCGCCGGCTGGCGATCCCCGTGTCGGCCTGCTACGCCCTTCTTCGCACTCTCGAGCTGCGCGGCTACTTGTACGAGCTCGGCCTGCGCAAGGGCTGGTACCCGACGCTGCGCTGGCTGCAGAAGGCGCGCGCGATCGCCGAGCACGACCCGATGCTCGAGCGCGTGGCGCCGATCCTCGAGGCCCTCGGCAAGAGCGCGGGCGAGACGATCGTCTTCGGCAAGCGAAGCGGCGCCGAGGTCGTGTACCTGAATGTCGTGGAGTCGCCGCACCCCATCCGCTACAGCGCGCAGCCCGGCGACCGCAAGCCGCTGCACTCGAGCTCGGCGGGCAAGGCGATTCTCGGCGCGCTGCCGCCGGCGGAGCGCACGGCGCTCCTGGGCTCGCTCAGGCTCGCGCGCATCACGCCGAACACGATCGTGCGCCGCGAGCTGCTGGAGAAGGACCTCGAGGCGGGCGCGAAGCGCGGCTGGTACGCGACGCGCGGCGAGAACGTCGCCGACGTGCACGCGCTGGGTGCCCCCGTGCGGCTCGACGGGGAGCTCTACGCCGTGGTGATTGCGGGGCCGGCGCACCGCATCGAGAGCGCGCTGAAAAGCCTTGCCGCGGCGCTGCTGCACACCGCGCGCCGGCTGGAGGGCAGGGCATGAGCGCGCAATTGAAGGCCGCGGCGGGCGCCGCTCGCGTGACCACCCCCTCGGGCATCGACGTGCCCGTCGTGGCAACGCGCGACATGGCATCCGATCCCGGCGCCCCGGGCGTCTATCCCTTCACGCGCGGCATCTTTGCCGACGGCTACCGCGGCCGGCCCTGGACCATCCGCCAGTACTCCGGCTTCGGCTCGGCGGAAGCGTCCAACCAGCGCTACCGGTTCCTGCTCGAGCAGGGGCAGACCGGGCTCTCGGTCGCGCTCGACCTGCCCACGCAATGCGGCTACGACCCCGACGATCCCATGGCGCGGCCGGAGGTCGGCAAGGTGGGCGTGTCGCTCTTCTCGCTCTCGGAGATGGAGACGCTCTTCGAGGGCATCGACCTCGGTGCGATCTCGACCTCGTTCACCATCAACGGCACGGCGGCGATCGTCTACGCCATGTACCTCGCCGTGGCGGACAAGCAGGGCGTGCCGCGCGCGAAGCTCACCGGCACGATCCAGAACGACATCCTGAAGGAGTACGTGGCACGCGGCACCTGGATCTTCCCGGTGCGCCCGTCGCTGCGCCTCATCGCCGACTCGGTGCTCTTCGCGAACTCCGAAACGCCGCGCTTCAACGCGATCTCCATCGCGGGCGCGCACGTGCGCGACGCCGGCTGCACCGCGGTCGAGGAGATGGCCTACACGCTCGCCAATGGCCTTGCCTACGTGGACGAGCTCATCCGGCGCGGCGGCGACGTGGCGAAGTTCGCGCGGCGGCTCTCGTTCTTCTTCTACGTGCACATGGACCTGTTCGAAGAGGCGTGCAAGTTCCGCGCGGGGCGGCGCCTGTGGGCAAAGCTGCTGCGCGAACGCTACGGCGTGACCGACGAGAAGGCCCTGCACTTCCGCTTCGGCGTGGTGTGCGGCGGCTCGTCGCTCGTCGCCGCGCAGCCGTACAACAACATCGTGCGCGTGGCGATCGAGAACCTCGCCGCGGTGCTGGGCGGCGCGCAGTCCATCTTCACCTGCGCCTACGACGAAGCGTTCCAGATCCCGACCGAGTTCTCCGCGGAGCTCGCGCTGCGCACGCAGCAGATCGTGCAGCACGAAAGCGGCGTCGCCGCCACCGTCGATCCGCTCGCGGGCAGCTACTACGTCGAGTGGCTCACGGACCGCATGGAGGACGGCATGCGCGAAGTGATGGGCGAGATCGGCGCCTACGGCGGCGTGGTGAAGGCGATCGAGGACGGCTGGCTGCAGCGGCGCATCGCGTTGCGCGCCCGTGAGAAAAAGGACGCCACCGACCGCGGCGAGCGCGTGGTGGTGGGCATGAACCGCTACCGGCGCGAGGACGAAGCGCAGAGCTTCGGCGAGGTTTTCCGCCTCGACCCGGGCACCGCCGCGCGCGTGCTGGAGAAGCACGCCGAGGTGAAGCGCACGCGCGACGCGGCTCGCGCGGCACGAGCGCTCGATACGCTCGAGGCGGCGGCCGCGGGCGAGAAGGAGAATCTGATGCCGCTGCTCGTCGACTGCTGCCACGCCTACTGCACGGTGGGCGAGATGGTCGCGCGCCTCAAGCGCTGCTGGGGCGAGTTCCAGGAACCGGTGCGGCTGTGAGCGCGCTCGCTGCCGCAAGGTCCCTCGCGGGCAAGCGCATCCTCGTCGCCAAGCCCGGCCTCGACGGCCACGACGCGGGTGCCAAGGTGATTGCGCTCGCGCTGCGCGACGCGGGCGCCGAGGTCATCTACACGGGGTTGCGCAAGTCGCCCGAGTTCATCGTGCGCGTGGCGCTCGACGAGGACGTGGCCGCCGTGGGCCTGTCCATCCTCTCGGGCAGCCACCAGGAGCTCTCGCGCGAGGTGATCGGCGGCCTGCGCGCCGCGGGCGCGGGCGAGGTCCCGGTGTTCGTCGGCGGCACCATCCCGCCGCAGGACCGCGACGCGCTGTTCGCCCTGGGCGTCAAGGGCGTCTACACCAACGACACGCCGCTCGAGCGCATGATCGAGGAGCTCGCGCGCGCGCTCGCATGAGCGGCCCGCTCTCCGGCATCACCGTGCTCGAGGTCGGGCACATGCTCGCCGGTCCTTACTGCGGCATGCTGCTCGCCGACCTCGGCGCCGAGGTGATCAAGATCGAGCCGCCCGAGGGCGACATCGGCCGGCGCGTGAGCCCGCACGAGGTGGCCGGGCATAACGCCTACTTCGCGAGCCTCAACCGCAGCAAGAAGAGCGTGGTGCTCGACCTCGCGAGCGATGCGGGCCGCACAGCCCTGCGTGCGCTCGCCGCGCGCGCGCACGCGCTCGTCACCAATTTGCGGCCCGCAGCGATCAAGAAGCTCGACCTCACCTACGAGGCGCTGAAGGACGCGAACCCGAAGCTCGTCTGCGTCGCGCTCACCGGCTACGGCCTCGAGGGCAGCCACGCCGACCGACCCGCCTACGACTACGTCATCCAGGCGCTCACCGGCGTGATGGCGATCACCGGCGAGCCGGGCAGCCCGCCCGCCAAGACCGGCTACTCGGCCGTGGACAACTCGGCCGGCATGATGGGAGCGCTGGGGCTGCTCGCCAAGATCGTCGAAGGCAAGGGCGGGCAGATCGACGTCTCGATGCACGACGTGATGCTCTCTCAGCTCAACTACCTCGCCGGCGCGTGGCTGAACGCGGGCGAGCGCGCCGAGCGCATGGCGCGCTCGGCGCATCCCTACATCGTGCCGGCGCAGGTGTTCGCTACGGCCGACGGCTGGCTCGTCGTGTTCGTCTCGCACGACGAGTTCTGGCGGCGCTTCTGCGCCGAAGCCGGCCGCCCCGAATGGATCGCCGATGCGCGCTTCGCCACCATGGCGGCGCGGCGCGAGAACCGCGCGGCGCTGCTCGCGGCGCTCGAGCCGCTGTTCCGGTCGGACAGCAGCGCGTCGTGGATGGCGCGCCTCGCGCCGCTCGGCGTCGTCGCCGCGCCGGTGCAGACGCTCGAACGGGCGCTCGGTTCCGAGCTCGCGCGCGAGCGCGACATGGTGGTCGACATCGAATCCGGCGGCACGACGATTCGTGCGGTGGGCAACCCGATCCACATCGCGGGCACGGCAACGGCCTACGGCGCGCCGCCGCGGCTGGGCGAGCACAACGCCGAGTTCCTGCAGCCGGGAGAAAGCCTCGCCGCCCGCGTGCTCGCGCGCGAGCGCCGCGCGATCGCGCGCGCGATCAGCGAGATCGAGAACGGCAGCGCCGAGGGCGAGGCGTTGAGCCGCCAGCTCGCGCGGCAATGCGGCCGCGCGAGGGTGGTCGGCGTCACCGGCCCGCCGGGCGCCGGGAAGTCGACGCTCGTCGCCGCGCTCGCCAAGGCGCTCGTCGCGCAGGGGCGCAGCGTCGCGGTGGTGGCGGTGGATCCCTCGAGCCCGCTCACCGGCGGCGCGCTGCTCGGCGACCGCATCCGCATGAGCGACGTGCAGGGGCACGATGGGGTCTACATCCGCTCGCTTGCCTCGCGCGGCCACCCGGGTGGCGTGAGCCGCGCCACCGGGCGGGTCGCGGCGCTGCTCGACGCGGCGGGGTTCGACGTCGTGCTCATCGAGACGGTCGGCGCGGGACAATCGGAAGTCGATATCGCGAAGATCGCGCCCACGCGCCTGGTCGTTTGCCCGCCGGGCCTGGGCGACGACGTGCAGGCGCTGAAGGCGGGCATCCTCGAGATCGCCGATGCCTTCGTGGTCAACAAGGCGGACCTCGAGGGCGCCGAGCGCACGGCGCAGGAGCTGATCGCGACGTTGGCCCTGCAAATGGGCGCGAAGCGGCCCGTGTTCAGCACCGTTGCGACGAGCGGGCGCGGGGTCGACGCGCTCGCCGGCTGGCTCCTCGAGCGCGAGGCTGCGCTCGCGGCCTGAGCGCCTACTTCTCCTTCGCCTCCCGCCCCATGAGGTAGAACTCGTCGTTCGGCCGCATGCCGGTGACGTTCGCCATGCGGTTGGACAGAGCGAAGAACGCCGCGATGGCGGCGATGTCCCACGCCTCCTCCTCGGAGAACCCGGCCTTGCCGAGCCGCTCCAGGTCGGCGTCCTCGATCTCGTGCGACGCGAGCGCGACTTTCATGGCGAAGGCGAGCATCGCCTTCTGCCGCGGCGTGATGTCGGCCTTGCGGTAGTTGACCGCCACCTGGTCGGCGATGCGCGGGTTCTTGGCGCGGATGCGCAGGATGGCGCCGTGCGCCACCACGCAGTACTGGCACTGGTTGGCCGCGGAGGTCGCGACCACGATCATCTCGCGCTCGGCCTTGGTGAGGCCGCCCTTCTTCTCCATCAGCGCGTCGTGGTAGGCGAAGAACGCGCGGAACTCGTCGGGGCGGCGCGCCAGCGCCAGGAACACGTTCGGCACGAAGCCCGACTTCTCCTGCACTGCGAGAATGCGCTCGAGCACGTCCTCGGGAAGCTCGTCGAGCTTGGGGACCGAGAAGCGGCTGATCGTCTGGTAGACCACGCGGCAGGCATTCTAGCTCCCGCCGGGATTCGGGTACCATGCCGGGGCCAACCTTGGAGGAGGAGGGTTTCATGAACACCGCAATCCGTCTTGCGGCGCTCGCCGCCGCGTTCGCGCTGGCCGGCACCGCGCAGGCGCAGGTGCAGCTGCCGCCGACCATTTCCTGGAGCGCCTACGACGTGGGCTCCGGCGGCTACAACCAGGCCGTGGCCATCGGCAACGCGCTCAAGCAGAAGTACAACGTCAGCCTGCGCGTGCTGCCGGGCAAGAACGACGTTTCCAGGAACCTGCCGGTGCGCGAAGGCCAGGTGCAGTTCTCCGCCAACGGCGTGGGCGGCGCCTACCTCGCGCAGGAAGGCGTGTTCGAGTTCGGCGCGCCGAGCTGGGGGCCGCAGCCGATCCGCGGCCTGATGCTGAACACCTCCGACCAGGTGCTGACCGTCGTCGCCGCCAGGGATTCCGGCGTGCGCACGGTCGCGGACCTGAAGGGCAAGCGCGTCGCCTGGGTGATCGGCGCGCCCTCGCTCAACCAGAACATCACCGCCATGCTGGCGTTCGCCAACCTCACCTGGAACGACGTGCAGAAGGTCGAGTTCGGCGGCTTCGGCGCGGCGATGGACGGCATCATCAACAACCAGGTGGACGCCGCCTTCACGTCGTCGATCTCCGGCAAGGCCTACCAGATCGCCAAGTCGCCGCGCGGGCTGGTGTACCCGATCTTCCCGCACAGCGACAAGGCGGGCTGGGCGCGCATGCAGGCGATGGCGCCCTTCTTCTTCCCCTACATGGGCACCGAGGGCGCGGAACTGTCGAAGGACAAGCCCGCGGAGTCCGCGACCTACCCCTACCCGATCCTGATGACCTACGCCACGCAGGACGCCGGCCTCGTCTACAACATGACCAAGGCGATGGTCGAGACGTATTCCATGTACAAGGACGCGGCGCCCGGCAACTCGGGGTGGGCGGTCGAGCGGCAGAACTTCGCCTGGGTGATCCCGTTCCACGACGGCGCGATCCGCTTCTGGAAGGAGAACGGCCAGTGGAAGCCCGAGCACCAGGCGCACAACGACAAGCTGATCGGGCGCCAGAAGGTGCTGGCCGCGGCCTGGGCCGAGGTGAAGAAAGGCTCGCACGCCGACGACAAGGCCTTCGTCGCCGCCTGGCAGAAGGCGCGCGCGGAGGCGCTGACCAAGGCCGGCTTCGACCCGGTGACCCAGACCTGGTGAGCTAGGCGCGCGCCATGGCCGGCGCCGAGGCCGCTGCGGTCGCCGAGGCGCCGACCGAGGCGCGCTATCGCAGCCTCCCGCCCGCGTGGCGCGGGGTGCTGATCGCGCTCGTGGCGGGCGCGATCGGCCTCGCGCTCAACCAGCTCCTCAACCTCGGCTTCTTCGTCGGCAAGACCGTCCTCGACAGCGCCTACCTGTACTGGCTGGGCGCCCTGCTCGTTGGCAGCGTCTTCCTGCTGCTGCCGGCAGGCGCGCGCGCGCGCCGTGACGGCGTGCCCTGGTACGACGTGCTGCTGTTCGCGCTCGCCTTCGGCGTGTTCGCCTACTACGCGCTGCACGCGCAGCGCATCGTCGAGGAAGGCTGGGAATACAAGGCGCCGCGCCAGGCGGTATGGGTGGCCTACGTCGGCTGGCTGGTGCTGCTCGAGGCCACGCGCCGCGCGGGAGGCACGGCGGTGTTCGTCGTCGTGGCGCTGATCTCGATCTATCCGGTGTTCGCCGGCCACATGCCCGGGCCGATCGCCGGGCTGCCGCGCGATCTCGCCGCCACGGCCTCGTTCCACTTCGCCTCGAGCGAGAGCGCGCTCGGCATCCCGATGCGCGCGTTCGGCGAGCTGGTGATCGGCTTCGTGATGTTCGGCGCGGTGCTGCAGTACACGGGCGCGGCGCACTTCTTCAACAACCTCGCGTTCGCCCTGTTCGGCTCGGTGCGCGGCGGGCCGGCCAAGGTGTCGATCTTCGCCAGCGGGCTGATGGGCTCGGTCTCGGGCAGCGTGGTGTCCAACGTGCTCACCACGGGCGTGGTGACCATACCGGCGATGAAGCGCATCGGCTTCTCGCCCGCCTACGCGGGCGGCGTGGAAGCCTGCGCCTCGACCGGCGGCGTGCTGATGCCGCCGGTCATGGGCGCCACCGCGTTCGTCATGGCAGCGTTCCTGGGCAAACCCTACGTCGCCATCGCCATCGCCGCGCTGGTGCCTTCGCTGCTCTTTTACTTCGCGCTGTTCGTGCAGATCGACGGCTACGCGGCGAAGAACGGCCTGAAGGGGCTGCCGCGCGCGGAGCTGCCCTCGCTCCGGCAGACCTTCGCCGAGGGCTGGCACTACCTGTTCGTGTTCGCGCTGCTGGTGTGGATGCTGCTCGTGCTGCAGCGCGAGTCGCTCGCGCCGTTCTACGCCACGGCCCTGCTGCTGGTCATCAACCAGTTTACGCGCCGCTACCGGCTCGACTGGGGGCGCCTGCGTGCGCTGCTCGAGGGCGTGGGCGGCGCGCTCTCGGAGCTCGCCGCGCTGCTCGCCGGCGTGGGACTGATCATCGGTGCCCTCTCGGTCACCGGGCTCGCCGGCACGCTGGCCAATGACCTGGTCTATCTCGCGGGCAACAACATCTACGTGCTGCTGGTGATGGGCGCGATCACCAGCTTCATCTTCGGCATGGGCATGACCATCACGGCCTGCTACATCTTCCTCGCCATCGTGCTCGCGCCGCCGCTGGTCAGCGCGGCCTTCGATCCGATCGCGGTGCAC
>JAOUIL010000087.1 GCA_029883975.1 Betaproteobacteria bacterium
ACCCGTGCCGCCGCACCGCCAGGCGCTGCCCGCGGCGCGCGCGGCATGAGCAAGAAGGAGGGCGTGTGAGCAAGAAGGTGCTGATCGTCGACGACGAGCCGAACATCGTAGCGGCGCTAGAGTTCCTGCTGGAGAAGAACGGCTACCAGGTGCGGGTGGCCACGAATGGCGAGGAGGCCCTTGGGCAGCTCGATGCGTTCGCGCCCGACCTGGTGCTGCTCGACGTGATGGTGCCGAAGGTGAGCGGCTACGAGGTGTGCCAGCGCATGCGCGCGGAGCCGAAGTGGCGCGACATGCGGATCGTGATGCTGTCCGCGAAAGGCCGTGAAGTGGAGGTGGAGAAGGGCATGTCGGTCGGCGCCGACCTGTACGTGACCAAGCCGTTCTCGAGCGCGGAGCTGGTGGCCACGATCCGCGAGCTGCTGTCGCCGCCGGCGTGAAGGCCAAGGGCAAATTCGCGCTCTGGGTGGCGGTACTGTTCCTCGCCGGGGTCGCGGTGCCGGCGGCGACCGGGCTGGCGGTGGTCGCGGCGCTCGCGCCGCCCGACCGGGAGGTCGTGCTGCGCGTGCTCGACGAGCGCATGCCGCTGCTGGTGTTCGGCGCGATGGGGCTGCTGGCGCTCGCCGCCGGGGCGGTGCGCTGGCTGTTCGGCGCGTACGTGGAGGCGGCCACGGCGCTTGCCGACCTGACGCGCAGCGCGCGCACTGCGCAGGGCGCTGCGCCGATCGCCACCGATGGCGCCGCCGAGCTCGTCCAGCTGGCCGGCGAGATCGAGCGCCTGGCGGCGGAGGCACACCGGCTGCGCGCCGAGTCGGGGGCTCGCGTGCGCGATGCGCTCGCCCACCTCGAGGAGGAACGCAATCGGCTCGCGGCGTTGATGTCCGAGCTCGCCGAGGGCGTGCTGGTGTGCAATGCCGAAGGCCGGATCCTGCTGTACAACGAGCAGGCGCGCGCGCTGCTCTCCAACCGGGGCAACGCCCCGGCGCCGGCGCCGGTCGGGCTCGGGCGGTCGATCTTCTCCCTCATGGAACGCGACCAGGTGGTGCACGCCATCGAGAAGCTCGAGCAGGCGCGCGCGCGCGGCGACGCCGCCCCCCGTACGCGCTTCGTGGCGCCGGCGGGCGCAGGCCGGCTGGTGAAGTTCGAGGCCGCGCCGTACCGGGGCGCCCGCGGCGAGCTGGCGGGGATCGTGTTCACGCTGGGCGATGTCACCGGCCTGCTCGAGCGCGAATCGCAGCGTCTTTCCGTGCTGCAATCGATCGCCACACACGCGCGCGCGCCGGTCGCCAATATCCGCGCGGCTGCCGAGAACCTCGCCCGCTATCCTGACATGGAGGCCGCGCGGCTGCGGCAGTTCGTCGGGATCATCGCTGACGAGTCGCAGGCGCTGTCCCACTCGATCCAGGGTGCGCTGCAGACGTACGGCGAAGCCCTCAAGGCCAGCCTGACGTTGGAGGACATGCGTGCGCTGGACCTGCTGCGCGCGACCGAGGGGCGCGTGCGCACCCTGGTCGGGGTGGAGGTGGAGCTCGACCCGGTGGCGGAATCACTGTGGGTCTCGGTCGACAGCTTCACCTTCGTGCAGGCGCTGTGCTTCCTGGCGGCGCAGCTGAAGGAGAACTATGGCGTTGGCAGGCTGCGCTGCAGCGCGCGGCGCGCGGACCGCTTCGTCGAGCTCGATCTTGGCTGGCGCGGCGTCATCGTCGGCCACGATGCGCTGGGGCTGTGGGAGAACGAGCCGCTGCACGTAGGCGCGCAGGAATCTCCGCTCACGCTGCGCGACGTGCTCGAGCGCCATGGCGGCGAGCTGTGGCTGCAGCGGCACGGGCTGGCGGGAGAGCGCGATGCCTGCTTCCGGTTCCTGCTTCCGGCCGGCGAGCCGGTCGCCGCCGCCGCGCGACCCGACTCGGTCATCGAGAGCCGGCCCGAATTCTACGATTTCGACCTGTTCTCGCACGGCGAGGCGTCGCAGGACCTGCGGGCGCGAAGGCTGGGTGAGCTCGCCTACACGGTATTCGACATGGAAACAACCGGGCTCGCGCCCTCGGCCGGCGACGAGATCATCAGCATCGGCGCGGTGCGGATCGTCAACGGACGGCTGCTCAAGGCGGAGATCTTCGAGCGCATGGTCGATCCGCAGCGCCCGCTCAATCCCGAGTCCACCAAGGTGCACGGCATCGACGCGGGTATGCTCGCCGGCCAGCCGAGGATCGAGGAGGTGCTGCCGGCCTTCCACAAGTTCTGCGAGGACACGGTGCTGGTGGCGCACAACGCCGCCTTCGACATGCGCTTTCTCGAGCTGAAAGAGAAGTCGGCGCGCGTGCGCTTCGAGCAGCCGGTGCTCGACACGCTGCTGCTGTCGGCGGTCGCGCAACCCGCGCTGGCGGACCATCGCCTGGAGGCGATCGCCGAGCGCCTGGGCGTGCCGGTCATCGGCCGACATACGGCGCTCGGCGACGCGCTGCTCACCGGCGAGGCGTTCCTGCGGCTGCTCGAGCTGCTGCACGAGCAGGGCATTGCGACGCTCGGCGAGGCTCTCGACGCCTCGCGCGAGACCTACTATGCTCGGCTGCGATACTGAGCACCGGGATGTCAGAGCCAGGCGTCGATCTTCGCGAGCGCATGGCCGGCGAGCGCCAGGCCTTTGCCTTGCCGCTGCGGGCCCTGGCCACGCGCGCGGTGGTCACGTGCGAGGAGCACCGCAGCGTCGCTGACGCCGTGCGCATCATGCAGGCAAACGACGTGGGCTCCGTGATCATCGTCGACGCCGAGCAGCGCCCGTGCGGCATTTTCACCGGGCGGGACCTGCTCCCGGTGGCCGCCGATGGCGGTCTCGAGCGGCGGGTCTCCGAACTGATGAGCCGCGACCTCGTCTCTCTGCCGCCGCACGCCTTCGCCTATGAGGCGGCGCTGGAGATGACCGAGCGGCGCATCCGCCATATCCTGGTGACCGAGGGCGAGCGCCTGCTTGGCGTCGTGTCGGAGCGCGACCTGTTCGCCCTGCAGCGGCTCGGCATGGGCGAGCTGACCATGGAGATCCGGCTCGCCGACAGCGTCGACACGCTGAGCGCGCTCGCAGCGCAGATCCGCCGCCTCGCGGCGCTGCTGGTCGAGCAGGGCACAGCGCCCGAGCCGCTGACCCTCTTCATCTCGGTGCTGAACGATCGGCTGACGCGCCGCGTCATCGAGGTGGTGCGGCGGCGCCACGACCTGAACCGCATCCGCTGGACGTGGCTCGCCTTCGGCAGCGAAGGCCGCTTCGAGCAGACCTTCAGCACGGACCAGGACAACGGCCTGCTGTTCGCTGCGCCCGAGGACAGCGCGCCGGAGCACGGGCGCGCCAAGCTGATTCCCTTCGCGCGCGAAGTCAACGAGGCGCTCGACGCCTGCGGGTTCCCGCTGTGCGAGGGCAATATCATGGCGAGCAACCCGGAACTGTGCCTGTCCACGGAGGAGTGGCGCGCCAAGATGTCCGCGTGGCTCGAGGTGACCAGTCCCCAGGCGCTGCTGGACGCGGCGATCTGCCTGGATCTGCGTCCGATCCACGGCGACGAGGTGCTGGCGGCGGGATTGCGCGATTGGATCAGCGAGCGGGTGCGCGGGCACGCCGCCTTCCTGCGACTGCTGGCGCAGGCGGCGACGCAGTCGCGCCCGGCCCTTGGCCGCTTCGGCGCCCTCGTGACAATGGACGCGCCCGGCGCGCCGCACTCCGTTAACCTGAAGGCGAACGGGGCGCGCATCTTCGTCGACGCGGCGCGCGTGCTGGCGCTGGCGAGCGGGGCGCGGCAGACCAATACCGCGGACCGGCTGCGCGCCTTCGGCGAGCCACGCGGACAGCCTCCCGCCCAGCGCGGCGCGCTGATCGATGCCTTTTATTTCATCCAGGGGCTGCGCTTGCGAAAGCAGGCCGCCCAGCCCGAGGCGCGCGCCGGCGGGCGCGGCGCCGGCGAGGACCTGACGAACCGCATCGACCCCGACCGGCTGAACGCCTTCGAGCAGTCCTGCCTCAAGGAGGCGTTCAGGCTCGCGCGCCAGCTCCAGGAGCGCCTCGCGCTCGACTTCCACCTATGAGCGACGGCAGGAGTGAAGGGCATGAACCTGGTCAGATGCCGCCGACCGCCTACGTCGTCGACGACGATGAGTCGATCCGCACGCTTTGGCGCTGGCTACTGGAGTCGAACGGCATCGCAGTGCAGACCTTCGCCACGGCCAAGGAGTTCATCGATGCGTATCGCCACGGCGGGCCGGGCTGCCTGGTGCTCGACCTGCGCCTGCCGGGCATGAGCGGGCTCGAGCTGCAGGAGTATCTCCGGCAGCGGGAAGTGGCGATTCCCATCGTCTTCGTCACGGGCCACGGCGACGTGCCGAGTGCGGTGCACGCCATCAAGGGCGGTGCCGTGGACTTCATCCAGAAGCCCTTCGGCTACAAGGAGGTGGTGCAGATCATCCGCCGCGCGCTGGAGCGTGATGCGCAGCTGCGCGAGCGGCGCGCGCGGCGCTCGGAGTACGAGGAGCGCGTCGCCACGCTCAGCGACCGGGAGCGGGAGGTGATGCTGCGCGTGATCGAAGGGAAGCTCAACAAGGTCATCGCCGACGAGCTCGAGATCAGCGTGAAGACCGTGGAGTTCCATCGCGCCAAGGTGATGGAGAAGATGGGCGTCAGCTCCGTCGCGGCCCTCGTGCAGTTGCGCATGCAGTACCCGGAGTAGCACCAGGAATGCTGCGGCGCGTCAGGCGCTTTCTAGGGTTTCCCCTAGTGGAACGGATGTAGTGCGGCCGCTAGCATCCGCCGGATCGTCCTGCGGAACTCCGGGGGGAGGTAACGTTGCACGCAACGGGACTATGGCGAGGGAGCGACGCCCATGACCGCCCGTGCGTCGAGGGCGCGGCGCAACTGCTGGCGGATCTCGTTCCAACGAAAGCGCACCGAATTGCGCACGATCTCCTCGTCCAGCACCTTGAGCTCCTCGACGATCGGCGCCCAGTAGACCAGCGCGCCGGGGCTTTCGACGAAAGGGCCGTCGCCATCGGCCTGCGCGGCCCAGTCGCACAACGCCACGCGCGCTCGCACCCGTTCAGCATGCGCAAGGAACTCGGGTCCGGCGTCGGGAGGGCTGCCGGTTTCGGCAAGAATGTCATTCACCATGCGCTGCATCGTTTCCCGAACCGCGATATGGGAGGCGCCACTCCGTCGCAGCATGCCGCCGGCGTAGGCGGCCAGATCCGAGAGGCAGGCGAGCCACACGTGCCACTTGGCGATGTTGATGGACGCGACGAACTGGTCGTTGTTGAACAGCTCGGGAAATCGGACGCCGGAGCGCGTGCGCAGATACCCGTAAAGCGTCATCTGCGCGACGTAGCTGGCGCGCGTTTGCAGGAACTTGCGCAGCGCATCTACGTCGCGAATCGGCTGGAGCCGGCGCCGCCGGAAGAAGGCGTGCAGCGGAGCCAGCAGTCGCTCGTACCAAGGCGCTGCGATCTGCGTGGAGGCAGGAGTTTTGTGCACAGCAATATTCCCGGTGATGGACGCCAAGCGGAGTTTTGCACGCTTCGGCTAGAATCGCCGCACCAGATGGGGGTGCGGCAGGGATCCGCGCCTGCATGGAGGAGACGCCCCGTCGCACGGGGGACCAGACAACACAAAGTGGAGGAGGTCGCGCTATGAACGACACGTCCCAGAAGGCGGTTCACTGGAACCGGACCCGGAACCTGATGTTCGTGCACATCACGATCTGGTTCATCTTTTCCTTCGTCGTGCACTGGTTCGCGCCGGAGCTGAACAAGGCGTCGTTCATGCACTTCCCGCTCGGCTTCTACATGGCCTCGCAGGGATCGCTCGTCGTGTTTGTCGTGCAGTTGTTCTTCTTCGCACGGCAGCAGGACAAGATCGACCGCGAATGCGGCATGGCCGAGGCCGATTGAGCGCGGCCCGGATAAGAACAGAACGCTAGAGGAGAGGAGCGCACCATGTCTATCTTCAGAATGCAGGGATCGTTCATCGAAAACCTGCCCAAGATTTACGGTTTCTACACCGGCGGATTCGTCGTCTTCGTCCTGCTGATGGCGCTGATGGAGCGGGCCGGTGTCAAGGAAGACACCATCGGCCTGATGTTCGTCGGCTTCACGGTATTCATCTACGCCGTGATCGGCTGGCTGTCGCGCACGATGCAGCTCGACGCCTACTACGTCGCAGGACGCCAGGTGCCGGCGGTATTCAACGGTATGGCGACGGCGGCGGACTGGATGTCGGGCGCGTCGTTCGTGGCAATGGCCGGCGGCATCTACATGGCGGGCCATCCCTATCTCGCCTTCGTGGTGGGGTGGACGGGCGGGTACGTGCTGGTGGCGGTGCTGATGGCCCCGTACCTGCGGAAGTTCGGCTGCTACACGGTGCCGGACTTCATCGGCACCCGCTACGGCGGCAACCTGGCCCGCCTTTGCGCCGTGATCGTCCTGGTCGTCGCGTCCTTCACCTACGTGACGGCGCAGATCAACGCGACCGGCACGATCGCCTCGCGCGCGCTGCTGATCCCTTTCCAGGTGGGCATCTGGATCGGGCTGGCGGGCATTCTGCTCTGCTCGATGCTCGGCGGCATGCGCGCGGTGACCTGGACGCAGGTGGCGCAGTACATCGTGCTCATCATTGCCTACTTGGTGCCCGTGATCTGGATGTCGAACAAGCAGGGCTTCGGCGTCATCCCGCAACTGGTGTATGGGGACGCGGTGCTGCGCATCGCGGAGCTCGAGACCCTGCACCAGGTCGGCGTGCTGAAGTCTGCCGCACAGAGCGGCCTGACTGCGCTCAACGTCAAGCACAACGCGCCGCCCGATACGTTCGTTGGCTCGGTGCAGTTCGTGACCCTGGTCGCATGCATGATGATGGGAACAGCATCCCTCCCGCACATCCTGATGCGCTACTTCACGACGCCGTCGGTGCGCGCGGCGCGTACCTCGGTGGCCTGGTCGCTGTTCTTCATCTTCCTGCTGTACTTCACGGCGCCCGCGCTCGCGACGTTCACCAAGCTGCAGATGCTCGATCCGAACCTGGCGACCAGCATCATCGGCAAGTCGGTGGCGGACGTGAATGCGATCACCTGGGTGCAGAAGTGGACTTCGGTCGGGCAGGTGAAGGTCATCGACCTGAACGGCGACGGCATCCTCCAGATCAACGAGTTCTTCATGCGTCCCGACATTGTCGTGCTGGCGACGCCGGAGATCGCAGGATTGCCGTACGTGATCTCGGGCTTGGTCGCGGCGGGCGGCATGGCGGCGGCCATGTCGACGGCCGACGGCCTGCTGTTGGCGATCGCCAACGCGCTGTCGCATGACCTCTACTACAAGATGATCGACCCGAAGGCCGACGTGAAGCGGCGACTGATCGTGGCCCGAGTGTTGCTGATCGTGATCGGGGCGGCTGGTGCGGGGGTTGCGAGCATGCGGCTGACCGGAATTCTCGGTGCAGTGGCGTGGGCATTCGACTTCGCCATGTCCGGCCTGTTCTTCCCGCTGGTGCTTGGCGTGTGGTGGAAGCGCGCCAACCGGCCGGGAGCGATCGCGGGCATGGTGGTCGGCCTATTGGTCGGGTCCTGGTATCTGTACATGGTGTACGCGGGCGGCATGAAGCCTTGGATCGGCATCGATCACCTTCGCTTCGGCATCATCGGCGCGGGTGCCAGCCTGATCGCCATGGTCGTCGTGACGCTGGTGACGGCTCCGCCGGACAAGGAGACCCAGGACATGGTCGACGAAGTCCGCATTCCGAAAGGCGATACTGTGCTGGGCTCGACGCACTAGCATCGCAGGAAGGAACACTGCCGGGGCGAGCGATCGCCCCGGCTTTTTTTTGCCTGTCGGCTTGGGCTTAGAATCCGGCGAACGCGGCGGCGACCATGGGCTTTGACATTCCTCTCTGGGCCATCGTGCTCGACTACGTCCTGGGTATCGTCATGTGGACGCTGATCGGGCGCGTCGGCATGAACATCTTCCTGCCGGTGAACAGCAACTTCTTCTTCATGAGGTTCTTCGTGCGCGCCACGGACCCGCTGCTCAAGCTGTTCGCCCCGATCACGCCGAAGTTCCTGATCCCGCCGCTGATCCCGCTGTTCGTGGCGTGGTTCTTCTTCATGTTCCGCTTCTATGTCATGCCGGGGCTGCTGGGCTACACCGTGATGGGAATGCTGTCGTTCCCGCTCGAAGGCGAGATCGCGCGCAGCATCGCGCGCCTCGCGGCGCGGATCGTGAACTAGGGACGGCCGGGACGCCCGAAGGTAGAATGTCGCATAGCGGAGAGATGGCCGAGCGGCTGAAGGCGCACGCTTGGAAAGCGTGTATACGTTAATAGCGTATCGTGGGTTCGAATCCCACTCTCTCCGCCAGCGCCGTCCGCAAAAGAAAACGTCCTGGCGCTTGCGCGCCAGGACGTGGAAACCACCGCTCAGTACGCGGTGGAGGAGGATGCGCTGACAGGCTAGGGCACGAGCGGCGCGATCGTCTGACCGGAGGCTGACACGACGCTGACGTCGGGCGACGCGGCGGTTAGAATGGAACGGCGGACGGTTTCACGGACGGAACATTGAACGACGGCGGGCCTCCCCGCATTGCAGCCCGGTCAATCTGGTCAGGTCCGGAAGGAAGCAGCCACAGCTGGTTTCTGCAAGTGCCGGGGGCAAGGCTCGCCACCATCTGGCCTCGAACGGGTGCAGACCTCCCGTTCGAGGCCCCCTGATAGGATGAAAGGTATGAGCTATCAAGTGCTTGCCCGCAAGTGGCGACCGCGCAATTTCGGCGCCCTGGTGGGGCAGGAGCACGTTGTGCGCGCGCTGCGCCACGCACTGGAGCACGGCCGCCTGCATCACGCCTACCTGCTGACCGGAACGCGCGGCGTGGGCAAGACGACGCTGGCGCGCATTCTCGCCAAGTGCCTGAATTGCGAAACGGGCGTCACCGCCGAGCCCTGTGGCAAGTGCTCGGCGTGCGAGGAGATCGACGGCGGGCGCTTCGTCGATCTCCTCGAAGTGGATGCCGCGACCAACACCCGCGTCGACGAGATGCGGCAGTTGCTGGACACCGCGCAATACGCGCCGACGCGCGGCCGCTACAAGGTCTACGTGATCGACGAAGTCCACATGCTGTCGAACTCCGCCTTCAACGCCATGCTGAAGACGCTCGAGGAGCCGCCGGAGCACCTCAAGTTCATCCTGGCGACGACGGATCCGCAGAAGATTCCCGTGACCGTGCTCTCGCGTTGCCTGCAGTTCAACCTGAAGCAGATGCCTGCCGCATCCGTCGCCGCCCATCTGGCGCGGCTGCTGGATGCCGAGGCAGTGCCGTACGAAGCCGACGCCCTGCAACAGATCGGGCGTGCCGCAGCGGGCAGCATGCGCGACGCGCTGTCCCTTCTGGATCAGGCCATCGCGCATGGCGCCGGCAGCGTGACGGCAGAAAGCGCGCGCGACATGCTCGGCGCCGTCGACGAGAGCTACCTGCAGCGCCTCCTGGAAGCGGTCGCCGCGGCCGACGCCACGCGCGTGCTATCGATCGCGGACGAAATGCTGTCGCGCAGCCTGTCGTTCGATGCCGCGCTCCAGGATCTTGCCGGGCTGCTACTGCGCATTGCCACCTTGCAGGTGATCGGCGCGTCGAGCGCGTCGGACGAAGCACCGGATGCGGCAGTCTTGCCGGCACTGGCGCGGACCCTCGACGCGGAGTTCGTGCAACTGTGCTACCAGATCGCACTCCAAGGCCGGCAGGACTTGCCGCTGGCGCCCGACGAGCATGCCGGGTTCGTCATGACCATGCTGCGCATGCTCGCGTTTCGCCCGGATTCCGCGAGCACCCCGGCGACGAGCGCGGGCGAGGCAAGGAAGCCGGTGGGCTCGGCGTCGCCCGCGCCGGCGCGTTCAGCCAGGGATTTCGGTGGCGACTGGCCTGCCCTGGTGAAGTCCCTGACGGTGGGCGGCGCCGCGCGCGAGCTGGCCCGCAATTCCGCGCTCGTCGCACATGCCGATGGCATGCTGGAACTGGCTGTGCCCGCCAGCATGGGGCACCTGGCGGAGCAGAATTACCGGGATAAGCTGCGTACGGCGCTGGAGCAGCATCTCGGTCGGCCGATCGCTCTCAAGGTCTCGAAGGGGCAGGCGACAGGCACGACCGTCGCGGAAGCCGAAGCCGGGGAGCGCGAGACGCGCAGGGCGGAGGCCGATCGCGCGGTGCAGGGCGACCAGTTCGTGCGCGACCTGGTGGACATGTTCGATGCGAAGGTGGTGGGGTCCAGAGCCAGGCCCGGCGGCGACGGCAACTGAGGCGGGAGACGGAGATGCGCGGAAATATCGGTCAACTCATGAAGCAGGCGCAGATGATGCAGGAGAACATGCGCCGCGTGCAGGAGCAGCTGGGGTCGATAGAAGTGGAGGGGCAGGCGGGCGCGGGCGCGGTCAAGGTCGTCATGACCTGCAAGCACGAGGTGCGGCGGGTCACTATCGATGCGAGCTTGTCCGCGGAAGACCGGGAGATGCTGGAAGACCTGATGACGGCCGCATTCAACGACGCGGCGCGCAAGGTCGAGGCCACGGTCTCGGAGAAGATGAGCGGCATGACCGCCGGTCTGGGCCTGCCGCCCGGTTTCAAGATGCCGTTCTGAGGCCGTGCGACGCGATCCGGTTCCTGCCGCCAAGGGCCTGGAACGCCTGATCGAGGCGCTCCGGGTTCTGCCCGGCGTCGGTCCGAAGTCCGCGCAGCGCATGGCCTACCATCTCCTGCAGCGTGATCGACCTGGGGCGGGACAGTTGGCGGCTGCGCTGGAGGACGCCTTGGCGCGGGTCCGCCATTGCAGCTTGTGCAACAACTTTGCGGAAGAAGAAACGTGCGCGCTCTGCCGTTCCCCGCGGCGCGACCGCGCTCTCCTGTGCGTCGTTGAAACGCCCACCGACCTGGCGATGGTGGAGCAGACTGCGGCCTATTCGGGCATGTACTTCGTGCTGATGGGGCGTCTGTCGCCGCTGGATGGTGTCGGTCCCAGCGATATCGGGCTCGAGCGGCTGCTCGCCCGAGCGACGGCCGGCGAGGTGCACGAGGTCGTGCTGGCCACGAACTTCACCAACGAGGGCGAGGCCACGGCCCACTACATCGCCGAGATGCTTCGCGCCCGGAACGTCCGCGTCAGCCGCATCGCACGGGGCGTTCCCCTGGGCGGGGAGCTGGAATACGTCGACGCCGGGACACTGTCGCAGGCCCTGATAGACCGGCGCGCGCTCTAGCAAGGCCAATCAGTGTGAAACGAGCGCGGAATGATTGACACATTTTCGCTGGTGCCCCTATAATCTCGGTTCTTCGGACGCGGGGTGGAGCAGTCTGGCAGCTCGTCGGGCTCATAACCCGAAGGTCAGAGGTTCAAATCCTCTCCCCGCAACCAGCTCTTTAAAAATTCGCAGCCGATAGGTGTGGGCGCTCGATGCGGAAGGTCATTGCATCTAGTGCTCGCATCTAGAGTAACGCAGTAATACTCCGTTTACTTTTGAGCGAGAAGCGGGCGTCGCGTCATGCGGCGTTCGCGTCCGGCAGCAATGCCGGAGTCTCGAAGCTTTTTAATTGAAGAGTTTGATCCTGGCTCAGATTGAACGCTGGCGGCATGCCTTACACATGCAAGTCGAACGGCAGCACGGGGGCAACCCTGGTGGCGAGTGGCGAACGGGTGAGTAATGCATCGGAACGTGTCCTCTTGTGGGGGATAACCAGTCGAAAGATTGGCTAATACCGCATGAGATCGAAAGATGAAAGCGGGGGACCGCAAGGCCTCGCGCGAGAGGAGCGGCCGATGCCGGATTAGCTAGTTGGTGGGGTAAAGGCCCACCAAGGCGACGATCCGTAGCTGGTCTGAGAGGACGACCAGCCACACTGGGACTGAGACACGGCCCAGACTCCTACGGGAGGCAGCAGTGGGGAATTTTGGACAATGGGCGCAAGCCTGATCCAGCCATGCCGCGTGTGTGAAGAAGGCCTTCGGGTTGTAAAGCACTTTCGGACGGAACGAAATCGCGCGCATGAACAATGCGCGTGGATGACGG
>JAOUIL010000160.1 GCA_029883975.1 Betaproteobacteria bacterium
CAAGGTGGAGCGCACGCACTTCTGGGGCACGCACACAGGCGCCGGCGTAGGCCTCATGCTCGCCGCGCAGCACCCGCAGCTCATCGCCTCCCTCGTCCTCGACGGCGCGATCCTGCCCGGCGTAGACCTGCCCTACGTCACCGCCAGGCTCGCGCAAGCGAAGAAGACCGCCCGCGAGCGCGGCATCGAAGCCGCGAAAGCGGAGTGGTTCCGCGAGTCCAGGTGGTTCGACGTGATCCGGCAAAGACCGGAGGAATGCCGCGCGAAGGCGCACTGGGACCTCGTCTCCCGTTTCCCCGGCCAGCCCTGGCTCGACTCCTCCACCCCGGAGCCCGTCCCGTCGATCCGGCCGCAACTCGCCCGCATCGCCCAGCCCGTCCTCCTCGTCAACGGCGAGCACGACGTGGAGGACTTCATCCGCGTCGCCGACGAGCTCGAGTCCAGCCTGCCGAATGTGCGCCGTGCTACCGTTCCCGGCGCAGGCGGATTCCCCCTCTGGGAGTTCCCCGCGCAGGTCAACTCCCTCGTGAGGCAGTTCCTCGCCCGATGACCACCTCCCGCACGATGTGCCCGATGAACTGCCACCCGACGCTCTGCGGCATGCTGGTCGACGTGGAGAACGGAAAAGTCACGAGCGTGCGCGGCGACCCGGACAACCCCGACAGCCGCGGCTTCCTCTGCATCCGCGGGCAGGCGTCGAAAGAGATCTTCGACAACCCGAACCGCCTCCTCCACCCGCTCGTCCGCGACCGAAGGACGGACGAATTCCGCCGCGCCACCTGGGACGAGGCGCTCGACCGCATCGCCAGAGACATCGCCGCCGAGAAGCCCGAAGCCACCGCGATCTGGCCCGGCCACGGAACGTTCACGACCAACTACGGCACGCGCGTGAACGCGCAGCTCTTCGCGCGCTTCGCCAACTTCCACGGCAGCCAGTTCTTCAGCCCTACGATGATCTGCTGGGGCATGGGCGCCTTCGGCCTCGCGCTCACCGGCATGCTCGAGACCCACACCAAGGAGGACATGGGCGAGCACTCGAACATGGTCCTCCTCTGGGGCGCGAACTTCGCCAGCCAGCCCAACACCGCGCCGCACCTCAACAAGGCGCGCGAGCGCGGCGCGCACGTCGTGGCGATCGACGTGCGCCGCACCGAGGCCACCGCCAAAGCCGACGAGGCCCTGATCATCAAGCCCGGCACCGACACCGGGCTGGCGCTCGCCCTCATGCACGTGATCTGCGCCGAGCGCCTCCACGACGCGAAGTTCATCGAACGCCACACCGTGGGGTTCGAGGCGCTGGAAAAGCGCGTGCGCGAGTACTCGCCGCAATGGGCGGCCGGCATCACCGGAATCACTGCGGAGCGCATCGCCGCGCTCGCGCGCCGCTACGCGACCGCCAGGCCCGCCATGATCGTTCTCGGCGGCAGCTCCATGCACAAGAGCGACAACGGCTGGCGGGCCTCGCGCGCGATCGCCTGCCTGCCCGGCCTCACGGGAAACATCGGCATCCCGGGCGCGGGCTTCGGCCCGCGCCACGGCGCCGCGGCGCACGGCCGGGGCCTGGCGAGCATCATCGAGCCGCAGCGGCGCAAGCCCGGCACCGCGCTTCCCAACCAGATGTCTACGGTGATCGAGGCGCTGAACGACGGCCGGGTCAGGAACCTGCTGCTGATGGGCACCAACATGCTCTCCTCCTTCGCCGACGCCGCGCGCGTCGCCGAGGGGCTCGCGCGCACGCGCCTCGTGGTGAGCTACGACCTCTTCATGCACGAAACCGCGCAGCGCTTCGCCGACGTGGTGCTGCCCGCCACCGCCTGGCTGGAGGAGCTCGGCTGCAAGTCCGCGTTCACGCACCTCCACCTCATGGAGCCCGTGCTCGCGCCCGCGGGCGAGGCGCGCCCGGTCACCTCGGTGATGCGCGACCTCGCCACGCGCCTTGCGCTCGAGGGGTTCTTTCCCTGGGCCTCGGACGAAGCGATGCTCGACGCCATCCTCGACCATCCGGCTACCGGGCACGCCACGGTGGCGAAGCTGCGCGCCCAGGGCGGCATCGGCGAGCTGCGCGTCTCGCACGTCGCCAACCCGAAGCTCGACTTCGACACCCTCTCGCGCAAGGTCGAGTTCTACTCCGAGGATGCGGTCCGTCTCGGGCTGCCGGCACTGCCCGAGTGGGAAGCGCCACGCGGGTCCGGCTTCCCCCTCACGCTCACGCAGGGCCGCACGCTCACGCACTTCCACGGCTTCTACAACAACGGCCGCGAGCTCCCTACGCTCGCCAGGCGCGAGACCGAGCCGCAGCTGTGGATCTCGGTGGCGGACGCCGCGGCGCGCGGCCTCGCCGACGGCGCGGCGATCCGCGTCTGGAACGCGCGCGGCGCGCTCGCCGCGCGCGCCCACGTCACCGACAGGATTCCTGCGGGCACGCTGTGGCTGCGCGACGGCTGGCCCGGCCTCAACGTCCTGACCGAGGGCGCGCCGGTGCTCCCCGACGCCGCGGCCGACCGCTTCGCCTTCTCCGCCGGCCAGTCGAGCTTCGACGCGCGCGTGGAGGTCGCGGCCGGATAGCCGCCTAGCCCGGCGGCTCCCCGGCGGTCTTCGACGCGCCGACGACCTCCCACACGGCGATGAACAGCGCCGCGACGAGCGGCCCGGTCACCAGCCCGCTCACGCCGAGCACCGAGATCCCGCCCAGCGTGGAGACGAGCACCAGGTAGTCCGGCATGCGCGTGCTCTTGCCGACCAGGATCGGCCGCAGGATGTTGTCCACCAGGCCGATGACCAGCACGCCGAAGGCGACGAGCACGATGCCCTGCCAGTATTCCCCGGTGACGAGGAAATAAAGCGCGGCCGGCGCCCACACCAGGCCCGCGCCGACCGCGGGGATGAGCGAGAGGAACATCATCACCACGCCCCAGAGCAAGGCCCCGTGGATCCCGAGGATCCAGAAGATGAGGCCACCCAGCGTGCCCTGCACGATCGCCACGACCACGCTGC
>JAOUIL010000161.1 GCA_029883975.1 Betaproteobacteria bacterium
GCGCGTTGCGCAGGGCGTCGACCTCGGCGGCGTCGAGGCCCGCCCGGGGCGCGAGCTGCGCCAGCCGATCCAGCTCGGCCGCCCGCAGGGCCGACTGCGCCTGGTACAGCGCCTCCAGCGTCGAGGTGTAGCCGGCAAAGCGATCCAGGAAGACGCCGAGCTGCGACAGGCCGAGCGCGCGCGTCGCCGCCAGGGCGAAGATCGTCACGCCGAGGATCAGGGCGAGCTTGGTGCGAATTGAAAGATTCTGTAAGCGCAAGTTCATGTGCAGCTGCACTCTAATGCGTGTGTCGCCCGCCGTGTGCAAGGCATGACAAGCCCCGGCCCGCGCATGCTGCCCGTCCGGGCGGCGGACGGTCAAACTATGATTGCGGCATGGACCATTACGCGTACCTGCCGCTGGAGCGCGTCGTCTTCGGCAAGCCCGCCGCGCAGGCCGTGGCGCAGGAGGTGGAGCGCATCGGCGCGCAGAGGGTCTTCGTCGTCGCGTCGCGGTCCCTGTCGCGCACGACCTCGGTGGTGGGCAGCCTGCGCGAGGCGCTCGGCACGCGCGATGCCGGCCTGTTCGACGAGTGCGTGGCGCACACGCCCTGGCCGAGCGTCATCGCGGCCGCGGACGCGGTGCGCCGGGCCGCTCCGGACCTCATCCTCGCCGTGGGCGGCGGCACGCCGATCGACACGGTCAAGATCCTGCAGCTCGTGCTGGCGCACGGGGTGCGCGTCCCGGAGGACCTGGAGCGGCTGCGTGTCCCCGAGCTCAAGGCGGTGAAGCCCTCACCGGTGCGCCAGGTCGCCGTGCCGACGACCCTTTCGGGTGCTGAGTTCTCCAACCTCGGCGGCGGCACCGACCTGCGCACGCGCATCAAGCACTCCTTCATGGGGCCGGACATCGGGCCGCGGTCGGTAATCCTCGATCCGGCGATGACGCTGCACACGCCTGCGTGGCTGTGGCTCTCGACCGGCATCCGCGGCGTGGACCACGCGGTCGAGGCGCTGTGCTCGGTGGATGCGCATCCCTTCTGCGACGGCCTGGCGCTGCACGCGCTGCGGCTCTTCGCCGAGGGGCTGCCGGCCACGCAGGCCGCGCCGCAGGATCTGCGCGCGCGGCTTCTCTGCCAGCAGGCGTCGTGGCTCGCGGGGTCCACCATCGCGCGCGTCAACTACGGCGCGAGCCACGGCATCGGCCACGCGCTCGGCGCGGCGGCCGGCGTGCCGCACGGGCACACGAGCTGCATCATGCTGGCGCACGTGCTGCGCTACAACGAGCCGGCGACTGCCGCCAAGCAAGTGCTCGTGGCAGAAGCGCTCGGCCTGCCGGGAAAGCCCGCGGCCGACGCGGTTGCCGCGCTGGTGCGCGCGCTCGGCCAGCCGGCGACGCTGCGCGAGGCGGGTGTGACGCGTGCGCAGCTGCCGTCGATCGCCGCGGCCGCCATCAAGAACCGCTGGGTGCTGTCCAATCCGCAGCCGATCCGCTCGGAGGCGGATGTCATGCGACTGCTGGAAGTGGCGTGGTGACGGTTGAGGAAATGGGATGACTACTCGCGCAGCTTCCTCGCCTCCTGGGCGGCGGGACGGCTCACGCTCGCGTCGAGCCAGACCTTGAACTTCGGGAACTTGCCGAGCAGCGCGAACTTATTGATCCACATCGAGTAGGTGACGCTCGCCACCATGAAGTCGGCCATGCCCCAGGCATCGCCATCGAAGTTGCGGTTCTTCGCCAGGTAATCCTCCATCACCTGCATCCTCGGCGTCAGTTGCTGCTCGGCGTCATCGGCCAGCTTCGCGTTCCGCTGCTCGGGCGGCAGCATGTTGCGGTGGCGCATGACGGTGATCATCGGCTGCTCGATGTCGTTGGCGATGTAGAAGGTCCACTGCAGCATGCGCGCCTTGCCCGCGATGTCCTTCGGCCACAGCGGGCACTTGTACTTCTCGGCGAGGTACAGGTTGATGGCCGCGGATTCCCACATCACCACGCCGTCGTCGTCGATGGTCGGCACGCGCTGGTTCGGATTGAGCGCGGCGTACCAGGGCGCCTTGGCGGTCGCGCCCTCGACATTGATGGTGACGTTGTGATGCTCGTAGGGGATGTTCGCTTCCTTGCACAGCCAGGCGACGCGGAACGCGCGCGAGCGGTACTGGCCGTAGAGCTTCAGCATGTCTTTCCTCCCGGGGGATTGATTGACAAAGGCATTGTGCGAAGGGAGACTCCCCCGAGTCAACGCACGTTCGAGGAATTGCATGGGCAAGCCCAAGCCGCACCTGGAGTTCGTCGGCGTCGACCTGCAGTCGGGCTGGGAGACGCCGCCCGGCTATCCGCCCGGTTTCACGCAGAAGATCCTCGCCTCCGATATCGACGAGCAAGCGAAGAAGGGCAGCCGCACGCGACTGCTACGCATCGCCCCGGGCGCCTACTCGACCGAGCCGTTCGTGCACGACCACTGGGAGGAGGTGTTTCTCGTGCAGGGCGACCTGGTGGTCGGCAACGACGCGCAGGGGCGCGGCGGGCAATCCTCGCAGGCTTTCACCTATGCTTGCCGGCCGCCGGGCGTGCGCCACGGGCCGTTCACGAGCAGGGACGGCTGCCTGCTGTACGAGATCCACTACTACGAGACGAGCGGCAGGCAGAAGTAGAGAGGCCCACATGCTGAAGAGCGGAGCCGAGCACCTCGAGTCGCTGCGCGACGGGCGCGTGGTCTACATCGGCGGCGAGAAGGTGGACGACGTCACCACGCACCCGGCGTTCCGCAACGGCGCGCGCTCGATGGCCGCGATCTACGACCTGAAGGCGGCGCGCCCCGAGTTCAGCTTCGAGGAGGACGGCGAGCGCTACAGTGCCTATTTCCTGCGCGCGCGAACCCGGCAGGATCTGGAGAAGCGCACCAGGCTGCACCGCGCCATCGCCGACCTGAGCCACGGCCTGCTCGGGCGCTCGCCCGACCACGTGTCGAGCTTCGTCACCGGCATGGCGACCGATCCCTCGGTGTTCAGCAAG
>JAOUIL010000088.1 GCA_029883975.1 Betaproteobacteria bacterium
CGCATTCTTCATGGCGATCAGGCAGTTGGTATTCGCCGGGTTACCCACCACCAGCACCTTGACGTCGCGCCTGGCGACGCGGTCGAGCGCCTGGCCCTGCGGCGCGAAGATCTTGCCGTTCGCTTCCAGCAGATCCTTCCGCTCCATGCCGGGGCCGCGCGGGCGGGCGCCGACCAGTAGCGCGACCTCTGCGTCCTTGAAGGCCACCATCGGGTCGGAGGCGGGCGCCATGCCGTGCAGCAGCGGAAAGGCGCAGTCGTCCAGCTCCATCATCACGCCCTTCAGCGCCTTCTGCGCCTTCTCGTCCGGGATCTCGAGCAGTTGCAGGATGACCGGCTGATCCTTGCCGAGCATGTCGCCGCTGGCGATGCGGAAGAGGAGGGAGTAGCCGATCTGTCCCGCGGCGCCGGTGACGGCGACGCGGACGGGCGCTTTGGTCATTTCTGAGGCTCCGGATCCGAGGCTGGGAAAGGGCTGCAATTCTACCCCAGCGCTTGCAGCATGCGGCATCGAAACGCAGTGCACAAAGGGAACTCAATCAATGTGCTACGGAGCTATAATCCGCGTTGATCGGCCCAAGCGCCGGGCAAATTTCCATGGCGAACGCGACAACAAGAAGACCCAGGCCGAAATATCTCAGCCTTCCCGCGCTCCTGTTCGAAATCCGCCTGCCGCTGCCTGGCTGGGTGTCGATCCTGCACCGCATCAGCGGGCTCATGCTGTTCCTGGCGATCGTGTGGATGCTCTACCTGCTCGATCGCAGCCTCGCTTCCGAGGACGGCTTCGAGGCGGTGCGGCGCTACGCGGGATTGCTGCCCGTCAAGCTTTCGCTGCTCGTGCTGATCTGGGCGTTCTGCCACCATTTCTTCGCGGGCATCCGCTACCTGTTTCTCGACCTCGACAAGGGCGTCGACCTGCCGACCGCGCGCCTCACCAGCTGGGCGGTGCTCGCCGCAAGCCTGGCGCTGACGGCCTGGCTGGGAGCGAAGCTGTGGTAGAGCGCGTCGTCACCGGCGCGCATTACGGCTTGCGCGACTGGCTCGCGCAGCGCATCACCGCCGTGATCATGGCGGTGTACACGGTGATCGTCCTGGTGGTGCTGATCAACGGCGTGCCGATCAGCTACGCGGTGTGGACGGACCTGTTCGCGCAGGGCTGGATGCGCGTCGCGACGCTGCTGTTCGCCGCCAGCCTGGCCTGGCATGCGTGGGTCGGGATGCGCGACATCCTGATGGACTACGTGAAGCCCGCTGGGGTGCGCCTCGCGCTCGAGGTGGCGGTTCTGCTCGTCATCGCCGGTACGCTCGGCTGGACCGTGCAGATCCTCTGGCGATGAGCGCGGCGCTCCCCGTGCGCAGGTTCGACGCGATCGTCGTGGGCGCCGGCGGCTCCGGCCTGCGCGCGGCGCTCGAGCTCGCGCGCGCCAGCCTCAAGGTCGCGGTGCTGAGCAAGGTGTTCCCGACCCGCTCGCACACCGTGGCGGCGCAGGGCGGCATCGCGGCGCCGCTCGCCAACTCGACCGAGGACAACTGGCACTGGCACATGTACGACACCGTCAAGGGCTCCGACTACCTCGGCGACCAGGACGCGATCGAGTACATGTGCCGGCGCGCCAACGAGGTGGTGGTCGAGCTCGAGCACATGGGCATGCCGTTCGACCGCCTGGAGAACGGCAAGATCTACCAGCGCCCCTTCGGCGGCCACACGCAGGGCTACGGCAGCGCCAAGATGGCGATGCGCGCCTGCGCCGCGGCCGACCGCACCGGGCACGCGATGCTGCACACGCTCTACCAGCAGAACGTGCGCGCCAACACGCAGTTCTTCGTCGAGTGGATGGCGCTCGACCTGATCCGCGACCCGCAGGACGGGGCGGTGGTGGGCGTGACGGCGCTGGAAATGGAAACGGGCGAAGTGCATATCCTGCAGGGCAAGGCGGTGCTGTTCGCCACCGGCGGCGCGGGACGCATCTTCGCCGCGAGCACCAATGCCTTCATCAACACCGGCGACGGCCTGGGCATTGCGGCGCGCGCCGGCATCCCGCTGCAGGACATGGAGTTCTGGCAGTTCCACCCGACCGGCGTGCACGGCGCGGGCGTGCTGATCACCGAGGGCGTGCGCGGCGAGGGCGGGTACCTGCTCAACAAGGACGGCGAGCGCTTCATGGAGCGCTACGCGCCCAACGCCAAGGACCTCGCCAGCCGCGACGTCGTGTCGCGCGCCATGACCACCGAGATCAAGGAAGGGCGCGGCTGCGGACCCGAGGCCGACCACGTGCTGCTCAAGCTCGATCACCTCGGCCCCGAAGTGATCAACCTGCGCCTGCCGGGCATCCGCGAGATCGCGATCAAGTTCGCCAACGCCGATCCGATCCGCGAGCCGATCCCGGTGGTGCCGACGGTGCACTACCAGATGGGCGGTATCCCCGCGAACTACATGGGGCAGGTGGTGGTCCCGGAAGGCGCCAGCCACGAGGCGATCGTCCCGGGCTTCTACGCCGCCGGCGAGTGCTCGTGCGTCTCGGTGCACGGCGCCAACCGCCTGGGCACCAACTCGCTGCTGGATCTGCTGGTGTTCGGCAAGTCCTCGGGCGAGCAGATGGCGAAGGACATCCGCGCCATGCCGCGGCCGCACCGCAACCTGCCGAAGGACGCGGGCGAGCTGTCGCGCGCGCGCCTGGCGCGCCTGGACGGGGCGAGCGCGGGCGAGCGCGTGGCCGAGGTGGGCGCCGACCTGCGCCGCGTCATGCAGGCGCACTGCGGCGTATTCCGCTTCCCGGACGACCTGGCGAAGGGCGTGGAGAAGGTGAAGGAGATCGCGGCGCGCGCGCAGCGCAGCTTCATCGCGGACAAGTCGAAGGTGTTCAACACCGCGCGCGTCGAGGCGCTCGAGCTGGACAACTTGGTCGAGACCGCGCTGGCGACCGTCGTGTCGGCCGACGCGAGGCTGGAGAGCCGCGGCGCGCAGGCGCGCGCCGACTTCCCGGAGCGCGACGACCGCGACTGGCTCAAGCACACGCTGTGGTACAAGGAGGACAACCGGCTGGCGTACAAGCCGGTGCACCTCAAGCCGCTCACGGTCGAGGCTTTCGAACCCAAGGTGCGCACCTACTGATGAAGATCTCCGTCTACCGCTACGACCCGGACAAGGACGCGAAGCCCTACCTGCAGGACTACGAGGTCAGGCTCGAGCCGACCGACCGCATGCTGCTCGACGCGCTGGTGCGCATCAAGGCCGAGGACGATACGCTCGCCTTCCGCCGCTCCTGCCGCGAAGGCGTGTGCGGCTCGGACGCGATCAACATCAACGGCAAGAACGGCCTGGCGTGCATCACCAAGATCGCCGAATTGCCCGGGCACGTCACCTTGCGGCCGCTGCCCGGGCTGCCCGTGATCCGCGATCTGATCGTGGACATGACGCAGTTCTTCAAGCAATACCACTCGATCCAGCCCTACGTTGTCAACCACGACGCGCCGCCCGAGCGCGAGCGCCTGCAGTCGCCGGCGGAGCGCGAGGAGCTCAACGGGCTGTACGAATGCATCCTGTGCGCCTGCTGCTCGACGTCGTGCCCGTCGTTCTGGTGGAACCCGGACAAGTTCGTCGGGCCGGCGGGTCTGCTGCAGGCCTACCGCTTCATCGCCGATTCGCGCGACCAGGCGACCGGCGAGCGTCTCGACGGCCTCGAGGATCCATACCGCCTGTTCCGCTGCCATACCATCATGAACTGCGTCGACGTGTGCCCGAAGGGGCTCAACCCGACGCGCGCCATCGGCAGGATCAAGGAGATGATGGTCAAGAGGTCGGTGTGATGGAGCGCGAGGCGCGCGAGCGGCTCAGGTGGAAATGCCGGCGCGGGCTGCTGGAGCTCGACCTCGTGCTGCAGCGCTACCTCGAACGAAACCCGCAGGACGCGGAACTGTCCGAGCTGCTGGACCTGGCGGACAACGATCTCTGGGACATCGTCAGCGGCCGCAACGAGCGTTACGATGGCAGGTTGAGCGGCATCGTGGCGCGTCTGCGCGCCAGCTAAGGAAGGACGTCATGGACAAAAAAGCGACTCTGACCCTGCACGACGGGCGCAAGCTCGAGTTCCCCGTGCTCTCCGGCAGCATCGGCCCGGACGTCGTCGACATCCGGGCCCTGTACGGCAAGGCGGGCGTGTTCACCTACGACCCGGGGTTCCTCTCCACGGCGAGCTGCAGCTCGACCATCACCTACATCGACGGTGACGCCGGCGTGCTGCTGTACCGCGGCTACCCGATCGAGCAGCTCGCGCAGCAGTGCGACTTCCTCGAGGTGTGCTACCTGCTGCTGAACGGCGAGCTGCCCAACGCGCAGCAGAAGTCGGAATTCGACAACATCGTCACCCGCCACACGATGGTGCACGACCAGCTCAACCGCTTCTTCACCGGCTTCCGGCGCGACGCGCACCCGATGGCGGTGATGGTCGGGGTGGTGGGCGCGTTGTCGGCCTTCTACCACGATGCGCTGGACATCAGCGACCCGCACCACCGCCTGGTGTCGGCCTTCCGCCTGATCGCCAAGCTGCCGACCATCGTCGGCATGGCCTACAAGTACAACATGGGCCAGCCGTTCATGTACCCGAGGAACGACCTGTCCTACACCGCGAACTTCATGCGCATGATGTTCGCCGTGCCGTCGGAGGACTACGTCCCGAACCCGGTGCTGGTGCGGGCCCTGGACCGCATCTTCATCCTGCACGCCGACCACGAGCAGAACGCCTCGACCTCGACGGTGCGGCTCGCGGGCTCCTCGGGCGCCAACCCCTTCGCCTGCATCGCCGCGGGCATCGCCTGCCTGTGGGGGCCGGCGCACGGTGGCGCCAACGAGGCCTGCCTGCAGATGCTCGAGCAGATCGGCGACGTGTCCAAGGTCGGCGATTTCATCCACAAGGCGAAGGACAAGAACTCGGGCGTGCGCCTGATGGGCTTCGGCCATCGCGTGTACAAGAACTACGACCCGCGCGCCAAGCTGATGCGCGAGACCTGCCACGAGGTGCTCAGCGAGCTGGGGCTGCACAACGATCGCCTGTTCAAGCTGGCGATCGCGCTGGAGAAGATCGCGCTCGAGGACGAGTATTTCGTCGAGCGCAAGCTCTATCCCAACGTCGACTTCTACTCCGGCATCGTGCAGCGCGCGATGGGCATTCCGGTCTCCATGTTCACCTGCATCTTCTCGCTGGCGCGCACCGTGGGCTGGATCGCGCAGTGGCAGGAGATGATCGCCGATCCCGAGTACAAGATCGGCCGCCCGCGCCAGCTGTACAAGGGCGCGCAGCGCAGGGAAGTGGTGCCGATCGACCAGAGGTGAGCCCATGCGGATGAAGGAGTTCCAGGCCAGCTCGACCCTGTTCGGCGGCAATGCGCCGTTCGTCGAGCAGTTGTACGAGCAGTGGCTGGAGAACCCGCAAGGCGTGCCGGCGCAGTGGCGCGACTACTTCGAGCGCCTGCAGCTGCTTCCCGGCCCGGCCGGCGCCGGGGTGCCGGACGTGGCGCATGCGCCTGTCGTCGAGGCCTTCGCCCAGCGCGCGAAGGAGGGTGCCGCGCGCGCGGCGCCGGCGGGGGCGCCCGACCGCAAGCAGGTGTCGGTCATCCAGCTGGTCGCCGAGTACCGCTTCCGCGGCTGCCTGATCGCCGACCTCGACCCCCTGCGGCGGTTGCCCAAGCCGCACATCGTAGAGCTGGAGCCGGGGTACTACGACCTCGGCGACACGGACATGGACACGGTGTTCAACACCGGCACGTTCATGGGCCAGGAGCAGGCGTCGCTGCGCGAGATCATCCAGCACCTGCGCGACACCTACTGCGGCACGCTGGGCGTGGAGTACATGTACCTGTCCAGCCGCGCCGAAAAGCGCTGGATCCAGGAGCGCCTCGAGCCGATCCGCTCGCGCCCGAGCTTCTCGTCCGACGACAAGAAGCACATCCTCGAGCGGCTCACGGCCGCCGAAGGGCTGGAGCGCTACCTGCACACGCGCTACGTAGGACAGAAGCGGTTCTCGCTGGAAGGCGGCGAGACGCTGATCCCGGTGCTCGACAACCTGCTGCAGCGCGCGGGCGCCGCCGGCGTGCAGGAGCTGGTGATCGGCATGGCGCACCGCGGGCGGCTTAACGTGCTGGTGAACACGCTCGGCAAGATGCCCAAGAGCCTGTTCAGCGAGTTCGAGGGGCAGCACGACCACTCGGTGCTCGCCGGCGACGTCAAGTACCACCAGGGCTTCTCCTCCGACATCAACACGCCCGGCGGGCCGATGCACCTCACGCTCGCCTTCAATCCCTCGCACCTGGAGATCGTCAACCCGGTGGTCGAGGGCTCGGTGCGCGCGCGCCAGCATCGGCGCAAGGACCGCGACGGCTCGCAGGTGCTGCCGGTGCTGATCCACGGCGACGCCGCGGTCGCGGGGCAGGGCGTGGTGCAGGAGACGCTGAACCTGTCGCAGACGCGCGGCTACGGCACCGGCGGCACGGTGCACATCGTCATCAACAACCAGATCGGCTTCACCACGTCGGACACGCGCGACGTGCGCTCGACGCTCTACTGCACCGACGTGTTGAAGATGATCGAGGCGCCGATCTTCCACGTGAACGGCGACGATCCCGAGGCGGCGGTGATGGCCATCGAGATGGCGCTCGACTTCCGCATGCAGTTCAGGAAGGACGTGGTGGTCGACATCGTCTGCTTCCGCAAGCTCGGCCACAACGAGCAGGACGAGCCGATGGTGACGCAGCCGCTGATGTACAAGATCATCAACAGCCACCCCGGCACGCGCAAGCGCTACGCCGAGCGCCTCGCCAGCCAGGGCGTGATCGCCGCGGACGAGGCGGACAGGATGGTCGCGACCTTCCGCCAGGCGCTGGAAGGGGGCTTTCACACCAACAAGACGATCCTGTCGAATTTCAAACCGCCGTTCGCGGTCGACTGGACGAAGTACCGCGGCACGAAGTGGAACGAGAACGACGACACGCGCATCCCGCTGGCCGACCTGCAGGCGCTCGCCGAGCGGCTGACCGCCGTGCCGCCGAACTTCAAGCTGCACCCGCGCGTGGAGAAGATCATCGCCGACCGGCGCCTGATGGGGCAGGGCAAGATCCCGGTGGACTGGGGCATGGCGGAGAACCTCGCCTACGCCTCGCTGCTCAAGGAAGGCTACGCGGTACGCATCTCCGGCCAGGACAGTGGGCGCGGCACGTTCTTCCACCGCCACGCCGTGCTGCACGACCAGAACCGTGAGAAGTTCGACGCCGGGACCTACGTGCCGCTCGCGCACATCGCGCCCAACCAGGGCGACTTCGTGGTCATCGACTCGGTGCTCTCGGAGGAGGCGGTGCTCGGCTTCGAGTACGGCTACTCGACCTCGGAGCCGAACGAGCTGGTCGTCTGGGAGGCGCAGTTCGGCGACTTCGCCAACGGCGCGCAGGTGGTCGTCGACCAGTTCATCGCCTCGGGCGAGGTGAAGTGGGGGCGCATCTGCGGCATGGTGCTGATGCTGCCGCACGGCTACGAAGGGCAGGGGCCCGAGCACTCTTCCGGGCGCATCGAGCGCTTCCTGCAGCTGTGCGCCGACTACAACATCCAGGTGTGCATGCCGGCGACGCCCGTGCAGCTGTTCTTCCTGCTGCGCCGGCAGATGATCCGCCCGTACCGCAAGCCGCTGGTCATCTTCACGCCCAAGAGCCTGCTGCGCCACAAGGAATCGGTCTCGCCGCTGGCCGAGTTCGCCGAGAGCAAGTTCAAGCCCGTGAACGCGGAATGGAACGAGGACCTGCGCGCCGACCGGGTGCAGCGCGTCGTCTTCTGCAGCGGCAAGGTGTTCTTCGACCTGATCGCCAAGCGGAAGGAGCTGGCGCGCGAGGACGTGGCGATCATCCGCATCGCGCAGCTCTACCCCTTCCCGCACGACGATTTCCAGGCCACCATCGACCTGTACCGGAACGCGAAGGAGGTGCTCTGGTGCCAGGAAGAGCCCGGTAACCAGGGCGCGTGGCACCGCATCCAGCACTACCTGCTGCGCCACATGCGCGAGGACCAGATTCTCGCCTACGCCATGCGCAAGTCCTCCGCCTCGCCGGCGGTCGGCTACCTGTCGCTGCACAACGAGCAGCAGAAGGAGCTGGTGAACGCCGCGTTCGGGCCGGTCACCGACAACCTCGTGCTGCCGGTGCAGGGCACCGCGCGCCCCAAGGTGAGCGCCGATGCTGATTGAAGTCAAGGTGCCGCAGCTCTCCGAGTCGGTGGCGGAGGCGACCCTGCTTTCCTGGCACAAGAAGCAGGGCGAGGCGGTGAAGCGCGACGAAAACCTGATCGATATCGAGACCGACAAGGTGGTGCTGGAGCTGCCCAGCCCGGCCGACGGCGTGCTGGTGAGCGTGCTGAAAGGAGACAAGGGCACCGTGGTGGCCGGCGAGGTGATCGCGAAGATCGATACCGAAGGCAAGGCTTCGGCGAGCGTTTCCACGATCGCCCCTGCTGCCGCCGCTCCTGCGGCAGCAGGGGCGAAACCAGCAGCCTCCGCGCCCGCGGCGAGAAAAACCGCCGCGGAGAAGGGCATCGACCTCGCCTCCGTGCCCGGCACCGGCAAGGACGGCCGCGTCACCAAGGCCGACGTTCTCCAGGCCGTCCAGCCCGCGCCCGCAGCGAAGGCCCCGCTGCCCCAGCCCCCCGCGCCGGCGGGCGTCGCGCAGCTGCTCTCCGGCCGCCCGGAGCAGCGCGTGCCGATGTCGCGTCTGCGCGCGCGCATCGCCGAGCGCCTGGTGCAGTCGCAGTCCAGCGCCGCGATCCTCACCACCTTCAACGAAGTGAACATGCAGCCGGTGATGGAGCTGCGCAAGCGCTACCAGGAGCGCTTCGAGAAGGAGCACGGCGTGCGCCTGGGCTTCATGTCGTTCTTCGTCAAGGCGGCGGTGCACGCGCTGAAGAAGTACCCGATCGTCAACGCCTCGGTGGACGGCAACGACATCGTCTACCACGGCTACTTCGACATCGGCGTCGCGGTGGGCAGCCCGCGCGGGCTGGTGGTGCCGATCCTGCGCGACGCCGACCAGCTGTCCTTCGCCGCCATCGAGAAGGGAATCGCCGAGTTCGGCAAGAAGGCGCAGGACGGCAAGCTGTCGCTGGAGGACCTGAGCGGCGGCACGTTCTCCATCTCCAACGGCGGCGTGTTCGGCTCGATGCTCTCCACGCCGATCATCAACCCGCCGCAGTCCGCGATCCTTGGCATCCATGCCACCAAGGAGCGCCCGGTGGTCGAGAATGGCCAGATCGTGATCCGGCCGATGAACTACCTGGCGCTGTCCTACGACCACCGCATCATCGACGGCCGCGAGGCGGTGCTGTCGCTCGTCGCCATGAAGGAAGCGCTGGAAGACCCGGCGCGGCTCGCGCTCGAGATCTAAGTGGCCCAGTCGTTCGATGTCGTGGTGATCGGGGGCGGCCCGGGCGGCTACATCGCCGCGATCCGTGCCGCGCAGCTGGGCATGACGGTCGCCTGTGTCGACGAGTGGAAGGGCGCCGACGGCAAGCCGGCCCTGGGGGGCACCTGCACCAACATCGGCTGCATCCCCTCCAAGGCGCTGTTGCAGTCCTCGGAGAATTACGAGCAGGCGGGGCACGGATTCGCCGAGCACGGGGTGAAGGTGAAGGGGCTCGAGCTCGACCTCGCGCAGATGCTCAAGCGCAAGGACAAGGTGGTGAAGCAGAACAATGACGGCATCACCTACCTCTTCAAGAAGAACAAGGTTGCGTTCTTCCACGGCCGCGGCAGCTTCGGCGCGTCGCCGAGCGAGATCCGGGTCGGCAAGGAGACCCTCAGCGCGACGCACGTGATCGTCGCCACCGGATCGAGCGCGCGGGCGCTGCCCGGTGCCGAATTCGACGAGAAGCTGATTCTCAGCAACGACGGCGCGCTCGCCATGGCGGAGGTGCCCAAGCGCCTGGGGATCATTGGGGCGGGGGTGATCGGCCTGGAGCTCGGCAGCGTCTGGCGCCGGCTCGGGGCGCAGGTGACGATCCTCGAGGCGCTGCCGGCGTTCCTCGGCGCGGCCGATGAGCAGATTGCGAAGGAGGCGGCCAAGGTTTTCGCCAAGCAGGGTCTGGACATTCAGCTCGGAGTCAAGATTTCAAAGGTTTCAGTATCAAAGAAATCCGTGTCCGTTCAATATAATACAGAAGATATCTCATCCAAAGTATTGGAATGTGATCGACTGATCGTGTCCATTGGCCGGGTCCCGAACACCGAGGGCTTGAACGCCGAGGGCGTCGGCCTCAAGCTCGACGAGCGCGGCTTCGTCGAGGTGGATGGCGACTGCCGGACCAGTCTCCCCAACGTCTGGGCAATCGGCGATGTCGTGCGCGGACCGATGCTCGCGCACAAGGCGGAAGAAGAGGGCGCGGCGGTGGCCGAGCGCATCGCCGGCAGGAAGCCGCACGTCGATTTCAACACGGTGCCCTGGGTGATCTACACCGCCCCGGAAATCGCCTGGGTCGGCAAGACCGAGCAGCAGCTGAAGGCCGACGGCATCGAGTATCGCGCGGGCACCTTCCCGTTCTCGGCCAACGGCCGCGCGCGCGCGCTGGGAGAGTCCGCGGGACTGGTGAAGTTCCTCGCGCATGCGCAGACCGACGAGATCCTCGGCGTGCACGTGATGGGGCCGTTCGCCGGCGAGCTGATCGCAGAAGCCGTGGTGGCGATGGAGTTCCGCGGCTCGAGCGAGGACATCGGCATGATCTGCCATGCGCATCCGACGCTGTCGGAGGCGATGAAGGAAGCGGCCCTGGCGGTCGACAAGCGCGCGCTCAACCTATGAAGGCGGCGCTCGCCGCGGCCTGCCTGGCGCTCGCCGGGTGCGGCTCGACGCAGATCTACCCGACCGTGCAGGTGCAGCTCATCTCGCTCGCGCCGGGGGAGCTGGACAAGGGTGGCGTCGCCTTCATCACGCCGTCGACCGTCACCGGGCAGGAGCAGGAGACGCAGGCGGTCGCGCTCACCTTCGCCGACGTGCTGAAGCGCGAGCGCCCGGCCTTGCGTGTCGTGACGCTGGCGGAGACGCTGGGCGCCATCAACCGCGCCGGGCTGGCCGACGCCTACAAGCGCATGTACAACGACTACCGCGACACGGGGCTGTTTTCCGGCGATGTGCTGCGCAAGGTGAGCGGCGCGACGGGCGCGCGCTACGCCGTGCAGCTCAAGCTGCAGCGCTTCGAGCAGGGCTCGCGCGAGCGCTTCGGCCTGTTCGGCATCCGCATCGTCGAGACCAAGTACGCGCACGTGCGCCTGTTCCTGCAGGTGTGGGACTGCCGTGACAGCACCATCGTCTGGGAAGGGATGCAGGAGATGCGCCATGCGCACGACACCATGACGGAGGAGCCGGTCATGCAGCGCACGGTGCTGGAGCGCACGGCGCGCGACCTGATCGCCAGGCTGCCCTAGTGCCCGCGGGCGGCGTCGTCGCACTGTACGAGCAGAGCCTCGCGCGGCGCGGCTTCGTCGCTGACCCGTCCCAGCGGCGCGCCGTCGAGCGGTTGCAGCGCCTGTTCGAGGAGTGGGGCGCCTACAAGGCGCGGCGCAACACGGCGCTCAAGCGCCTGCTGGTCAAGCCGCCGCTGCCCAAGGGGGTCTACCTGTGGGGCGCCGTGGGGCGCGGCAAGAGCTTCCTGATGGACGCCTTCTACCTGTGCGTGCCGCTGGTGCGCAAGCGCCGCGTGCATTTCCACCACTTCATGCGCGAGATCCACCGCGAGCTGGAAGGCCT
>JAOUIL010000162.1 GCA_029883975.1 Betaproteobacteria bacterium
ACGTACCGGTGACGCCGGAAGGCAAGATCATCCCGCGCGAGGAGTACGACAAGCGCATCGGAGAGTGGATCCCGACCGAGGCCGACCGCGCCTTCGTGCGCTCGCTGATGCAGCGCGTCGTAGAGCCCGGGAAGATGGCCGGCTGGGTGGCGCCGCCCGAGCGCGGCATCAACAACCTGCCGGTGGAATACGAGTACGTGAAGCTGAGCTGAGGGGAACCCTGAACGCGGTGGGCGCACGACCCCGTGGCGCCTCCGGCACCGGCTGGTGGATCATGGATCGGTCCCGCGACACCCATGACGAATTCAAGCTAGTGTCGTCTGGAGCCTATCAGGACTACGGCAGCCACCACGAGCAGCGCTCCAAGCATCTGCCGGGCGGCCATTTCCTGCCCCAGGACGACCCAGCCGAGCACCAGCGCGGCGATGGGCTCGAAATTCAGCGCGGTGGTGTTGGTCGCCGCGCCGAGACGCGGAACTACGGTGAAGATGGCGGTGATGGCGCTGCCGTAGAGGACGGTGAGGAGCACCAGCCCCAACCACCCCGTTCCATCGGTGGGCAGCGCCAGATTTCCCGCGAGCCCGCCCGCCAGGCCCACGATGACTGCCGTGGTTCCCATGGTGAGCAGGGTGCGCATGCGGCCGTCCACGTCCTTCAGGTGCTTCGTAGTGAGAAACAACGTCAGCGCGAACGTCGTGGCGGCGCCGAGCGCCCAGGCCACGCCCGCGCCGATTTCCGCCCAGCGGCCCGCCATGGTCTCGAGAGTGCCGATGATGTCGAGCGCGAGCACCAGCCCGAGGAGCGCGAGCGGCATCGCCACCAGGGCGCGCCGCCCGGGATGCACGCCATCCACCGCCCAGGTGAGCAGCACGAGGAGCAGCGGACAGGTGTTGAAGGCGAGCAGCGCCAGCGCTACGGGAATGATCGCCACCGCGGAGTACAGGCAGTAGCTCTGCATGGCGACCAGCACGCCGATGCCCAGGCCGCGCGCGAGCGTCGCGCGCGGCAGCGCCATGGGCACGCGTTGCAGAAGGAGCAGCGCCACCATGACGAGGGCGGTGGCCCCCGAGCGCACCGCCACGGCCGCCGGCACGCTCGCGCCGTGGTCGAACGCGAGGCGCGCCGCGATGTGGTTGCCGGCAAAGACGGTGGCGAGCAGCATCAGCAGCGGCACGCCCAGCCGCGGCGATAGAATGGCGGACATGGGCCGGCAGCTTAAGGCATGAAGAACACCGCGCGCTTCAGGAGTTTCATCCAGGCGATGACGCAGCTCGTCGAGCGCCACGGCGCGGACGAGCCGCGCATGCTGGACGAAGGCGAGCGGCTGCTGCGCGAGCTCGTCACGCACGACGACTGGCTGCCCGAGGAGTTCGCCGTTCCTTCGCCCGAAGGCTACCGGCAGTACCTGCTGCACTGCGACCCGCTCGAGCGCTTCTCCGTCGTGAGCTTCGTGTGGATGCCCGGGCAGAAGACGCCCATCCACGACCACACGGTGTGGGGGCTGGTGGGCGTGATGCGCGGCGAGGAGCTGTGCGAGGAGTACTCGCCGCAGGCCAGGCCCCTGGGCCGCCACCCGGTCAGGCCGGGCGACGTCGACCGCGTGTCGCCGCGCATTGGCGACGTGCACGTCGTCTCCAACGCCGGCACGCAGACCGCGGTCAGCATCCACGTCTACGGCGCGAACATCGGCGCGGTGCGCCGGCACGTGTTCGATCCGCAGAGCGGCGCGGCGCGCGAGTTCGTCTCGGGCTACACCAACGCCACGACTCCGAATCTGTGGGACCGCTCCCGGGAATCGCGGCCCTAGGGCTCGCCCTCGCCGTGGGCACGGCGGGCGCGTGCGACGTGCCGGGTGACGGCACGTCGCTGCGCCGCGCGCTGCTCAGGGTGAAGTACCTGCCAGAAACCGAGCTGTGGGAACTGCAGGCGCGCAAGACGGCGATCGTGCAGTACGTGCTGTCGCTCCACGAGCCGATCGAGCGCGAAGGTCACTGCTACTGGCCGATCGAGGCGCGCAGCGACGGAACGCTCTGGGCCCGGTTCTTTGCCACCCCGAACGGCGAGCATGTGCTCGTCGTCGCGGCCGGAGGCAAGCTCGTGCCGCTGGAGGAGTGGCGCAAGTCCGTGCGCTGACCGCCGGCGCACGTCCGATCGTCAGGACCTGAAGCGCTCGTCCACCTCTACGCGCAGGCCGTTGGTGAGGCGATTGGTGGCATTGGCGAGCCCCACCACCGCCATCAGCTCCATCAGCATCGCGTCGCTCATGCCTTGCTTGCGCGCCGATGCCGTGTGCGAATACGTGCAGTACTCGCAGCCGTTGGTCGCGCTCACCGCGATGTAGACCATCTCCTTGACGAGCGGATCCAGTGCACCCGGCGCCATGACCTCCTTCACCTGTTGCCAGGTGCGCCTGAGCAGCACCGGATCGTGGGCGAGGGCCTTCCAGAAATTGTTCACCCAGTCCACCTTGCGGGTCTTCATGATGTCGTCGTAGACCGACCGCACCTCGGCGCTCGCGTCCGCATATTCGATCAATGTGACGAGTGCCACCTTGCCCTCCCTTCGATCCCCGGTATATTAGTCCGATGCGGCTCAACGGCTCCTGCCATTGCGGGGCGGTGCGCTTCTCGCTCGACTCGGAGACGCCCTACCCCTACCAGCGCTGCTACTGCTCGATCTGCCGCAAGACGGCGGGCGGCGGGGGCTACGCCATCAACATCATGGGCAACAGCGCGACCTTCAAGTCGAAGGGCCGCACGCGGATCTATCGCGCCACGCGCGGCGGGCCGCAACGCCACTTCTGCCCCAAGTGCGGCAGCGCCTTGTGGCTGTGGGACCGGCGCTGGCCCGACTGGATCTACCCGTTCGCCTCGGCGATCGATACCCCG
>JAOUIL010000163.1 GCA_029883975.1 Betaproteobacteria bacterium
GATGACGTCGGATGCAGCGTGGCTGCGCGCCAGGCGCCGTCCACCGCGAACTCCACGTGCGCGATGTCCGCCTCGCCCGACCAGGCGCGGCCGCGGATCTCTACGCGACCGGCAACCTGCACGCGCGCGCGCGTGTAGAAATCCGGAATCCCCGGCGGGACGAGCAGCGAGTTCACCCGCATGTACCTGCACGGCACGCCCTGCTCGCCCGCCTCCCGGCGGAAATGGTAGCTGTGCGCCTGCTGCACGCCGTCGAACGCGCGCTCGGTCGCCTCGATGCGCTCGAGCCACTTCACGCCCGCCATGCCGTACCAGCGCGGCACGACGAGCCGCAGCGGATAGCCGTGCTGCGGCGGCAGCGGCGCCCCGTTCATGGCGTAGGCGAGCAGCACGTCTTCGTGCGCCGCGTCGGCCGGCGCGAGGCTGCGCGCGAACGCGTGCTCGACGCCGCGGTCGATCCCGCGGTCCGCGCCCCAGAAGACGACTTCCCTCGCCCCCGGCCGCAGGCCCGCCTCGCGCAGCACCGCCGCGAGCGGCACACCCGTCCAGTCCGCCGTGGAGACCGCTTCCTCCACCCAGGGGATGGACGGGTAGCGGGGAGAGACCTGCGCGCGCCCGTTGCCCGCGCATTCCATCGTGACGCGCACCGTGCGCGCCGGCATGGCGCGCAGCGCCTCCAGTGACAGTTGCTGCGGCCTTTGCACCAGCCCGTCCACGACGAGCCGCCAGGCCGGCGGCGCAAGTGCCGGGATGTCGAAATGGATGAGGCAGTAGTGCAATCCGGCGGGCGTCACCTCCTCGCGCAGCGCCTCCAGCGGCATGCCGCTGTTGCGCGCCGCCAGCGCGAGCTCCTCGGCCGTGAACCGGCCGACGTTGGCGGGGCGCCGCGTGATGCCGGTCATCGCTCATCCTCCCGCGCGGATTCTATAATGCGGCGCGCAACCGCCATGGCGACCCGGACCCGGTAGATGGATCTCGCGGCACTTCGTGCCACGTTGCCGCACGGCGACCTCTGGGTGTTCGGCTACGGGTCGCTGATGTGGTCACCCGGCTTCTATTTCCGCGAGCGCTCGGTGGCGTTGCTGCGTGGCTACCACCGGTCGCTGTGCATCCTGTCGACGCGCTACCGGGGTACGGACCACCGCCCCGGGCTGGTGATGGGGCTGTGCCGCGGCGGATCGTGCTGGGGCATGGCGTTCCGCATCCCCGCCGGGCACGTGCAGTACGCGCTCGGCCGGCTGTGGCACCGGGAAATGCGCCGGCGCGTCTACTACGCGCGGCTGGTGCCGGTGGGCATCGCGCGCGGCCGCCGCGTGCGCGCGCTCGCCTTCATCGCCGACCCTGGCCACGCCCAGTACTGCCATGAGCTCGACCTGAAGAGCCGCGCGCAGCTCGTCGCCCAGGGCATCGGCGAGCGCGGCCGATGCACCGACTACATCCGGCACACGCTCGAGCACATGTACGCGCTCGGCGTGAGCGACCCTCACCTCGCGCGCGTGCTCGAGACGGCGGAGGCCATGCGCGCCAGGGCGGGCTCCAGGCGCGCGCGCTGAGTGCCGAAATTGAGGCGCACGAACCCGGGTGCGCCGAACTGCTCGCCGGGCGAGAGCGCGACGCCGTGGGCGAGGAACAGCGCGTGCGCGTCGGCCACGCCCAGGCCGCGCGCGTCGATCCAGGCCAGATAGGTCGCCTCGACGTGCGCCATCGAGAGCCCGGGCATGGCCGCGATGGCGCGCTGCGTCGCGTCGCGGTTGGCGCGCAGGTAGTCGAGCTGCGCGGCCAGCCACGCGTCGCCCTCGCGATAGGCGGCGAGCGCCGCGACGTAGCCGAAGAGCGACGCGTCGTGCACCGTCGCGTGGTGATCTGCGCTGAACGCGCGCCGCAGGGTCTCGTCCTCGATCACCGCCCAGGCGCAGCCCGCGCCCGGGAAGTTGAAGGTCTTGTTCGGCGAGGCGAGCGTCACGGTGCGCCGCGACACCTCGGGCGCGAGGCTGGCGATCGGCACATGGGCCTTGCCGGCGTCGAGCAGCAGATCGGCGTGGATCTCGTCCGAGCAGATCACCAGGTCGTGGCGCGCGGCGAAGGCCGCCAGCCGCCCGAGCTCGGCGCGCGTGAAGATCGTGCCTCCGGGATTCTGCGGATTGCACAGGTAAAGCAGCCGCGACTTCGGGCGCACCGAGGCCGCGAGCCGCTCCTCGTCGAATACCCAGCGCCCGTCGCGAAGCGCGAGCGGCACGTCGCTGTGCGCGCGCGGCGCGAGCGTCACCGCGCGCTTGAAGTGGTGGTAGACGGGCGTGGGCACCAGGGCGTGCCCGTCCGGCGGGCACAGGTGCCGCGCCGCCAGGTGCAGCCCGGGTACCACGCCCGGCAGGAACACGATCCATTCAGTCTCGACCCGCCAGCGGTAGAGACGCTGCATGCGCTCCGCGATCGCCTCGCGCAGCTCGGGCGGCGCCAAGGTATAGCCGAGAACCCCGTGGGCGAGGCGCGCGCCGAGCGCCGCGAGGACGCAATCGGGCGCGCGGAAGTCGGTGTCGGCGACCCAGAGCGGGACGACGTCGCGCCCGGCGTAGCGCTCCCAGCGCGACGACCAGGTGCCGGCGCGGTCGACCGGCGCGTCGAAGTCGAAGGGCACGTGGGGGTTGTAGCAAAAAAAAACGCCGGGCGCGAGGCCCGGCGATCCTGCTTCAGCGCGTACCGCTACTTGCCAGCCTTGGTTGCTTCTTCGTTCTCCTGGCCTTCTCCCGCGCCCTCCTCCTCCTCGTCCTTTGCCGCTTCCTCGCGCGCATCCTCCAGCGCTTCGCGCAGCTGCTCGGCGTAGCCGCCCTCGGTCTGGTACGCGTCCTGCCCGTGCGCGTCCTCGACCTC
>JAOUIL010000164.1 GCA_029883975.1 Betaproteobacteria bacterium
GCATCAAGGGCTGGATGGGGCGCGCGGACCAGACGACCAAGGTGCGCGCGATGTTCGTGACGCCCAAGCAGGTGAGCGAGGTGGTGGGGCGCCACAAGGAGGTGGTGAAGGCGCGCCTGGTCGTCGCTGGCGAGACGGGTAACGACCAGATGACGCTGAAGTGCGAGGTGCGCGAGCCATCCGCCGGTCTCGCTGAAGCGATCGTCGCCTCGATTCGCGACGTCACCAAGCTGCGCGGCGAGGTGGAGCTGGTGGCGCCGGGCAGCCTGCCGAACGACGGCAAGGTCATCGACGATACGCGCAAGTACACCTGAAGCTACTCAACGAGGAGGAGAAGGCATGCTGAGGACGTTGTTTGCCGTTGCGCTCGCGCTGTTGACGGGCGCGGCTTTCGCGCAGGAGAAGAAGACCGAGGTGCTGTGGCTCGGCCAGGCCGCATTCCGCATCACCACGCCGGGCGGCAAGGTGATCATGATCGACCCGTGGATGCGGACCAACCCGAAGACGCCGGCGGGCTTCAAGGGGCTGGAGTCGGTCGGCAAGATCGACCTGATCCTCGTCACGCACGCGCACTTCGACCACTTCGCCGACGCGCCGGACCTCGCCAAGATGCACAACGCGCCGATGTACGGTCCTGCGGGCCTGGGCAATACCGTGGCCACGCTGGGCATCCTGCCGGAGAAGCTCGCGCCGCGCTTCGGCAAGGGCGGCACCATCGAGCCCTTCGGGGCGGGGGGCGTCAAGATCACGGCGACGCGCGCCGAGCATTCCTCCGAGCTGGTGTGGAAGGACCCCGCCACGGGCAAGGCCGCCACCCACCCCGGCGGCGAGCCGGTCGGCTACGTGCTCGAGATGGAGAACGGCTTCAGGATCTACCACATGGGCGACACGGGGCTGTTCGGCGATCTCGCGCTGATCGCCGACTTGTACAAGCCCGATCTCGTGCTGATGCCGATCGGCGGGCACTTCGTGATGAGCCCCAAGGACGCGGCGATCGCCGTCAACCGCTATTTGAAGCCGAGGTTCGTCATCCCGATGCACTACGGCACGATCCCGGTGCTCAAGGGCACGCCCGACGAGTTCAAGCAGGCGCTGGGGACCACCGCGACCCGCGTGATCGTCCCGCAGCCCGGCGAGAAGGTCGAATTCTGAGCTAGGCCTTGCGTGCCGCGCCGACCGGCAGTCCGTCGGCGCGGTGTATCTCGTCGTTTCGCAGCGCCGCGGGGTCGGCGAGGAACGCGTTGACGAAGCCAATCGCGTCCGCGCCCCAGAAGATCTCGCCGTCCGCCTCATAGCTCGGCACGCCGAACACGCCGCGCGCGATCGCCTCCTCGGTGTTCCGGCGCAGCGCGTCCTTCACCTCGGGCGCGGCGAGGCGCGCTTCGTCCACGCCGAGAGACTTCGCCAATGCCGCGAATGCGCGCGGCTCGGTCGCCTCCGCGCCGGTGGTCCAGACCGCGTCGAAGATGCGACTCACCGCCTCCCGCGTCACGCCGGCCGCGATCGCCAGGCGCAGGTGGTGCAGCGGATTGAACGGGTGCGAAGCGGGAAAGCGGAAAGGGATGCCGAGCTCCTTTGCCCACCACGTGCACCAGCGGTAGGTCCAGCGGCGCTTGATCGGGATCTCCGCCGGCCCCTTGTTGCCGAAGTGGTTGAGCAGCGCGGCGAACAGCACCGGCTTGAGCTCCACGGTCGCGCCGGGCGGCAGCGCGTGCAGGCGCTTGAAGGCGATGTAGGAGTAGGGCGAGACGAAATCGAAATAGAAGGTCACCGGGGGCACGGCTGTGGCTCCTTGCGTGCGGCAAGCTGCGCCAGCACCTGCTCGCGCTCCCGGTCGGTCATCTCGCTCCAGCGGGCGATCTCCTCGAGCGTCCTGCGGCAGCCGAGGCAGTAGCGGTTCTCGGCGTCCATCACGCACACCTTGGTGCAGGGCGACTTCAATGCGGCTTCTTCGCGGCGATCGCCCTGCCGGCCTTGGACGCGGGCTCCTTGCCGATCACGCCGCAGATCCACTGGCCCGTGTCCACCACCTTGTCGAGGTCGACGCCCGTGCGGATGCCCAGCCCATGCAACATGTAGACCACGTCCTCCGTCGCGACGTTGCCCGAGGCGCCCTTCGCGTAGGGGCAGCCGCCGAGCCCCGCCACGGAGGAGTCGAAGGTGGCGACGCCCAGTTCGAGCGAGGCGTAGATGTTGGCGAGCGCCTGGCCGTAGGTGTCGTGGTAGTGGCCTGCGAGCTTCGCCATCGGCACGCGCGCGGCCACCGCCTCGATCATCGCCTGGGTCTTGCCGGGGGTGCCCACGCCGATCGTGTCGCCGAGCGACACCTCGTAGCAGCCCATGTCGTAGAGCGCGCCGGCGACCTCAGCGACCTTCTGCGGTGCGACCTCGCCCTCGTAGGGACAGCCAAGGACGCAGGAGATGTAGCCGCGCACCTTCACGCCCGCCTGGCGCGCCGCCTCGGCGACGGGCCGGAAGCGCTCGAGGCTCTCGGCGATCGAGCAGTTGATGTTCTTCTGCGAGAAGGCTTCCGACGCCGCGCCGAAGATCGCCACCTCGGCGGCGCCTGCCGCGTGCGCCGCCTGGAAGCCCTTGAGGTTGGGCGTGAGCACCGGGTAGGACACGCCGGGCTTCCTGCGGATGCCTTCCAGCACCTCGGCGTGGTCTGCCATCTGCGGGATCCACTTCGGCGAGACGAACGCGGTGGCCTCCACCGCCGGCAGGCCCGCGTCGGCAAGCCGCTCGATCAGCTCGAGCTTCACCTTCGTCGGCACTTCGCGCTTCTCGTTCTGCAGCCCGTCGCGCGGGCCGACTTCTACGATGCGTACGGATTGTGGAAGGGTCGCCATGGGAAATTCTATTC
>JAOUIL010000165.1 GCA_029883975.1 Betaproteobacteria bacterium
CCTCCGAGACGACGAGCGCCTTCGCGCGGCTGTCGGACAGCATGTACTCGTAGTCCTTGGAGGTGAGCAGCGTATTCACAGCCACCGGCACGATGCCCGCCCGGATCGCGCCGAGGAACGCCACCGGCCAGTCGGCGGTGTCATGCATGGCGATCAGCACGCGGTCTTCCATGCGCAGGCCCATGGCGAGCAGGCCGCTGCCGAAGCGGTTCACGCGCTCGGCGAGCTGCGCGAAGGTGAGCGCGCCGGCGTCGTCGTGGAACGCGACCTTTGCGCCGCGCCCGGCGCGCAGGTTGCGCTCGATCAGGTCCCAGGCGGCGTTGTAGTCGCGCGGCGCCTGGATGCGCGGCGGCGTGACGCTATGGTCGGCGCTCGACAGTTGCATGGCTTTCCCGGTTGACTCCCGCCTGGGAATTGTTCGCGTCCAAGCCCAGCCCGTCAAGCAGCACCTCGCGCACGAACTGCTGCGCGAGCGGGGTGAGCTGCCGCCCGCTCGCGTGCGCGAGGCTCCACTGCCGATATCGAGCGCCGTCCGGCGCCTCGCCGTCCAGCGCCATCAGGTAGACGTCGTCCTCCGCCCGATGCATGCGCTCGACGAGCTGCGCGTGCTCCGCGACGTGCAGGCTCGCCTGTACCCCGGGGTAGCGCGAACAGAACGCCGCCAGCAGGCGCGCGGCGCTCTGGCGGGCGGCCGGCGCCGCCGCGATGCGCAGCACCTCGGGCTGGGTGCCGCGCAGCGCCGCGAGGCGCGACTCGGCGCGCTCCAGCACCCCGAAGAGCTCGGCGCAGACCTCCTGCAGCTCGCGCCCCGCCGGGGTGAGCACGAGGCCCCGGCCCTGTTGCTCGAACAGCGTCGCGTCGAGCGCCTGGGCAAGCTTCTTCAGCTGCGTGGAGACGGTGGGCTGCGCGAGGTGCAGTTCCTCCGCAGCACGCGTCACGCTGCCCAGGCGCGCGACTGCCTCGAACACCATGAGCTGCGGGAACATGCCGTGCCGGAAAAACCGGCGTAGGGCGGAACGGGGCATCGCCAGCTCCTTCGTCGAGTCCTGAGGTCAGGCCGCGCCACATGGCGGGGCCGGGCCCGAGGTCTCGCTTGCAGCGTTGCGCTGCCCGTGCGACCGGGGACGAATCCCGGAATGACGACCGCACGCGAAGAAGCTACTCCCCTGCGGGTACTGCGACCGGCAGCATAGCAGGTCCGGCGCATCCTGCATCGTCCATCCATCGCGATTCGCGATGGATGGCATCGCCTTTTGTCATTTTTTTTCCTGCCCCGGGCCCGCCAGACTGCGCCACATGGCCAAGGAGGGCACATGGAACTGATCCTGAGCGCGGAGTTCTGGTCGGCGCTGGCGGCGATCGTGGTGATCGACCTGGTGCTGGCCGGCGACAACGCCATCGTCATCGCGCTGGCGGCGCGCAACCTGCCCAAGGTGCACCAGCGCAAGGCTATCCTGTGGGGCACGGCGGGCGCCGTGGTGGTGCGCACCACGCTCACCGTGGCTGTGCTGTGGCTGCTGCAGATCCCCGGCCTGATGCTCGCCGGGGGCGCGTTGCTGGTGTGGATCGCCTATCGCCTGCTGACGGGAGACGACGGCGGGCGCGAGCACGACGTGGCGCCGGCGGCGAGCTTCTGGGCCGCCATGCGCACCATCGTCATCGCCGACGCGGTGATGGGACTGGACAATGTGCTCGCGGTGGCGGGCGCGGCGCACGGCTCGATCCTGCTGGTGGTGCTCGGCCTGCTGATCTCGATTCCGATCGTAGTCTGGGGCTCGACCCTGATCCTGCACTGGCTGGAGCGCTTCCCGAGCCTGCTGTACGTGGGCGGCGCGGTGCTTGCCTGGACCGCGGCCAAGATGATCACCGCCGAGCCCTTCCTGGAGCAGTTCTTCGAGGCGCGCCGCGGCCTGGTCAATGCGCTCTACGTTGCCGCAGTTGGCGGCACGCTGGGCCTCGCCTGGCTGCGCAAGCGCCGCGCCCTGACGCAAAAATCGCTGCAGAAAGCCTGAGAGGAGATGCCATGAAGATCCTGATTCCCGTCGATGCCTCGCAAGCCGCGCTCGCGCCGGTCGAGCATCTCGCGACGCTCGCGCGCCGCGGCGTCAAGTTCGAGGCGCTGGTGCTCAACGTGCAGCCGCGCTTCCACCAGCACGTGGCGCGCTTCACGCGCAGGTCCGACCGCGATGCGCTGCGCGCCGAGCGCAGTCGCGCGGCGATGGCCGAGGCCATCGAGCGCCTGGCGCAGGCCGGCGTGCCGTTTCGTGCCATGACCGAGGTCGGCACGCCCGCGGAGCGCATCGCGGCGGTCGCCGAGCGCGAGGCCGTGGACGAGGTCATGATCGGCGTCGGCCGGCATCCGGCCTGGCTGCGCTGGGTCAACCCGTCCATCGCCCAGGGCGTGATGGAGCTGACCGACATCCCGGTGACCGTGCTGGCGCGCGGCCGCGCCGGCGTCTTCGAGCGCTTCGCGCTGCCGGCGGGCCTCGCCGGCATCGCCGCCCTGCTCTACGCCGCCGAGTAGGTCTCGCGCACCTTCTCCACCCACGACTGCGCCCACTCCAGCGCGATTTCCTCGGGCAGCGTGCCGCTCGAGGCGTCGTGGGTGTAGCGCTCGCCGATCCGTTCGGCCCCCAGCGCCTGCAGGATGTCGTCGAAGCGCTTGCCGCCGAAATTGTAGGTCTCGGCATAGGTACGGTCGCCCAAGCCGAACACGCCATACCGCACCCCCGCCAGGTCGGGCTTGCCCGCGCACAGGGCCTCGTAGAGC
>JAOUIL010000089.1 GCA_029883975.1 Betaproteobacteria bacterium
GCATATGACGCCTAACACCGCGTTGTTGACCGACGCCAAGCTTCCCCCGAATTAGTTGACACCTCGGGCTAACTGCCTGGAGGTGTGAAGTGGCAAGAGCAGGACCGAGGAAGGTCGATCGCTATGGCGATCGATTCAAGGCGACTGCGGTGAAGCTGAGCAGTCTGCCGGGGGTGCGGATCAAGGATGTGGCTGGAGCGCTGGACATTCACCCGTTCATGCTGTCACTGTGGCGCAAGCAAGTACGCGACGGGGTGATCGTGACCAGGGGTGCCAAGCTCGATGTGAAGACCAAGGCCGAGCTCAAGAGGCTCAAGGAGCTCGAGCGCGACTACAAGGTGCTGAAGGAGGAGCACGAGCTCCTAAAAAAAGCCATCCGGTTTGCTTCGGAACAAAGGAAGAAGTCTTCCGGTTCATAGAGGCAAACCGGACCAAGCACCGCCTGACGCTGATGTGCCGGCTCTACGGGGTGACGCGCGCGGGGTACTACCAGTGGCGCTCGCGCGAGCGTAGCGAGCGGGAGCGCCGCAACCAAGCGCTGCTGGGCAGGATCCGCCGGGTGCACGAGCAAAGCCGCGGCACCTACGGCAGCCCGCGGGTGCACCGGGCGCTGAAGACCCAGGGCGAGACGGCAAGCGAGAACCGCGTGGCGCGGGTGATGCGTGCGCACTGCATCAAGGCGCGGGTGGCTACGCTGCGCTACACCAACAAGAAGCTGCAGAGCTTCTTCGACGCGGGGCGCAACGAGCAGCTGGAGCTCGAGCTCACCGGCCCCGACCAGGTCTGGGTAGGCGACATCACCTACCTGAAGGTGGGGCTGCTGTACCGCTACCTGGCGGTCGTCATGGACAAGTACAGCCGCAGGATCCTTGGCTGGGCCTACGGCCCGAGGAAGGACGTGGCGCTCACGCTAAAGGCCCTGAACCGCGCCGCCCACCTCCGCCGGCCCCAGCCGGGGCTCATCTTCCACACCGACCGGGGCGTGGAGTACGCGGCACACCTGTTCAAGGCGCGCCTTGCCCAGTTAGGCATCAGGCAAAGCATGAACCGCCCGGGCAAGGTGACCGACAACGCCTTCATTGAATCCTTCTTCAACTCGATGAAGGCCGACACCTATCACGGCATCAGATACCAGCGGGATCGCGAGATCCGGGCAGCGCTCAGGAAGTACCTGCCCTTCTACAACGGCGCTAGACTGCACTCATCGTTGAACTACGTTTCGCCAGCGACGTTTGAACAGCTGAGCCGATGAACCGAGTGTCAACTAAAACGGGGGAAGACCCCGCTCGCGTTGCGTCCCGTGCCTCACGAAGCTTGTCGCCGCTCGCGCCCGGTGGGCGTGAACGTTAGCGCGCAGGAAAGCGAAGTGGTAGGCTATCTATCAATATGAGCGACGCGGACGTTGCAGAACTCCTGAAGCTGCCTCCCGAAGAGCGCATGCGCATCGCGGAGATCATCTGGGTCAGTCTGGCTACGAACCCGGAGACCGTACCGCTAGGCGACGCTCATCGCGCGGCAATAGACGAGGCTGTCGCTGAACACGAGCGGAACCCAGACGACGTTGTTTCTCGAGACCAGGTGCTCGCCGAAGCCCGGCGGCGCTAGTGTCTCTGCCGCTCGTCTACCGCCGCCGGGTCGGGGAAGACCTTGCGAGCGGCTTCGCGTACTACGAAGAACAACTCGAGGGCCTCGGTGAGAGATTTCTCAGTGCCGTCACCTCAACCTTTGACGCGATCGAGCGTTACCCCGAAATGTTTGCGAAGGTTCGCGGCGATGTACGGCGCGCGATCACTTCGCAATTCCCCTACGCTGTCTTCTACCGCGCCGAGGTCTCACGCATCGTTGTGTTCAGGGTGCTGCATACCGCCCGGGATCCAAGGGCTTGGCCACGCTCAAGGCAGTCTGCGCGCTAACAGCGCAGCCCACGCGGACGCGCGCGCGAGTTCCGTGCTCTGCAAGGCTCACCGGGCGCGCGCCTGTGGCTGCGAACGTTATGCCGCAGAGGACGACCGGGCTTGACATGCCATATTTGGTATAGACACAATGCTGCATGTGGCACATCGAGGAGCACCGCCGGGTCGACAAGCAGCTGTCGTCGGCGCCGCGGGAGATCCTCAAGCGGTACGAGAAATGGAAGGACATCGCGATGCTGTCCGGTCCGCCCGGGTTGCGGCTCATCAGGGGCTTCAACGACGAAGCCCTTTCGGGAGAGTGGAAGGGCCATCGCTCGTCTCGTCTCGGGCTCCAATGGCGAGTCATTTACCGCACCGTGCCTGAGGAGCAGCTGTTTCAGGTGATATCGATCACCGCCCATGACTATCGGAGACCGTAGATGAGTCAGTTCCGTCCCGCGAAGAAGCGAGTCACCGTCTCGGTGGGCGAGTCCGTGCGCATCGTCCGCGAGCTCCAAGGCTTGAGCCAGAACCAACTCGCGGAGCGTACGGGTATCGCGCAGGCCACTCTTTCCGCGATCGAGAACGACCGCGTTCGCCTGGGCGTCGAGCGCGCCAAGGTGCTCGCAAAGGCGCTCAAGTGCCACCCTGCCGTGCTGGTGTTCCCTGGATGGCAGGACCATCTACAAACTGCGGCATAACCTGCTGCCGCAGCCGACGCGCTGAGGCGCGCGGCTGAGCGCCACGTTAGGCGCCATGCGCGATGTCAGCGAACTCATCGCGCAGTACCGCTCGTCGCTTGAGGCGTCAGAACCGCTGGCGCCACCTGGCGAGCAGAGCAGCTACGCACGCCACAAGCATGAGCTAGAGCGCCTGTGCGCTCTGCTCGATGGCAAGGCCGTCTCCGCAGAAATCGCGGCAGTCGTCGCCAGCGAGCGGCGGGTCTTCGGTCGGTCCTTTCTGTCTGGCGAGCACGGTGCGCGCGTGGAGAGCGCGTTTCACCAACTAGCGTCAACACTTGAGAAATTGCATCCGCTGGCGAGTGTCTGTAACAATGGCGCCTAACCCTTCGTTCCACACGGACGTGCTACGGCTGGCTGCGCCAGCCTTCGCACGCGAGTGAACTCAAGCGTTAGGCGGCAGGGCCATGGCGGGCAGCCGGATTGCGTAGGCAGCTTGGTTCGGACACTTGCTGGAGCGGACTAGTGGTGAACTGGCCTCAGCTCATCTTTGCGGTCGCATTGCTGTTGGTCGGGGGCGCGTTCATTGCATACAACGCAATGGTCTTCTGGCTTACGGTCGTGCGAAAGGAGCACGCGCCGTCGGTCGCTCCGATCTTTGGCGGCGTCATTGCCGCAGCTGGGGTCGTGGCGCTGCCGGTCGCGGGAACCTGGCAATGGGCGTGGGTGCCGCTCGTCATCGACTGGGGAGGTTTCCGCATCTTCCTGTCCCAGTGGCTTTCCAGGCGCGCCGGGTCGTGAGGATGCGGCGAGACATCGGACGCCACCACCCCCCCACATCCGCGAGGCACAGATGAACATCGAGCAATTCATGCAAGGCTACAAGGCGGCCTGGGAGCAGCGCGACGAATCCATGTTCGCCGCGCTCTTCCTGCCCGAGGGCCGCTACCACAACACCCCCTTCCAGGTGCAGCGCGGCAGGGACCAGCTGGCCGAATACTGGAAACGGGTGAAGCTCCAGGAGGACGTGCGCGTCACGTTCGAGGTCCTGGCGAGCACGGCCGGCGCGGGCATCGCGCACTGGCACGTCACCTACCAGGTGGCATCCGAGGAGCTGTTCCAGATCTGGGCCAGGTCCACGGGCACGGGCCTGCCCCCGCGCAAGCCGGGCGATCCCCTGCCGCGCATGGTCCTCGACGGCGTGCTGCAAGCCGCCTTCTCGGGCGACCTCTGCGCGGAGGCGCGCATCTGGTGGCACAGCATGCCGCAGCCCTGAGCCCCGGGCGGCCTGCCCCCGGGCCGCCGGCGATACACTTGCTCCGTCCGCCGCCGCGTCCGGGACTCGGCGCCGGCGGCCTCAACCGGGAGGCAGGCATGTCGCAACCGAGCATCACGCATCTGGAGCGCCGCAAGATCGAGGCGGGGGTCCTGATCCCCATGGTGCAGGCGTTCCAGCGCGCGATCGGCAAGGCGCGCGCGAACGAGATCGCGCGCGAGGTGATCATCGAGCTCGCGCGCCAGGACGGCGAGCGCTGGGCGCGGCAGTACGGCGACGACCTCGCGGCGATGGAGAAGGTGTCCGGCGTCTGGGCCGCGGGCGGCAGCCTCGGCATCGAGCCGGTGGCGAAATCGGCGCACACGCTCGACTTCAACGTCACGCGCTGCCGCTATGCCGAGTACTACCAGGAGCTGGGCTTGCCCGAGCTCGGGTACCTGTTTCACTGCAACCGCGATTTCGCCATGGTGCAGGGCTTCAATCCCGGCCTGGCGCTCGAGCGCACGCAGACCCTCATGGAAGGCGCCAGCCATTGCGACTTCCGCTTCGCGCGCCGTCGGCCGCCCCCATGATCCCGCTGCGCGGGCTCGACCACCTGGTGCTGCGCGTCGTGGACCTCGAGCGCATGCTCGCCTTCTACTGCGGCGCGCTCGGCTGCACGGTCGAGCGCCGCGTCGAGCGCCTGGGCCTGGTGCAGCTGCGCGCGGGCGACGCGCTCATCGACCTGGTGCCCGTGGACGGCCCGCTCGGCCGCGTGGGCGGCGCGGCGCCCGGCAGGGAAGGCCGCAACCTCGACCATTTCTGCCTGCGCGTGGAGCCCTTCGAGGAAGGCGCCATCCGCGCGCAGCTGCGCGCGCACGGCGCGAGCGCCGGGCCGCTGGAGACGCGCTACGGCGCCGGCGGCGAAGGGCCGTCGCTGTACGTGGACGATCCCGAGGGCAACGTCATCGAGCTGAAAGGACCCCCCGCGAAATGAAGATCGCCGTCCTCGACGACTACCACGACACGGTGCGCACGCTGCGCGCCTTCGCCAAGCTCAAGAGCCACGACGTGACCGTCTGGAACGACCACGTGCAGGACGTGGACGCGCTCGCCGCGCGCCTCGCCGACACCGTGTGCCTGGTGCTGATCCGCGAGCGCACGCAGGTGCGCGCGCCGCTGCTCGAGCGGCTGCCGAAGCTGAAGCTCATCAGCCAGCGCAGCGTCTACCCGCACATCGACGTGGACGCCTGCACGCGCCTGGGCATCGTGGTGTCCTCGGGCCAGCATCCGGACACGCCCTCCTACGCCGCCGCCGAGCTCACCTGGGGCCTCGTGCTCGCGGCCATGCGCCGCATCCCCCAGCAGGTGGCCTCGCTCAAGGCAGGCCGCTGGCAAAGCGGCATGGGCGCCAGCCTGCGCGGCAGGACGCTCGGCATCTTCGGCTACGGGCGCATCGGCGCCGTGGTCGCGGGCTACGGCAAGGCGTTCGGCATGGAGGTGCTCGCGCACTCGCGCGAGGCCGCCGCGCAGCGCGCGCGCGCCGACGGCCACGCGGTGCAGGCCGACAAGGCGGCCTTCTTCGCCGCCTGCGACGTGCTGTCGCTGCACCTGCGCCTGGTGGACGCGACGCGCGGCATCGTCGGCGCGGCGGACCTGGCGCGCATGAAGCCCGACGCGCTGCTCGTCAACACGAGCCGCGCGGGGCTCGTCGCGCCGGGCGCGCTGCTCGCCGCGCTGCGCGCGGGACGCCCCGGCATGGCCGCGGTGGACGTCTTCGAGCAGGAGCCGGTGCGCGACCCGGCCGCCGAGCCGCTGCTCGCGCTGGACAACGTCGTCGCCACGCCGCACATCGGCTACGTGTCGCGCGACGAGTACGAGATCCAGTTCGCCGACATCTTCGACCAGATCCTCGCCTGGGCCGCGGGCGCGCCGATCCACGTGGTGAACCCGCAGGTGCTCGCCTCCCCCGCGCGTCGCGCATGAGTGCCGTGCTGCGCGCGGCCGCGCTCGCGCTCCTCGTCGCCGCCGCGCCGGCGGCCGCGCAGCAGGAGCAGCCCGCCAACGGCGTGCTGCTCGTGGCGCGCCCCGGCATGCAGGACGAGCGCTTCGCGCGCAGCGTGGTGCTGGTCACGCAGCTCGAGGACGGCCAGACGCTCGGCGTGATCCTCAACAAGCCCGCGCCCGCGCGCCACGGCGGCCGGCCGCTGTGGTTCGGCGGCCCGGTGCTGCCGCACAGCGTGGTGGCGCTGTTTGCCGCCGGCGAGCCGCCGCAGGCGCCGGCCTTCCACGTGCTGAAGAACGTATACCTGACCATGCATCCGCAGACCATCGACCGGCTGACCGCCGGCGAGGGTGGAAGCTACCGGCTCTATTCCGGGTTTTCCGCGTGGATGCCGCGTCAGCTCGAGGCCGAGCTCGAGAGCGACGCGTGGTACGTGCTGCCGGCCGAGGAGGCGCTGCTGTTTCGCGCGGACATGGACGGGCTGTGGGAGGAACTGGTGGCCAAGGCCACCGGGCCGCGGACGAGAATCCCGTCGGTCGCGCTACAATCGTCCTCGTGAGTGCCCTGCGAACACTCGCTGGTCTGGCTGGTCTGCTCTGCGCCCTGGCGGCGCCGTCGGCGCAGGCGCAGGAGCCCGCCGCGGTGCTGCTCGTCGCGCACCCGATGTTCCGCGACCTCGACTACCGGCAGACGGTGCTGATCGCCGCCCCGGTACCGAGCGGCGGCCACGTCGGCGTGATCCTCAACCGCCCCACGCGGCGCTCGCTGGGGAGCCTCTTCCCCGAGCACGCCCCCTCGAAGAAGGTCGTGGATCCGGTGTACTACGGCGGCCCGTTCTCGCGCGGCGCGCTGGTGGCGCTGGTCAAGGCCGACGACAACCCGGGCGCGGGCTCGGTGCCCATCATGAAGCAGCTGTACATGGCGTTCCGCGCCAACACCATCGACCAGATCATCGAGGCCACGCCCAACGAGGCGCGCTACTACGTGGGCTACGTGGGCTGGCGCCCGGGCGAGCTGCGCGCCGAGATCGACAAGGGGCTGTGGTCGGTGATCGACGCCGACCTGGAGGTCGTGTTCCGCAAGGACACCGAGGGGCTGTGGGAGGAGCTGCTGCAGCAGTCGCGGCGCATCCGCGCCGGCGCCCCCGCGGCGCCGGTTGCGCTCCTCACGCGCCCGGCGTTCTGGTAGGCTCGGCGCGCGCAAACCCGCAGTTCCACCCGACAGAGGAGAGGCCATGAAGAACAGCCACAGGACCCTGGGCGGCGCGCTCGCGCTCGCCGCCGCCTTCGCCGTCACCGCCGCGTACGCCGCCGGGCCGCGCCAGTCGGTCGGCAAGGGCGAGGGCCGCGTCGACATCGTCGCCTGGCCCGGCTACATCGAGCGCGGCGCCACCGACAAGAACTTCGACTGGGTCACGGGCTTCGAGAAGTCCACCGGCTGCAAGGTGCAGGTGAAGACGGCGAACACATCGGACGAGATGGTGGCGCTAATGAACGAGGGCGGCTTCGACCTGGTGACCGCTTCAGGCGACGCGAGCCTGCGGCTCGTCGCCGGCGGGCGCGTGCAGGAGATCAACACCAAGCTCGTGCCGAGCTACGGCAAGGTGGACAAGCGCCTGCAGAACGCGCCCTGGCACACCGTGGGCGGCAAGCACTACGGCGTGCCCTACCAGTGGGGCTACAACGTGCTGATGTACAACACCAACGTGTTCAAGCAGGCGCCCGACTCCTGGGCGGTGGTGTTCGAGGAGATGAACCTGCCCGACGGCAAGCCGAACAAGGGCCGCGTGCAGGCCTTCGACGGCCCGATCTACATCGCCGACGCGGCGCTCTACCTCATGACCAAGAACCCGGCGCTCGGCATCAAGGATCCCTACGAGCTGAACGAGGACCAGTACAAGGCCGCGCTCGCGCTGCTGCGCCAGCAAAGGAAGCTCGTGGCGCGCTACTGGCACGACGCCTTCGTGCAGATCGACGACTTCACCAACGAGGGCTTCGTCGCGTCCTCCGCCTGGCAGTTCCAGGCGAACATCCTGAAGTCCAAGAACCGCCCGGTGGCCACCGTGGTGCCCAAGGAAGGCGTCACCGGCTGGGCGGACACCACCATGATGCACGCCGGCGCCAAGCACCCGAACTGCGCCTACAAGTGGCTCGAGCACTCGATCAATCCCAAGCTGCAGGGCGACCTCGCCGCCTGGTTCGGCGCGGTGCCGGTGCGCCTGGAGGCGTGCAAGGGCAACAAGCTGCTCGGCGACGACGGCTGCGCGCGCCACGGCTTGAACAGCTTCGACAAGATCCACTTCTGGCGCACGCCGGTCGCCAACTGCAAGACGCAGGGCGGCAAGTGCGTGCCGTACTACCGCTGGGTGTCGGACTACATCGCGGTCCTGGGCGGCCGCTAGGCAAGCCACGCGCGCCCGCGGCCTGAAACGCCGCGGGCGCTTGTTTTTGGGGAGCTGCGCGCCATGACCGCCGCGGTGGCGTTCGAGGAGGTGAGCTGCGCCTTCGGCCAGTTCGTCGCCGTCGATCGCGTGAGCCTGGAGGTGCGCGAGGGCGAGTTCTTCACCCTGCTCGGCCCCTCGGGCTCGGGCAAGACCACGTGCCTGAGGATGATCGGCGGCTTCCAGTTCCCGACGCGCGGCCGCGTGCGCATCCACGGCGCGGACGCGACGCGCCTGCCGCCCTACGCGCGCGACGTGAACACGGTGTTCCAGGACTACGCGCTCTTCCCGCACATGAGCGTGCGCGACAACGTCGCCTACGGCCTCATGGTGCGCGGCGTGGCGCGCGAGGAGCGCTACCGGCGCGCCGACGAGATGCTCGAGCTCGTGCACCTGCCCGGCACCGGCGCGCGCCGCCCGGCCGAGCTCTCGGGCGGGCAGCGCCAGCGCGTGGCGCTGGCGCGCGCGCTCATCAATCGGCCGCGCGTGCTGCTGCTCGACGAGCCGCTCGGCGCGCTCGACTTGAAGCTCCGGGAGAGCATGCAGGTCGAGTTGAAGGCCCTGCAGCGCCAGGTCGGCATCACGTTCGTGTTCGTCACGCACGACCAGCAGGAAGCGCTCTCCATGAGCGACCGCGTGTGCGTGTTCGACCGCGGGCGCGTCGAGCAGATCGGCACGCCCGAGGAGATCTACGACCGGCCGGCCACGCGCTTCGTCGCCGGCTTCGTGGGATCGGGCAATCTCCTGGAAGGCGCGGCCGCGCGGCGGCTCACCGGCGCGCAAGGCGCGGTCATGCTGCGCGCCGAGCGCATCCGCATCGAAGCGCGCCGTCCCGGCGCCGTGCCGGGCGTGGTGAAGGAGGTCGAGTACCTGGGCGCCTTCATCCGCTACATCGTGGACGTGGGCGACCGCACGGAGCTGCTGGTCAACACCGCGCGCCGCGACTTCGCGCTCGGCGCCGAGGTGACGCTCTCCTGGCCAGAGGAGGCCTGCCACCGCATCCCGCAGGGCCCGGCGTGAGCGCGCTCGCCCGCAGCCTCTCCACCACGCTCTACGGCCGGCGCGGGCTGGCGCTCGCGCTGCTGCTCGCGCCGCCGCTGCTGTGGCTCGGCATCGTCTACTGCGGGTCGCTGCTCGCGCTGCTCGCCAACAGCTTCTACGGCCTGGACGAGTTCTCCGGCGTGATCAAGCGCGAGTTCACGCTGAAGAACTTCGTCGAGCTCGCCGCGCCCGCCAACCGCGACGTAATCGCGCGCACCGTGGGCATGGCCGCGGCGGTGACCGTGGGCTGCGCGCTCGTCGCCTTCCCCATCGCCTACCTGATGGCGCGCTACACGCGCGGCTGGGTACGCGCGGCGCTCTACCTGGGCGTCATGCTGCCGCTGTGGTCGAGCTACCTGGTGCGCGTGTATGCCTGGAAGCTCTTGCTCGCCAGGGAGGGCGTGGTGAACTGGATGTTCGCCGAGGCCGGCCTTTCCTGGCTGCTGCAGGGGATCCTGGCCGTGCCGGGCATCGGCGGGCCGTCGCTGTCGATCTCCTCGCTCGGCACGTTCATCGTCTTCGTCTACATCTGGCTGCCGTTCATGATCCTGCCGATCCAGGCGGCGCTCGAGCGCGTGCCGCAGAGCCTGATCGAGGCCTCGGCCGACCTCGGCGCGCACGACGCGGCGACCTTCCGCAAGGTCATCCTGCCGCTCGCGCTGCCCGGCGTCATCGCCGGCTCGATCTTCACGTTCTCGCTGACGCTCGGCGACTACATCATCCCGGGGATCATCGGCGACTCGTCGCTGTACCTCGGCCAGGTCGTATACCTGCAGCAGGGCACCGCCGGCAACGTGCCGCTCGCCGCGGCCTTCACGCTCGTGCCGATCACCGTGATGGCCGTCTACCTGGCGGTCGCCAAGCGCATGGGGGCCTTCGATGCGCTCTGACGCCGCGCCGCGCGCACCGCGCGCGCTGCAGGCCGCCGCGCTCGCCGGCATGGCCTTCCTGCACGTGCCGATGCTGTTCATCTTCCTGTACGCCTTCTCCAGCGAGGACCAGACCTACGTCTTCCCGCCGCCCGGGCTGACCACGAAATGGTTCGGCGTGGCCTGGGAGCGGCCCGACGTCTGGCAGGCGATCGAGCTGTCGCTGCAGGTCGCCGCGGTGAGCACCGCGCTCGCGCTCGTGCTGGGAACGCTCGCCGCGCTGGCGCTCGCGCGCACGCGCTTCTTCGGCCGCGAGGCGGTGTCGCTGCTGCTCGTGCTGCCGATCGCGCTGCCGGGCATCGTCACCGGCATCGCGCTGCGCTCCGCCTACGGCCTGGGCGGCATCCCGTTCGGCTTCTGGACCATCGTCGTCGGCCACGCGACGTTCTGCGTGGTCGTCGTCTACAACAACGCGGTGGCGCGCCTGCGCCGCACCAGCCCCTCGCTGATCGAGGCCTCGATGGACCTCGGCGCGGACGCCTTCCAGACGCTGCGCCACGTGCTGCTGCCCAGCCTCGGCACCGCGCTGCTCGCGGGCGGCATGCTCGCCTTCGC